>CAVHFC010000070.1:0-11386 GCA_963635025.1 Eubacterium sp. CAG:786
GGCGGGTTGCCGTAGGAAGCCTCGCGCCAGGCAGCAGCCTCAAGACCGGTCTGGGAAACAGGCTCGGCCCACTTGGCGTACAGCGTGGTGTTCACATCGACAGTGCCGTCGTTGGCCTCGAAGTCGAACTTCTCGCCCCAGTCGCCGTTCGTGCCGTCCTTGGTGTACCAGCCCTGGAAAATCGCACCGTCGGTGCGGGTCGGGTCGGCGGGCTTGGTGATCTTGTCGGCGGCCGTGGAAGGCTCGGTGGCCTCGGCGCCGTTGCGGTACACGACGATGGCGTTGTTCCAGTACGTGGAGCGGATCGTCGTGTTCTCCGTGGAGGTCATCAGGTGGCTCTTCACGGTCTGCGCGGGAACCTCGACGCCCTCGCCGGCGGCGAAGGTGACGGTGTGGTCTTCCTGCGCAAGGGAAATGCCGTAGGTGAAGCGGAACTGGTTCTCAACGCCCACGAGCGCGGAGATGGAGGTGTTCGCCTCGGTCGGCAGCGTGGCGGTGGCCACCTCGTCGCCGCTGATCATGGTCTCAGCGTAAGCGGAGGAGATCATCGGCTTGGCGATCGAGTTGTCCTCGAGGGCCTTTTCAGCCAGCAGGCGGCGCAGCTGCACGGTGGCGCCGGCCTCGTCGTCGGACTTCACCAGCTTGGCGTAGGTGTCCTTGACCTCCTGGTCGTCGTAGATGGACTGCAGGAAGTAGCGGTTGCCGAACAGCTGGTCGTAGGTGAATCCCTTACCGAAGTCGTCGGTGGTGTCGAGCTTGAACTTGTCGGTGGCGGACACGGACACGCCGGCATCCTTGAACAGGTCGGACAGGGCGACGCCCTTGGCCGAGAAGGTGCGGAAGCCGGTCATGCCGCACTGGGAGGAGCCGTTGCTGAACGTGCTCATTGCATCGAGGTCGGCCTTGGAGTAGGTCTTGACGACCTTCTGGTCGTCGGTGGTCTTCGCATCGCCGTCCTCGTCGACGATGATCGAGAACGTGTCGGAAGCGCCGGTGTAGAAGGTGGCGGTGCCCGTCAGGGTCGTGTAGCCGTCAGCCTTAACGGTGACCTGCCAATCCTTGTGCTGAGGATAGGTGGTGACGTCGCCCCAGCGGTTCGTGATCTCGATCGGGCCGCCCTCGCCCACGGCAACCGTGAAGACCGGGGCCTCTTCGGTGCGCGTGAAGGTGATGCGGCCGTTTTCGACGGCAACCTTGTACTGGTCGGACGTCAGCGCGGTGGCTTCGCCAACCTTACCGTTGGCATCAACGGGAGCAACTTCCACAGACGTGATGGCCTGGGCCCACTCGTCGGTGGCACCGGAAACCTTCAGGCTCGTGGAACCCTCCTCGCCGGACTGGCGAAGCATGATCTGCTGATCGGCCGTAAGCTCGGCGCCGGCAGCCAGATGGGAATCGTCGACCACATCGAAGTTGCGGGTGATCATGCCGGTGTAGATGCCGAGGCCCTTGATGACGACCATGGCCTGGCCGATGGTGTCGTTGCCCGCGTAGGACACGGAGTAGTCGGTGCCCTTGACGAGCGTCTTCGCGCCATAGGTCACAACCGGCTCAGGGGTGGCGCCGGTGCTCAGGTACTGAGCGGAAATCGGGGCGATGGAGCCAACGAGCGAAAGGTCGTTGCTGGTCAGGGCCTCAACGTTGGTAACCTTGAAGCCCCACTTGGTTCCGGACTGGTCGGATTCAAGCTTGATCTTGACGGTGTCGGTCTGCGGAACATAGACCGTTGCGCCCGCAAGCTCGGTGCCCGTGTAGGTGCCAAGCACGTTGCCCGCGCCGTCGGAGATGGTGATGAAGTCGTAGCCGTTCTCAACCGCGGTCTCGTCGTCGAAGGTAACGGCCATGCCGAAGGTGCCGGCGGCCTTCCACGTGTAGGTGTATTCCTTGCTCAGATCGTTGGCGTAGTTGTGCTCGCTCTCAAGAGCGGCGAAGGAAGGCTGGGCGTCCTCGTCCACAACCCACTTGGCATAGATGGTGGTGTCGACGTCGACGGTGCCGTCATTGGCCTCGAAGTCGAACTTCTCGCCCCAGTCGCCGCCATTGGAGCCGTCCTTGGTGTACCAACCCTCGAAGATGTAGCCTTCGCGAGTCGGGTCGGCGGGCTTGGTGATCTTGTCGGCGGCCGTGGAGGGCTCGGTGGCCTCGGCGCCGTTGCGGTACACGACGATGGCGTTGTTCCAGTACGTGGAGCGGATCGTCGTGTTCTCCGTGGAGGTCATCAGGTGGCTCTTCACGGTCTGCGCGGGAACCTCGACGCCCTCGCCGGCGGCGAAGGTGACGGTGTGGTCTTCCTGCGCAAGGGAAATGCCGTAGGTGAAGCGGAACTGGTTCTCAACGCCCACGAGCGCGGAGATGGAGGTGTTCGCCTCGGTCGGCAGCGTGGCGGTGGCCACCTCGTCGCCGCTGATCATGGTCTCAGCGTAAGCGGAGGAGATCATCGGCTTGGCGATCGAGTTGTCCTCGAGGGCCTTTTCAGCCAGCAGGCGGCGCAGCTGCACGGTGGCGCCGGCCTCGTCGTCGGACTTCACCAGCTTGGCGTAGGTGTCCTTGACCTCCTGGTCGTCGTAGATGGACTGCAGGAAGTAGCGGTTGCCGAACAGCTGGTCGTAGGTGAATCCCTTACCGAAGTCGTCGGTGGTGTCGAGCTTGAACTTGTCGGTGGCGGACACGGACACGCCGGCATCCTTGAACAGGTCGGACAGGGCGACGCCCTTGGCCGAGAAGGTGCGGAAGCCGGTCATGCCGCACTGGGAGGAGCCGTTGCTGAACGTGCTCATTGCATCGAGGTCGGCCTTGGAGTAGGTCTTGACGACCTTCTGGTCGTCGGTGGTCTTCTCGTCGCCGTCCTCGTCGACGATGATCGAGAACGTGTCGGAGGCGCCGGTGTAGGCGGTCACGGTGGCGGTGGTCTTCTGATAACCCTTAGCCGCGATCACCACCTGATACTGCTTGGACTGCGGGTAGGTGACCTCCTCGCCCCAGCGGTTCGTCACCGTATAGGGCTCGCCTTCGCCAACGGCAACCGAGAAGATGGGGTCAGCCTCGGTGCGGACGATCTCAAGCTCGCTCCAGCGGGAGCTGAAGGAGTACTGATCGCTGGTCAGAAGACGGGGCGTGCCAACCTTGCCGTCGGCGTCGATGGGGGCAACGGACACGGAAGTGACCGCGGCAACCCATTCGTCGCTGAGGTTCTCAAGGGAGACGTCGGCCTCGTCCGGATCGCCGGTGTAGCGCAGGGCGACGCCGGAATCCTGAACCAGGGTGGCGCCGGCCTCGACGCCGAGCAGCTTGTTCTCGTAGCCGTTCATCAAAACGCCGGCGACGCGCACGCGCATGATGTCCTCGTTCGGACCAGCCGTGTACGTGCCGTCAGCCTGCGGGTAGCCGCCGTAGAAGCCGACGTTCAGGGCGTAGGCCATGGTGTGCTCGGCCCAGTCGGCAACGCTCGCGCGGTCGGTGAACTTGTCCAGCGCAGCAGGATCGGTCGCGTTGACCTCGGCTTCGCTTGCGGTCATGTTGACCAGCATGGAAACCAGTTCCTGGAACTCAACGGTGGCCTCAGGGTCGAAATAGCGCTTGCCGGAAGCGTCGATCTTGCCGTTGATGACACCGGCCTCAACAGCCCAGTTCGCGGCAGCGGTGTACCACGTGTTGTCCTCAACGTCGGCCATGCCGGTTGCGTTCTTCGCAGAGACGCCGTCATAGGCGGCCTCGGCGGTGGGGTCGGAGTAGCGCCACAGGATGGCAGCCAGCTCGGCGCGCGTGAGCGTGTTTTCCACGCCGAACAGCGTGGTGCCCGCATAGCCGCGCATGAGGTCCTTGCCCGCGACGAACGAAACGGCCTTGGCATACCAGGCGTCCTTCTCAACGTCGCTGAAGGTGACTTCCTCTGCCGGCTTTTCCGCAGCCTTGACCTTCACGGTGTAGGTGGCGGTGGCATCGGTCCAGTGATCCAGGCCCGTTGCGGAAACGCTCACCGTGGTCTCGCCAGCCTTGGCGGCGGTCAGGGTGATGGTGCCGTTCTTCGTGACCGGCAGGGTCGAATCATGCAGATCGAGATTGCCGGCGTTCTTGTACTCGGCATCGGCAACAACCTCGGAAGCCGTCACAACGCTCGCGTCGGCAGGGGTGGCCGTCACGGTAGCGGTGCGAGAGGTGGCCTCATGGTCGCACTTGCAGCCCATGCCCGGCACGAAGCACTCCACCCCATGGGCGGACTCGCACTCGTTGGGGCACTCGGAACGGCCGCAGCCCTTGTACTGAACATGCTCGTAGGGGGTCACGCTCACGGTAGCGGTTTCGCCAACCTCAAGCTCGATGACCCCATCGGTGGCGTCCTCGGAAGCCACCGCGATATCCCCGTGCGTGTACGTGGACGAATCGTTTGCCGGGGGCAGATTCGATTCGGCATAAGCCGCTGCCGGGGCGGTGATGTTCGTCGGGATCATCAAGCCGCAGCACAAAACCACTGCCACGAACGAACGGAACAGCGCCGAAGCGTTCACCCGGCGCATCGTCTTCGCAGGTTTCATCGCACCTCCTTCTTGCTTTCGATTTGGATTACCCATCGATACTCCTTTCGTCGCATCCTTCCTTAACTTCAGGCATGCAAAAGCGAAACGCGTTCAAGACCCCTTCTATACGCGTTTCGCAACATACCTTTATGAGGATAATAGTCTATCGAGGTGCATTTAGCACCTGCACTTTCGGTACAGTGTGCGTTTTGCCTGGTAGCGGTTATGCTTATTTCAGGATGATAAGGAGACGGACTGGGGTGATTCACCCATTTTCACCATGCGCGAAACCTTGCCGCACCGCGCCGTTCGGCTATACTTTCGAGATATGTTTCAACGTTTGACCATACCCATCGGACTCGCTGCGCTTCTTTCCTGGATGCAGTGCACGGAAGGTGCGCTCACCCGCGACGTTTCCATATACAACTCAAGCGGCATCGTCGTTGTTGCCGTTGCGGCCGCGCTTGCTGCAACGTGTGTGGCCGGGCGCAAGGGGGCGCCGGTTGGCACGCCGGCGGTTGGAGCTGTGTCGGGTGCGGGCGCAAGCCTTGCCGGTGTGGCCTATGTGCTCGGCACCCCTGCCTTCGAGCTCCTGTTCGCCCTTCATGCCGCCATTGCCTGCCCGCTTGCCGTTGCTTGGATGATGCAGCTTGCCAAGCGCACTTCAACCGAACGCACCGCCGACGTGTGCATTGCGGGAATGCTGTCCGCGGGATTTTCCCTTGCCTGCATCGGAAACAGCGCGCTTCTGAACGCCTCAGCCCTGCTCCCTGCCATAAGCGGCGTTCTCCTGCTGGCGGCTGCGCGCAAGTGCGGGAAGGCCGAAGCGTTTGAGGGATGCGCCGACACGAGTGCTTTTTCAGCTCAGCGTGTGTCGGGACGGCGAACGGCCACGGGCGTGGCGAGCGGCACAGGCGGGCGTGCTTGGCGAGAGCGCCTGTTCGCCTATGCGCTGTGCGCGCTCATGCTGTGCGCTTCGCTGTTCTGCGGCATCACCGCAAGCCCCGTTTCCTCGAATTCATCGACGCCGCAAACCATTATGGCCGCCGTGACCATTGCGGGGATGGCCGTGCTGCTTGCCGCCCTGGGCGTGTTCGCGCGACAGCCTCGCCCCGATCGCGCCAGCGCGCTTGATGACGCAGGGCACGGCGAAAACGTTGCACCGGAAAAGACGGGTGCGCAGGTCGCGCGACTCGATATCGTGCTGCAGCTGTTCGCCGGTGCGGGCTCGATCGCCCTGGTCGCCGGCTTGCTGCTGTTCTCGGCGGCCGCCGCAGGAACCATGACTTCCGCCATCGGCATTATTTGCGGGGTGCGCCAATGCCTGCTTTGCCTGTGTTGGATCGTGTTCCCCCAGGTGATCACGCTTTCGGAAATGAGCATCGCACCCACCGAGCGCGCCGGAAGACTTCTGCTGGCAAACGGCACCCTTTACGCGCTGGCGCTGGGATCCCTCATCGACCGTGCCTGCGCTTTCCCCTTCGCGCAGCTGCTCGTCGTCGCGACGGCGTCCATTGCCTTCGTAGCGCTGCTGGCCATTGCGTACCTTTCCCTGTACATGCGCAACCTGCTGGCAAACCAGGCCGTCGAACGCGAGGCTCGCACGCAGGCCGACGACAGCGGCGACAATGGTTCCAATACGCAAAAAAGCACCAAAGCGGGCGAAGAATCGAGCGCGCAGAGCAGCGCCAGCGAAAAGGCAGATATCGTCGAAGAAAAGGGAAACA
The DNA here is from genome assembly GCA_963635025.1 of Eubacterium sp. CAG:786. GTDB lineage: Bacteria > Actinomycetota > Coriobacteriia > Coriobacteriales > Eggerthellaceae > Senegalimassilia. The sequence continues at coordinate 6,242 of CAVHFC010000070.1, forward strand.
GCGAAGAAGCGGCGGGGGCAGCCGAGCCCCCTGCGGTTGACGCGGGCAACATCAAGCAGCAGGTGCAGGCACTTCGCCTGAAACAGGTGGAACCCTACGGACTGACCGAGCGCGAGACGCAGATCGCCCTGCTTCTGCTTGACGGCCAGACGATGCGCGGCATCGCCGAGGAGCTGTTCATCAGCGAGCGCACGGTGAAGTTCCATAGCAAGAACGCCTACGAGAAATTGGGCGTCAGCAGCAAGAAGGAGCTCATGCAGAAGTTCTCCGACCTGCCGCCGGCGCCCACCGAGACGCTGCAGCCGCGCTAGGCCGCCACAGCGCGCATACGCGAAAGCTTACCCCTCGACCGTGAAATCCTGCGCTGCGATAGCGGCTTTCACCTGGTCCAGGGTTTGCGCATCTCCGTCGTACTCCAGCTCGACCGTATCGGTCTCATGGTTCGCTTTCACGGAGGTCACGCTCGGGATCGTGCCGACAGCCTTCTCCACGCGCGCGTCGCACTTCGGGCAGTGCATCCCGGTGACGGTAAGGGTCGTCTGAGCCATGGTTTGGTTCCTTTCTGCTGATGATTGTTACAAAGCGCGCATTCGCACACTCATATCCAGGGGTTTCGCCGCAAAGGGCGCCGTGGTGGCAAGGCCGTCCACGCCGCAGGCCGCATAGGCGGCGGCGTTTTGCGGGTTGATGCCGCCGGCGGCGATGAGGGTTACGTGCGGGGCTATCTCGCGCAGCTTAGCGACAAGGGGTTTCAGCTCGTCGACGGGGATTTTGTCCATTTGGATGCCGTCGACGCCGCCGCCCTGCGCGCTCGCTCGCGCCAGCGCCAACGCCCCTTCGGCGTCGGCCTCCACGAACAGCTTCTTCTCCACGCACTTCGCCCGCAGGTCGGGCAGCTGCTCCACAAACGCGTCGAAGCCCCCGAAAAACGTCAGGTGATGACTGAACACCAGCACCGTTTCGGAAAGCCCCAATCGGTGCGGGAAAGCGCCGCCGGCCATCACCGCACAGGTGAGCAGGTCTTTCGCACCCGGCATGCTCTTACGCGTCGTGAGCACCTCGCAGCGGGGGTTCGCGCCATGAGCCGCGTCGACCATGGTGCGCGTCTTCGTTGCCACGGCGGAAAGGTGGTCGAACACGTTGAGGCACACCTTCCAGGCGGCATGCAAATCGGCCGCGCGCCCACGCACGGTGAAGAAGGAATCCCCCGCCGCGATGCGATCGCCGTCGCTTACGGAGCTGACGACCTCGCAGCCAAGATGCGCCATGATGCGCCGGACCACATCGGTCCCCGCCACCACCGCATCCTCGCGCGTGAAGTAGGTCATCTCGCCTGGCTGTTCATCAATGCCGAGAACCTCGCACGTTAAATCAATGTACGGGACGTCCTCGGAAATGAACTGATCGATACGGGACTCGGGCATTCTGATCATAGATATCCTCCTCTTCGCTATCCGCAAGCAAGGATAACGCAAACCGCGCCCGCCGCACCCTGCACTTTACGGTCAGGTTTGCCCCTGCAAAGGAGCGATTCCGCAGGAAGAGGACTATTTCTTCAGCACATCGCGCATGAGCGAGGTTGCCATGCAGGCCATCGAGACGCGCCAGGCGGAATCGAAGGGGCAGGCAAAACGCTCGCCGCCCTCCGACGCAACGCCGGAAAGAACGCCGACGTCCATGCACCATCCCATCGAGGTGCGCGCCCAGGCTTCAACCGAAGCGGCATCGGGAAGCGCGTCGAGCGCAGCACAGGTCGACGAAACATCGACGCCTCCCACAACCGACGCGTAATTCGCCAGCATGCACGCCAGCTCCTCGCGCGTCACCTGCTTGTCGGGGCCGAAGCTGTTCGTGCCGGAAAAGCCGCTCACCACCGATGCCGAACGGGCCCAGGTGATGGCGCTACCGTAGTAAGCGCCATAATCGACATCGTCGAAAGCCTCGGCGCTCGCCTCGGGCTGCCCCGCCATGCGCCACAGGATGGTGGCCACCTGGCCTCGCGTTATGCCGTCGTACGGACCGAACGTGCTTCCGTCGGAATAACCGCTGATGAGCCCCATGGATACTGCGTAGCCGAATTCGTCGTCGGCGGTGTACCAACCCTGCGCGTCCATGTCGGAAAAGCCTCGAACCGGGTCGGAAGTCACCTGTTTCACGGCGCTGTTAAGCTGCATGATGCCCCAGCCGTAATACGGGTCGAAGCCCGCGTCTCCCGCGTCCTTCGCCGTCGAGATGAGCGCCTGTTCGGCCTGCTTGGCCGTTATGTGCGGGTTCGCCACGCGCAGAAGCGCCAGGGCGCCCGAAACGATGGGCGCGGCCATCGATGTCCCCGACATGGTGCCGTAGGCGTCGTCGGATCCGCATTTCAGGCCGTAGACGTCCTTGCCGGGAGCGGCGATGGTTTTGTGCTCGTTGTGGTTGGAGAACGACGCCACCACCCCCGCGGAATCGACGGCGGTCACCGAGATGACCCCGTCCAGGTCGGAGGGATAGTACGGCTTTTCACCCCCGTTGTTTCCGGCGGCGCACACCACCGAAATGTTGGCCGCCAAGGCTTCCTCCACCACGCTGCGGTAGATGTCATCGTCGTTGTACGAGCCGATGGACAGATTGATGACCTGCACGTCTTTGGTAAGCGCATAGCGAATGCCGCGAACGACCGAGGTCGTCGGGGCCTTCGTCTCGCTCTTGCCCGAACCGCGCGAATAGGTGCATTTGATAGGAAGGACGCGCGCGCCGAACGAAGTGCCCGCCGTGCCCAGGCCGTTGTCAGCGACGGCGCCGATAGCGCCGGCCACGTGCGTGCCGTGGGACACCGTGTCCTCGCAGGCGTCGATGCCCGCCGTGTCGGTGCACGAATTGTACGCATCGGCCACGTCGAGCACGCCGGCGAGGTCCTGATGGGTGGCGCGCACGCCAGAGTCGATGGCGGCCACGGTAGTAACGCGATTCGCGCGTGCTAGCGACCACGCATCGTAGGCCCCCACAAACGAAAGCTGCCAGGAATCCGCGGCGGTTTTAAGCGCAGGGTCGTTCGGCACGTAACTCAGGCTGGCGAAGGAGTTGATGCCCAGATCGGCGATTGCGGGATCGAAGGCAGAAGCGTCGGCGCTCTGCGGCAAGGCGACTGATTCGTCGGAGGCGGCCAGGTCTTCCCCATCGATGAGATCATGCAGATAGTTCGGCTGCACCAAAACGCCGGAGGCGACCTCGGACAGCGTTTGCGCGGCAACCGCGATGTCACAGCCCTCGGGCAGCTTGAGCACGGCGATGTCGCCATCCGCCAACGTGCCGGCCTGAGCGCCATCGGCAGAGGCGATCGCCGCCTCAGACGCATGGCCTGTCGCCGGAATCACCTCCGAAACCGTCGCGCCCACGCAGGACGCGAGCGCGGAAACGTCAAGGCCAGCCGAAGCAATGCCATCGGACTCCTCAGCAAGAAGCCCATCGGCACCCGCAAGCTCACTTGCCACGCTGGCGCTATTGGAATCGCCAACCACCAGCAGCTCGTCGGCGACGTAGTCCTCGTCGGGCACCAGTCCTTCGAAGGCCTGCGAAACGTCGGTTTTGGCAAAAGCGCCCGAATCCGAAAGCTCCGCCGCCGGCGCATCGCCGCCGTCTCCAACCTGCGCCCAAGCGGCAACGGGCGCAAGCGACGTCGCAAGCGCGCAAGCAAGCAGGACGCGAAAGGCGCGGCGAGCAGCAACAACCCCCCGCGAGCACGAATCGAGCGCTTCCATTCCCTACCCCAGCTTCAGAACATCGCGATGCAGGCAGGTGGTCATCGACGCCATCGAAGCGCGCCAGGCGTTACCCTGCGCCTGCACCTCCACCGTGCCCGCGTCGGTGCCGTCGTCCATGCGCACACCGTTCATCAGGCCGGCATCGATGCACCAGCCGACGGACTCACGCGCATAGGTGCTCACGGTCACGGCATCGGGATAGGAGTCGAGCTTCGTGCAATCGGAAGAAGTGTCCACCCCGGCGATCCGATTCGCGTAATTCGCCAGCATGCAGCACAGATCCTCGCGCGTCACGTTTGCGTCCGGCCCGAAATCGTTCGTACCGGAAAAGCCGTTGATCACGCCAGTTGCGCGCGCCCACGTCACCGCCGGCCCGTAATACTCGTCGTAGTCAACGTCGTCAAACGCGTTGGAGGTGCAATCGGTCGGCTCGCCGGCAATGCGCCACAGGATGGTCGCCACCTGCGCGCGCGTGATGAGATCGTACGGGCCGAACTCGCCTTCGCGATCGCCGCTGTAGCCCATGACCAGGCCATGCACGTACGAGTAGTCAAGCGCGCCGGAGCTGACGAACCAATCGGAATAGGAAGCGTCGCTGAACACATCAACGACCTCGGAGTAGATCCTGAACGTCTTGACGACCTCGCCGGTGTAGTCGCCCTTGCCCGTGATGGTGACGCCGGCAAGACCGTGCTCATCGTTGTGAAGGTAGGAAACCTCGTAGTCGGTGCCGCAGACAAGCTTCGTGCCCTTGTAGGTCACGTCAACGTCCGGAGTGAGCGGCAGGCCGACGAACACCTGGCTGGGAACTTCGCCAACGGTTGCCAGAAGCAGGGAGATTCCCTGGTCGTCCGGCTTGTCGGGGTCGACGATGTTATCGGGGTCGCTCGAGCCAGAATCACCGTTGGCAACGATCATTACATGGAACTTCGCGGAGGTGTCCTTGAGGGAGACGGTGATGTCGGCCTCGCCAGCCGCCTTCACGCTCACGGTTGCCACGGAACCAACGCCCTTCACCGTTACCACCGAATCATCGGAAGAGGCCCAGGTGCAGCCAGCCATAGCGGCGATGGTGGAAAGGTTCGACGGGGTCGGCGTCGCGGAAAGACCGAACGTGAGCCCCTCGGAATAGTTCGCGCGCGCGCCGCCATCGACGGCAATGACGTCGTCGCTGTCGGGCTGGGTGACCAGGGAAACCGAGATGGAATCGGGGTACGTTACCTGAAACTCGGGCAGGCTCGGAAAACGGGTATCGGTATCGCCCTCATCCGCCAAAGCGATCGCCGGGCACATGCCGAACGCGAGAGACGCCGACAAAGCGATGGGTAAAACCTTGCGTGACACGGGATTCTTCGAAGTCATAGGTGACGACCTTTCCTGATAAGCGATACGTTTGCTTACC
>CAVHFC010000071.1:0-11145 GCA_963635025.1 Eubacterium sp. CAG:786
GGCGACAAGGGCGATACCGGCGAGAAAGGCGATACTGGTGCCGCCGGTAAAGACGGCGTTGACGGCAAGGATGGCCAAGACGGCAAAGACGGTGTCGACGGTAAGGATGGCGCCGATGGCATGTCCGCCTATGAGGTTGCCGTGAGCAAGGGCTTCGACGGCGACGAGAAAGCGTGGCTCGAAAGCCTGAAGGGCAAGGACGGCAAGTCCGCATACCAGATTGCTGTCGAGAAAGGCACCTTTAGCGGTACCGAAACCGAATGGCTCCAGTCGCTCGTTGGCGCGACGGGCTCTACCGGTAAGTCTGCTTACCAGATCGCCTGCGACAACGGCTTCGAGGGCACGAGCGCTGAGTGGCTTGCTTCGCTCAAGGGCGATACCGGCGCAACTGGCAAGTCCGCTTACCAGATCGCCTGCGATAACGGCTATCAGGGTGACGAAAAGTCGTGGCTTGAAAGCCTGAAGAGCAACACTGCCGGCAAATCGGCCTACGAGATTGCCATCGCGAACGGCACCTTCAGCGGTACGGAGACCGAATGGTTGAAGTCGCTGGTTGGCAAAAACGGATCCAACGGCCTGTCGGCGTATGATATCGCGGTCAAGAACGGCTACAAAGGCAACGAGAAGACGTGGTTGAGCTCGCTGTATGGCAAGGACGGCTTGTCCGCATACCAGCTTGCCTTGGTTGATGGGTTCGAGGGCACCGAGGCCGAATGGCTTGCGAGCTTGAAGGGCAAAGATGGCAAGTCCGCCTACGAGATCGCCGTTTCGTATGGCTACATTGGCACCGAGGCCGAATGGCTGGCAAGCTTGGTGGGCGCTACCGGCGCCACTGGCGCGACGGGCGAAACAGGAGCTACTGGTGCCACGGGTGAAACCGGCGCAACGGGAGCTACCGGTGCTACCGGCAAGTCCGCCTACGAGATCGCTGTTGATTACGGCTTCACGGGCACCGTGGAGGAATGGCTCAATTCGCTGATCGGTGCCGCGGGCGCTAACGGCGCTGCAGGTGCCAACGGCGTTAACGGCACGAACGGGACCAATGGCATCAACGGCACTAATGGTACCAACGGGACAAACGGCACAAACGGGGCTAACGGCACCAACGGAACGAACGGCACTAACGGCGCAAATGGCACGAATGGTACCAACGGGATAAATGGCACTAATGGAACCAACGGTGCTAATGGAACCAACGGCACGAACGGTACTAATGGAGCCAATGGAGCCAACGCGACCGGAGCTACGGGTGCGACAGGCTCAGCGGGAGCCAATGGTGCAAACGGCGCCAACGGCGCTTCGGGGCGCAGCGTCGCGTCGGTTCACATTACCGACGATGGCCACCTGATCGTCACGTACTCGGATGATTCCACCCAGGATGCGGGCGTCATCAACGTGCAGGGGAGCAATCAGCGCGATCCGCTCGTTTACGTTGCGCTGGCTTTGGGCATCCTGTCCATCGGAGCCAACGTCGTGCTCGCCTACGGCTTGTACCGCCTGGCACGTCGTCTCAAAGATCTGACGGCAAAGGCGACAGCCTAGCAGCAGGCAATAACAGGGCCGAGCGAATCTGCTCGGCCCTTATTTTTTGGCGATAAAAGGGCGCAACAGATGCTTCGCCCGGGGTCGCCCTCTGCTTAACCCCGGATTGCTTGTTTCAGCTTCTTGGCGTGCGCAGCGCCTACAATAGGGCAATCTGCCGTGCGAGCGCCCGCCGCGCTAGCGTGCTACACTGCGCACAGCGAGGAGGGGGATACGGATATGCCAAAAGACGACGCGCGGATAGCTGCACAAGAATCGAAGCAGCGTTTTGCCGATGCTTTGGTGCGATTGATGGAGGAAAAACCGCTTGATCAGGTGCGCGTTTCGGAAATCTGCACCACGGCGGGCGTGAGCAAGCAGACGTTCTACCACCATCTCACCGATAAGTACGACTTGATGGCGTTTTGCTTCCGCAGCATGTTCGCTGAGCCGCTTGATCATTTGGGCTCGGTGTACCCGTTCGAGCAGGCTTATCTGGAATTTTTGGCGCTCTGCCATGAGCGCAAGACGTTTCTCCGCAACGGGTTTTACTCGCACGACGTGAACGGCCTCTACCGCGCGCTGCATCACGTTCTGCGCGACGCTTACGGTGCCCGGGTGCGTGCTTTCGGGGATAAAGACGAGGGCGAACTGGGCTTTTGCCTGGATTTCTTTTCGAAGGGGTGCGCTGGTTGCACGCGCCATTGGTTCGACATGGGCATGGATTTCACGGACGAGAAAATCGCCCACCTCATTCACCTGTCCGTCCCCGTCGGTGCCAAGCGCTTCTTCGAATGAGACTGGCTGCCGGTTGGCAAGGACGAAAGCGCCCTGGCAACCGGCAAAGAAGTGCGATGCGCGCTTGCGCGCGAAAAGAGTGACGCGCCCTTGGGCGCTGGCCTAGTGCTGCGCGAGTCATGCCTCGCGCCCACGATTCATGGTCTGCGTAGACGAAATCGGTGTCGGCTCGTTTTCCCTCGCAGCCAAATTTGTTGGGTCGAGGTTCGGCTTGGCTTCTACAAGAGATCCCTGCCTCGCGCCCACGAATTTCTGCGGTTGAGTTGCCATCCCTGCTAGAAATTTCGTAGGGTCGAGGCATGACTCGACCCTTATTAGAGAGCGCCGTTAGGCGCGACACATAATTCAAAAACGCGGGCCGACCCGCTCGGCAGGTCGGCCCTCTTCTTGCTAGTTGCTCACGGCAACCGGTTCGAGGCTTTCCGCTTCCGAATAGCTGATCCAGCCATCGGGGATGGTGGTGTCGCTGTGGCACTTGCTGCAGTACACCGTGGATGCGCGGTGGGCCTTGTGGCACTCGCTGCACGCCACCTCGCCGTGCTGCTGCACGTGCGGGTTGCGCTTCATGTCGCTGGTCTTCTCGACCAAGTCGTCGCGGGTCATGGCCGATCCGTCGTCGTTGGAGTGGCAGCCGGAATTCAAGCAGAACTGCTCGCTGGCAATGCCGCGCGCCTCGGTCAGATCGGACAGCGACTTCTCTTCCGGCACGAAACGCTCGTCGATGGTCTGCGAAACGTTGTAGCTGCCCGCAACCCAGCTCAGCCCTTCGCCAACCTGCTCGGCCAGCTGTGGCACATGGCACTGCACGCACGTGACGCCCGCCTGCGCGTGCACCGGGGCCAGCATGCTGGATGCGTCGGAAACCTCGTTGCCCCACTTGTCCGTCGCGGGCTCACCCGGCGTGGCCTCGTAGGTGGTCAGGTAGCCGTCCATGGGCGTATGGCAGATGGCGTTGCAGAAGCTCGGCTGCTCATGCCAGACCCAAAAGCCGCCGCCGGCAACTGCCAAAACCACCACCACGACGCCGATGACCACGGGAAGCTTGCGATTCTTTCGTCTCGGAGAAGCGTCGGCGCTGCCGGAAGGAGCAGCCGCTTCCGCCTTGTTTTCCTCGCTCATGGTTCCTCCTATTTGCCCGAAGCAGCGTTTTCGCCGGCGATCTTGCCGAACACCATGCACATGCCCGCGGACAGGCCTTTCAGGGAAATGGGGTACTGCACGTTGAAGCGACCGCCCTGCGGGGCGCCGCACGCGTACAGGCCCTTGATGACGTTGCGGTCGGTGTCGTACACGTGGCAGTCGGAATCGGACTCCAGGCCGCCAAGGTTGGCAAGCGTCAGGGCCACGCCGCATTTCGCTGCATAGAACGGGCCGGTCTTCAGCGCGAACAGACGCTGGCTTGTCTTGCCGAAGTCGTCGTCGGAACCCTGCTCGCACAGCTGGTTGTAGCGCTCGATGGAGGCCTTCGCCACGGTGGCGTCCATGCCGTCGATCTTGCTGAGTAGCTCGTCGATGGTATCGGCCTTCACGCAGCGGCCCTCGTTGACGGCGGCCTCGATGTCGGCAGGGCAGCGCACGTTGATCTTCAGGCCCGAGGGGGTCCAATCCGGCAGGGCCTCGTCCTTGTAGATGCACGCTATGCCATGCGCGGCCGGGAAGTACTTTAGCTGCTCGGGCCAGGAAGCGTCGAAGAACTGGTAGGCCACGCGCTCGGGCTGCAGTTCCACCTGGTTTTCCAGCTGCTGACCGGGAAGGTCCTCGTTCATGAAGCGCTTGCCGTGCAGGTTCAGCCATAGAAAGCCGTTGTTGCCGATGACGCCGCGGCCGTCGGAACCGGCGCCGCCGCCCATGTGATGGATCATCGGCGCGTGCCACTGCTCCACCGCGGCACCGGCCCACACGCCCATCTTGTGGCCATCGCCGACGTTGGTGTAGTTGCCCTGCGCGTCAAGGTCCATCGACAGGATCTGGTTGCCGTTTTCCACGCACGCCGGGGCGAAGTACTTCATCATGTCCTCGTTTGCAAGGTAGTCGCCCGTGGCGAGGATGACGCTCTTCGCGTTGATCTTCAGATATTTGCCCGTAGAGGTGTCCTGCGCGTAGATGCCGGTGATCGCGCCGTCATCGCCCTTGATGAGCTTGATGCCCTTGGTGTTGTAGCGGATCTCGGCGCCGGCCTCCTCGGCGCGCTTGAGGTTGTCGGACATGGCGGTGGCCAGGCTGGCGAAACCGACCGAGGTCGGATAGCAGGGCATGTCCTCCTTGGTGTAGTCGTAGGTTTCCAGCATCGGTACGAAGTAGGGGTACAGGTAATGCTTGCGATTTGCCTCGGGCACCTCTTCGTAGGACTCGCTGGCGATGTACATGTCCGGGCAGCCCTTCACGAACCAGTCGAGCGCCTTGCCCGATTCGTCGCAGTAGCGGGAAATGATGCCGAAGTTGGAGTGGTGGCTGCCTTCCTCCATGTGCATGTTCACCACCATGCGTTTGTTCAAAAACCCGTCGCCGCGATCCCATTTCGCCATGGTCTCTCCACCTAGGATAGCTATGTCGCTGGCCACGCTGTTGAGCTGGGCGGACGCTTCGATGGCGATGACCTTCGCGCCCGCTTCGGCCGCCGAGCGCGTTGCCGGCACGCCGGCGCAACCCAGGCCCACGACCACCACGTCGGCTTCAAGTGTTTCGGCGACGTCGCTGTCGGACACGCTCGGCTCCTCGCCGAGCCACGGCATGACGCCCGTGCCGTCGAAGCCGATGGTCTGGCCGTTCGCGCTCGACGTCGACCCCTCGACGCCCGCGACGCTGACAACCTTCGGCGCGCAGCCGGACAGGCCGACGCCGGCCAAAGCCGCGCTCAGCGTGGCCGCACCGGTTAGGAAGCCGCGACGACTGATGCCTTTGTTCTCCTCACTCATGATTCTCTCCCTTGCTTTTTCCTGCACCGCGCACGCGATGCGCTCCTCTTGCCCTTCAAACCCCGTGTTTGAAGGTTCCGCGGAGAGTATATGAAGCGAAGGAGAGGAGTTGAATTGACGGGCAGGGCGTTTCGTACAGGGGGGTGGTTGACGAAACGGTCGAAGCGTAAAGGGGACTATCCTTGACAGAGGGGAATGCGTTTTGCGGGAGCGGGGCGGTGGCGTTTTCGCTTTGGCGAACAGCGTGGTTTCGCGCTAGCCACCGCCCGATCCTGCCCGGTGATTTCGTGTTGCGGCGGGGTGTTTCACGCGTAAAGCCGGTGCGCGCCGCTAAGCGCGCTACAATGGTTCCTCACATCGATTCGTTCATCGCGTGGCGCCCTGCGCTCGCGGAATACTGTTTTGATATTTGAGAAGATCGAGAAGAAGGACTTGGCGGCAGTGGATCTAATCGGAGCGTTGGTTGTCTTCGTGGTGGCGTTTTTCCTGGGGTCCATCCCCTGGGGCGTGATCATCTCTCGCGTGTTCTATCACACCGACATCCGCCAGCACGGCAGCGGCAACATCGGCACCACCAATGCGCTGCGCACCATGGGGAAAGTCGGTGGTGGGGCGGTGTTCCTGCTCGACTTCGGCAAGGGCCTGGCTTCGGGGTTTATCGCCGTGGTTGCGGTGGGCCTGTTCGGCGGCGGAACGTCGCTCACCGGGCGCACCATCGGCTACAGCGATTTCGTCACCGTGGCGTTCCTCGGTTGCACCTGGGGGCATATTTTCAGCCCGTGGCTCGGCTTTCGCGGCGGAAAGGGCATCGCGGTCGCCATCGGCTGCCTGTTCGTGACGTTCGGGCCGATCGGCGCCGTTTTGGAACTGGCGATTTTCGCGGTTATCGTGGTGGCCACGAAGTACGTTTCAGCGGGCTCTATTGCCGCCGCGGCGCTGTGCCCGGTGCTCGGCGCGTACTATTTCCTGTTCAGCACGTTCGCCCCGGCGGCGTTTGCCTGCACGCTGGCGGTGGGCTTGACGGTCATCTGGGCGCATCGAGGCAACATCGAACGTTTGCGTGCCGGCACCGAGCGGCGCGTTGGCGACAAGAAAACGCAAGCGTAAAGGAGGCGACATGAAGGTTGCGGTCATCGGCGCCGGTTCTTGGGGAACCGCGCTCGCGCAGACGTTGGCGCAAAACGGTCACAACGTGGGGCTGTGGGCACGCAGGATTGAAGTCGTGCACAGCATCAATCACGAGCATGTGAACCCGCGCTATCTTTCCGACACCACGCTGTCCAGCAACATCGTTGCCACCACGTCTTACACCGACGCGCTGCTTCGTGCGAAGGCGGTCGTCGTGGTGACGCCGTCGAACCTGTTGCGCGGGGTTGCGCGCGCGTTTTCCGATGTGGTGGACGCCGACATGCCCATCATCATCTGTTCGAAGGGTGCCGAGGCTGAAAGCGGCCTTCTGCCGGTGGGCGTGTTCGAATCGGAAATGGGCAACGCCGATCGCCTGGCGGTGCTTTCGGGTCCCAATCACGCCGAAGAGGTTATCAAGGGCAAGTTCGCCGGCACGGTGGTGGCAAGTTCCAGCCAGGAAACCGCCGAGCTGTTCCGCGATCTGTTCGCGTCGCCGACGTTCCGCACGTACACGTCCGACGACGTGACCGGCGTTGAGCTGTGCGCGGCGTTCAAGAACGTTATCGCCATCGCCGTGGGCGTGGCGTACGGTTTGGGTTATGGTGACAACACGGCGGCCATGCTCATGACGCGCGGCATGGCCGAGATGAGCCGCTTGACCGTGAAGTGCGGCGGGCAGGCCATCACGTGCATGGGCTTGGCGGGTGCGGGCGATCTTATTGCCACCTGCACGTCCGAGCATTCGCGCAACCGCAGCTTCGGCGTGGAGCTGGCTCAAGGCGGCACGCTTGACGCGTTCCGTGAGCGCACGCATATGGTCGTCGAAGGGGCGCTTGCGTGCAAAACGCTCAAGACGCTCTCCGACGCTTACAACGCTGAGCTGCCCATCACCGACGTGGTGCGCGCCGTGGTGTGGGAGGGCGCCGATCCTCACGAAGCCGCCAAGCAGCTGTTCGCGCGCCCTCTTACCACAGAGTTCTACGGGCTATAGGTTTGACCTGGGATTTTAGTTTGAAATATCCCAGGTCATCCTAACTGGTGCCATTTTACGGGTTATAGCTTGGTAGAGTCAGGGGTCGGGTTTTACGCTCCCTTCGCGGCCGCTGCCATTTCCTGCACGAAGGATCGCACGGGCTCGACGCTTTCGCGGCCGTTCTCGGCGATGATGCGCACCACGGCGCTGCCCACGATGGCGCCGTCGGAAATGCTCGCCATCTTCGCCGCTTGCTCGGGCGTGGATATGCCGAACCCGATGGCGCAGGGGATGTCGGGGTTTGTCTGGCGCACCAGCTCCACAAGCCCCGCGATGTCGCCGGAAATGCTCTTGCGCGTGCCGGTTACGCCTAGGCTGCTCACGCAGTACAGGAAGCCTTCCGCCTCGCGCGCGATCATCTCCGCACGTCCGGCGCTCGTTGGCGCCACCATGCTGATGAGTACGACGCCTGCCTCGCGGCAGGGCGCGGCGAACTCCTCTTTCTCCTCGAAGGGCACGTCTGGCAGGATCAGCCCCGCCACGCCGGTTTGCGCCATGCGGTTGCAGAAGCGCTCGATGCCGTAGCTGTAGACCACGTTGGCGTATGTCATGATGGCCAGCGGCACGTCGGTTCGCGTGCGTAGGCGCTCGACCAGGGCAAATACGTCGTCGGTGGTCACGCCGCCGGAAAGCGCGCGCAGGTTCGCTTCCTGGATGACGGGTCCTTCAGCGGTGGGGTCGGAAAACGGGATGCCCAGCTCCACGAGTGTCGCGCCGGCCTGAGCCATGGCGACGACCAGCTCTTCGGTGGTGGCAAGGTCGGGGTCGCCGCAGGTGACGAAGGGGATGAAGGCTTTCCCGTCGGCGAAGGCGCGTGCGATGGCGGCCTTGCCGTCGAAGGCGGGCGCGCCGGTCTCGTTGGCCGTTGTGCCAGCTGCGCCAGCTCCCGCGGCCACGTTCCCCTCGAAGTTCACTGCATTACTCATGGATTTCCTCCCCACGATAGCGGGCGATGGCGGCGCAGTCCTTGTCGCCGCGGCCCGAGATGTTCACAACGATGATCTGATCAGGGCGCATACCGGGCGCGATCTTGCGCGCGTGCGCGATGGCGTGCGCGCTTTCGATCGCCGGGATGATGCCTTCCAGGCGGCTGAGATATTCGAACGCGTCGACCGCCTCGTCGTCGGTGACCGGTACGTACTGCGCGCGCCCGCTGTCGTGCCAGGCGGCGTGCTCGGGCCCGATGCCGGGGTAGTCAAGGCCGGCTGAAATGGAGTACACGGGCGCGATCTGACCGTATTCGTCCTGGCAGAAGTAGCTTTTCATGCCATGGAAGATGCCGAGCTTGCCGGTGTTGATGGTGGCCGCCGTCTCGAAGGTGTCCGCTCCGCGCCCGGCCGCCTCGCAGCCGATGAGCGCAACCTCTTCATCCTCGATGAAGTTGTAGAAGGCACCGGCCGCGTTCGATCCGCCGCCCACGCAGGCGATCACGGCGTCGGGCAGCTTGCCCTCGGCGGCAAGGATCTGCTCTTTGATCTCGCGGCTGATAACGGCCTGGAAATCGCGCACGATGGTGGGGAAGGGGTGCGGCCCCATGGTCGAACCGACGCAGTAGTGCGTGTCGGCGATGCGGCTCGTCCATTCGCGGAAGGTTTCGCTTACGGCGTCCTTCAGCGTGCCCGTTCCCGAATCGACCGGATGCACCTCGGCGCCGAGTAGGCGCATCTTGTAGACGTTGAGCGCCTGGCGCTCGGTGTCCTCGCGACCCATGAACACGACGCATTCCATGTCGAGCAGCGCCGCGGCGGTCGCGGTCGCCACGCCGTGCTGCCCGGCGCCCGTTTCGGCAATGAGGCGCGTCTTGCCCATTTTCTTCGCCAAAAGCGCCTGACCAAGCACGTTGTTGATCTTGTGCGCGCCGGTGTGGTTGAGGTCCTCGCGCTTCAGATAGATCTTCGCGCCGCCCAAGTCCTCGGTCATGCGGCGGGCGAAGTACAGGCGGCTCGGGCGCCCGGCGTAGTTGTTCAGAAGCTCGGTCAGCTCGGCGTTGAACTCGGGGTCGTCCTTGTAGTGGTTGTACGCCTGCTCAAGCTCGCCCACGGCGTTCATGAGCGTCTCGGGAATGTACTGCCCGCCATGGACGCCGAAGCGTCCGCGGGATGCGGGGGAATTGCTCATCGGGTTGCTCCTTTCGCGGCTTGCACCGCCGCTTTCATCTTGAGGGGGTCTTTCGCTTTGTTGGTCTCGACGCCGCTTGACATGTCGACGCCTGCGAGGTTTTCGCCGGCTGCTTGGCGAGCTTGCGCGATCGCCTGTGCGAGGTTGTCGGGGCCAAGGCCGCCGGCCAGCAAAAACGGGCGGGGGAATCCTGCGAGCAGCTGCCAGTCAAAGGTGGCGCCATCGCCGGCTCCGCCGTCGAGCAGCACGAGGTCGGCGGCGCTGGCGGCGGCCTTCGCGACGTCGTCCGATCCGCGGATGCGGAACGCCTGGATGATGCGGGCCGCGGCCGGGGCGGGATGGGGGTGGTTGAGTGCTAATGCGGGGTTGTCTGGCGCGCCGGTCGCGGGTTCTTCGTCAAGCAGTTCGCGCAGGCGAGCGATGTATGCATCGTCTTCGCTACCATGCAGCTGAGCTGCGTCGATGGTGCCTTCCGCCAGTAATCGGTGAACGGCTTCCACCGGTGCATTGACGAAGACTCCGACGGTCTTCACGTTCGCCGGAACTTGGGCGGCGAGCTCAACTAGCCGTTCCTGCGAGATGCTGCGCCACTTGCCCGGTACCTCGACGATAAAGCCGACCAGGTCGCAGCCGGCAGCCACGGCGCCCGCGATGTCGGCCTCGGTGCGCATACCGCACAGCTTCACGAGCCCCTTCTGCTCACTCATCGCTCGTCTCCTCGCAGCTCGGCCAACTTCGCGCGTTTGTCGTCGGCGCGCATGAGCGCTTCGCCTACCAGCACCGCGTCGGCGCGCATCGCCCGCGCCGCGTCGACGTCGACCGCGCTCTTCACGCCGCTTTCCGACACGAAGAGCGTGTGCGGCGGCACCAGGTCGCGTAGCTCGCGCGCCGCGGCCATGTCGACGGTGAAGGTTTTCAGGTCGCGGTTGTTCACGCCTATGACGCGCGCGCCGCACGCTACGGCGCGTTCGACCTCTTCGGCGGTATGCGCCTCCACGAGCGCCGAGAGGCGAAGCTCGTCGGCAAGCTGGCGATAGGCGGCAAGCTGCGCGTCGTCCAGGATGGCGCAGATCAGCAAAACCGCGCTTGCGCCGAGCGCTTTCGCCTGGTAGATCATGTACTCATCCACCACGAAGTCCTTGCGCAAAACCGGGATGCGCACCTCTTCGGCAATCTCGGCCAGGTATTCGTCGGCCCCCTGAAACCAGTAGGGCTCGGTCAAACACGAAATGGCGGCAGCACCGGCGGCTTCGTAGTCCTTCGCGATCTGAAGGTAGGGGAAATCGGGCGCAATCAGGCCTTTTGAGGGGCTTGCGCGCTTCACCTCGGCGATGAAGCTCATCCCCGGTTGCTCGAGCATGCCCTCGAAGGGGAAGCTGCACGGCGCGAGCAGGCGGGCCTGGACGAACTCATCGGCGGAAAGCCCCGGGTCCTCGGCGTTGCAGCGCGCGCAATCGCGCCCGAGCGCCTCCTCGGCAGCTTCCCGCATGCTCGCCAAGCTGCGCAAACGCTTCTGCTCGGCCACACGCTCGCGCGTCTTTTCAGCTATTTCATCAAGAATGTTCATAACGGTCCTGAGTGGGTTCCTTTACTTACTGGTTGTGGCTAAGCGTCGGCCGGCGGGTCGCCTCG
>CAVHFC010000072.1:0-6491 GCA_963635025.1 Eubacterium sp. CAG:786
CGACGCTGCGCCGTTTGCAGCTGGTCGAGTTGGAAATCTTGAAAGCCGTGGACGCCGTATGCCGCGAGCACGGCATCGTCTACTTCTTGGATTCGGGCACCGCGCTCGGCGCGCGACGCCACGCAGGATTCATCCCGTGGGATGACGACATCGACATCGGCATGCCGCGCGACGACTACGAGCGCTTCCTGCGCATCGCGCCCGAGGCGCTTGGCGACGCCTACCTGGTGGTCAGTCCCGAAACCGACGATCGCTTGGCCGGGCTTTTCGCCAAGGTGTGGAGGTGCGGCACGAAATTCCAGACGAAGGAAACCGAGGAAGCCGGTGTTGATCAGGGGATATTCATCGACGTATTCCCGTACGATCGCGTCGCGTCCGACCCGAAGGCGGCCAAGAAGCAGCTGAGGGATTGCCTGCTCTGGCAAAGCGCGTCGTATCTGTATCACTCGAAGGCCATCAACGTGCCGCATACCGGTGCGGTGGGCGCCGTCGAGTCCGTCGGGTGCCGCATGGTTCACGGGATGGCTCGCGTTGCCACCTCGCCGGCCGCCATCCAAAAGCGTTTCGTGGCCGCCGCAACCTTGGCCCGCGAGGATTCCGCGTCCACCAGCCTCGCCTGCATGAACTACACGAGCAGCGGCACGTTCCCCGCAGAGGTGCTCCTGCCGCCCGCGCCGATTTTCTTCGAAGGCCACGAGTTCTTTGGTCCGGCCGACATTGATGGCTACCTAAGCCGCATGTTCGGCGGCGACTGGAGCGAGCTGCCGCCTGAAAATGAGCGCCGCAACCACGCCCCCGAGGTGCTCGATTTCGGGGAAAAGTAGACTCGAATCTGCTCGGAAGTTGCCAAGGGCCCTCGAGGTTTGAGCGCGGCAAAGCGGGCTCGCAGGGGTCGTTCTTGTTCGTTTGCGGGTATCGTCTGGCTGCGCGCGAACGATACCGTATAATCCGCTGCATGGCTCAGCATACGCAACACAACTACGACCCGTTCGAGCCGGGACATTCCACTCCCGAATTCGAGCAGTACGCCCGCGAAAATTACGCGGGGGGAGCAAAGCGCGCATCTCGTGCTAAAACCTCGCGTCAGGCGGCCCGCCCGCAGTCCACGCGTCAGCGATCGAATGCCCGCCGTGGCGGTGCGTCCCAGCAGCCAGCTGGCGGTTTCGGCGGCTTCGTCGGCACCCCCGCCGGGGCGTCGTCAAGCCCCCTCAAAAGCTTCATCGGCTTGCTTTTGTGCGTCGTGCTGGCCGTGCTCATCGAAGTGTTCGGCTTCAACTTCCAGTTCTTCAGCTCCATGACCTATTCGAGCGCGGGAACGTACCTGGTCAACGGCGAGACGGGCGGCACGGAAGGTGCGCTCACCATCACGGCCGATGACGATTATTTCGAGATCACCGGCCTGAATGCGACGGTGAACTCCATCCACTTCACGCCCACCTACAACGACCCGGCGCTGGCGGCGAAGGCTACCGACAGCAAGATCCAGGTGGTCATGTACCTGGCCGACGAGGGCAATTCCTCGTATTACCAGCTGCCTGCGGTGTCGGTCGACCCGCAGGATTTGCCGAGCACCTACATCGGGCTCGACCCGGCGGGCAAGTGCCACTCCATCTATGTGAAGTTCACCAACCTGTCCACCATCGGGTCCATCACCGTCACCGGCATCGGGCTCAACGAACAGGTTCCGCTCGATATCGATCCGGCGCGCTTCGCGTTCGTCTTGGCGATATTGCTGGTGCTCTTCTGCCTGCGTCCGGCATCCTTCCTGTTCAGCACCGTCTACGACGGGCGCATCACGCGCTTCGGTTGGCTGGTCATCGCCCTTGTGGCGGTTGAGTGCGTAGCCGTTTTCCTGCTGATCATGTCGAACACCCACTTCATGGGCTTGGAGCAGACCACGCGCACGGAAAATTACTTCCAGTACCAGAAGCTCGCCCATGCGCTGTTGGAGGGGCACCTGTACCTTGACGACGTTCCTTCGGCCGAATTGCAGACGATGGCCAACCCCTACGACACCTCCGCGCGCGAGGCGGCGGGGGTTCCCTACCTGTGGGATCATGCATACTATCAGGGGAAATACTACGTGTACTTCGGTGTGTTGCCCTGCTTGGTGTTCTATGTGCCGTGGCTTGTGCTCACGGGAACCGGATTTCCCACATGGCTTGGCGTCGCCATTTGCGACTGCACGTTCGCGGCCGGGTGCGCTTTCCTGCTTTCGCGCGTGGTGCGCCGATGGTTCCCCAACACGTCGGTGGGCGCGTTCCTTATCCTTGACATCATGCTGTTCGTTGCCGGCGGCGGGATCATCCTCGCGCGCACGCCGTCCATGTACTTCCTGCCCGAAGCTATGGGACTCACCCTGGTCACCTGGGGCTTGGGCCTGTGGGTTTCCGGAACCTCGCGCGGTTATATCGAGCGCGGGAAGGTTGTGTTCGGCGCGCTGCTCATTGCGTTGACGTTGGCGGCTCGCCCGCAGATGATGTTAGCTGCCGCGCTGGGTTTGGTGCTTTTCTGGCCGTTTTTGCGCGATGCCAAAGGAGACGCCGGTGCCAGGCGCGAGTGTATCTCGGCCTTTGGCGCGGCGATGGTGCCGTTTATCCTGGTGGCCGTGGCGGTGATGGCCTACAATGCGATGCGCTTCTCCGGCCCGCTTGACTTCGGCGCGAACTACAACCTAACCACGAACGACATGACGCATCGCGGCTTCCACCTCGACCGCATCCCGTTCGGCCTGTACGCCTACCTGTTCCAGCCTCCCGCGCTGGGCAGCCAGTTCCCGTTCATGAAGCAAACCTACATGGACACGGCCTATCAGGGCGTCACCATCTTCGAGCCCATGTTCGGCGGCTACTTCTTCCTGTATCCGATGACGTTGGTGCTGTTGGCCATTCCGCGCGTGCGCCGCGCGTTCTCGGCAAAGGACCTGCTGGGGCTGTGGGTGTGCTGCCTGGTGCTGGGCGTGGCGTTGTGCATCTTCGACCTGCAGGGTGCGGGCATCCTGATGCGCTACATGTCCGACTTCGGCATCTACTTCGCGCTGGCCGCGGCGTTGGTGTTCCTGGAGCTTCTGCAGGTGAAGTCCGACCAACCGCTGTCGAAGGGCTGGACGACGCGCCTGGGGGCCGGCGCCGTGCAGGCCGCACGCGCGGCGGGCGGCTACGGCGCGCATGGAGCGCATGGCGCTGCCGACACGGTTTCGGTCTACCGCATCGCGCTGTACTTCCTGTTCGCCTCCCTTGTGGTGATGGTGGTGGCGAACGCCCTGCTCTGGGAAGCCTTCGGTATGTACTAGCCCTCCGGGGCAACCGAATCTGGGAACGGTTGCCCCGCTCGTGTTCATTTTCTTGCGTAATCCCTTCGTTATTGAACAATTCCGGTATACTGCTTGTAAAATTTGGGAAAAGGAATTGTCATGGGATTGTCTCAACGGGAGTTTTCCGTTCTGCTCGCCTTGCTTGATGGCGATATAGCTAATCAACGCGACCTTGCTGCTCGCTCGGGCGTGTCGCTCGGTACGGCAAACGCCATCATCGGGAAGCTGCGCGCGGAAGGATTGGCCGATGGGTTCGCCGCCACGCAAGCTGGCCTCGACGCGCTTGCTCCTTACAAGGTCGATAACGCCATCATCATGGCTGCGGGCATGTCGTCGCGTTTCGTGCCCCTGTCTTACGAGAAGCCGAAGGGCGTCTTATGCGTGCATGGCGAGGTGCTGATCGAGCGGCAGATTCGTCAGCTTCAGGCCGCGGGGATCACCGACATCACCGTTGTCGTCGGCTATATGAAGGAAGCTTTCTTCTATCTTGAGGACGCGTTCGGTGTGAAGATTCGCGTCAACGAGCAGTATGCGCAGCGGAACAACAACTCCACGCTCATGCTGGTTCGCGAACAGCTCGGAAACACCTACATCTGCTCATCGGACGATTATTTTACCGAGAACGTGTTTCGTCCGTACGTCTATGAGGCATACTATGCGGCCTCTTTCTTTGCGGGACAGACTGACGAGTATTGCCTCGCCTGCGCCGGCGACGGGCGTATCACGCGGGTCGATATCGGCGGCGAGGATGCTTGGGCGATGCTCGGGCACGTGTATTTCGACAGGGCTTTCTCGCGCAAGTTCGTCGACATCCTTGAGCGCGTTTACGATTTGCCGGAAACGGCTTCGAAGCTGTGGGAGGATATCTACATCGACCATATCGATGAGCTGCGCATGGTCATGAAGCCCTACGATGAAGGCGTGGTTTACGAGTTCGATTCTCTTTCCGACCTGGTGCAATTCGATCACGATTTTCTCGATAACGTCGATTGTGCCATCCTCGACAACATCTGCGCCACATTCTCCTGCACGCGCGGCGATGTTACTGACATTAAGCCCATCAAGGAAGGCTTGACGAACCTTTCGTTCAAGTTCACGGTTGCCGGAAACCCCTACGTCTATCGTCATCCTGGTCCGGGCACTGACGATATCATCAATCGCGCGGCCGAGGCCTTCTCTCTTTCGGTGGCGAAGGAACTGGGGGTCGACGAGACCTTTGTGTATGAGGACGCGGATCAGGGTTGGAAGATCTCGCGCTTCATCGACGGCTGCACGCAGCTTGACTACGATGATCACGATCAGGTGGCGCGTGCCATGGATCTTATCCGGTCGGTTCATACGTGCGGGGTTCAGTCGCAGTGGACGTTCGACGTCATGGATGCGGCTCGCGCGATCATCGGCATGCTGGGAAAGCGCTTCTATCCGACTTTCCCCGATTTCGACGACTTGACCTGCCGCATAGAGCGCCTTGATGCGTTTGTGAAGGCTGATGGGGTGCCGTTGTGCCTATGCCATAACGATTTCTACGCGCCGAACTTCCTTGTTCGCGGCGACGAGATGTACCTGATCGACTGGGAGTATTCGGCGATGTCAGACTATGCGTCTGACCTGGGAACCTTTATTTGCTGCTCGGAGTATACGCCCGATCAGGCGATGGGCGTGATCGACTTGTATTTCGAAGGCAGCGCTTCGCCGTCGCAAATGCGTCATTGCCTGGCTTACGTGGCGCTTGCCGCCTATTACTGGATGGTGTGGGCGTTGTATAAGGAAGCCTCGGGCGATCCGGTGGGGGAATGGCTCTATTTATGGTACCGCTACGCAATCGACTATTCGCGTCGGGCGCTTGAGCTGTACGAGGGAGAAAACGCTTAGGGCCTTTGCGGTTGGATGGCGCAATTGCCCTTGCCGCCGGCGTAGCCCTCTGCTGCTAGCGATTTTTCAA
This sequence comes from Eubacterium sp. CAG:786, assembly GCA_963635025.1. Classification (GTDB taxonomy): domain Bacteria; phylum Actinomycetota; class Coriobacteriia; order Coriobacteriales; family Eggerthellaceae; genus Senegalimassilia. The sequence goes on from CAVHFC010000072.1 coordinate 5,256, forward strand.
AATTCACGTGCTCTTGTTTGATTGGGAAAAGAAAAGGGAAGGAACCAAACATGGAAATGATCGGAACCGTGGTGGTCTATATCATCATGGCCTGCGCCATTGCCGGCGCCATCGCTTCGGCCATTAAACCGGAATGCGAGCTGGGGCGGCAATTCGTGGCGGGCATCGACTCCATCGGCCCCATCTTCTTGCCGGTGGCCGGCATCATGGCATCGGCGCCGTATCTAACGGCCTTCGTCGAAGCGGTGTTCGGCCCTGCTTATAGCGCGCTCGGGGCCGACCCGGCTATGGCGGCAACCACGTTCATTGCCGTTGACATGGGCGGATACCAGCTTGCGGACGCCCTTGCGCAGACGCGCGAAAGTTGGATCATGGCCATGATGACGGGATATATGGCCGGCGCGACCATCGTGTTCACCATCCCCGTGGCGCTGAAGATGCTCGAGAAGCGCGACCGCAAATACCTGGCACTCGGCGTGATGAGCGGTCTGTTGGCCATTCCCATCGGCGTGTTCGTAGCAAGTGCCATTATCGCGCTGTCCCATCCGGTTGTGCGCGAGGTGGTTTCCACCAACGCCGAGGCAACCTGCCAGTTGGCCCTTTCGTGGGCGCAAATCGGCGTGAACCTCATCCCACTCATCATCATCTGCGTGGCGCTTGCCGCAGGGCTCAAGTTCGCGCCCGACGCTATGATTCGCGGCTTTATCGTGTTCGGTCGAGCGATGGAAGCGGCGCTGAAAATCGTGTTCGTGCTGGTGGTGGTCGAGTACTTTACCGGGCTTTGGTCAACGTTGTTCGGGTCTTTCGGCTTCGATCCGATCATCGCCGACGACGAGGACATGTTCCGTGCGCTGGAAACTTCCGGCGCTATCGGCATGATGCTGTGCGGGGCGTTCCCGATGGTGTACCTGATCCGCAAGTATTTGGCGAAACCGTTGGCGAAGATCGGCGGTGTGTTCGGGCTGTCCTCCGACGCGACGGCGGGTCTTTTGGCAGGTTCGGCCAATGTGCTCGCCCTGCTGTCCATGGTTCGAGACTTGCGTGCGCGCGACAAGGTCATTTGCATGGCGTTTGCCGTGTGCTGCGCGTTTCTGTTCGGCGACCACCTGTCGTTCACGGCCAATTTCCAGCCTTCGCTTATCGTCCCGGTGCTGGTGGGAAAGTTCTCGGCCGGCATTTGCGCCATCGTGTTCGCGCAGCTGCTCGCGGTGAAGAAAGCCGAAGAGCTCGAAGCCG
>CAVHFC010000072.1:6692-10991 GCA_963635025.1 Eubacterium sp. CAG:786
TGCGATGGCGAACAAGCGGTTGTGGGGGAATGATTAGCGTTTCGCTTCCTTTTGGAGGGGGTGCCGGGATTCTAGGACGTTCCGCTCGCCGGCACCTCGCCTGCTATTTCGCTTCGCCCTCTTCGACGTAGATGCCTTCCTGGGCGAACACGGTGGCAAAGGTGCGGAAGAACACCTTCACATCCAGCCAGAAGCTTATGTGCTTAACGTAGTACACGTCCAGCGACAGGCGCTGCTTCCAGGGCAGCGAATTGCGACCGTACACCGCCGCATAGCCGGTGATGCCGGGCTTGACGGACAGCTTCAGGCTCTCTTCTCCCTCGTACAGCTCGGTTTCGCGGCGAAGGTCGGGGCGCGGGCCCACCACGGACATGTCGCCCTTCAGCACGTTTAAAAACTGCGGCATCTCGTCGAGGCTCGTCTTGCGCATGAAGGCGCCGATCTTGGTCATGCGCGGGTCGTCGGCGCCGTTGTAGGTGCTGCCGTCCTCCATGACCAGGTCGGGGGCGTTCACGCGCATGCTGCGCAGCTTGTACATCTTGAAATCGACGCCGTCCTTGCCCACGCGCGGCGCGTTGTAGAACACCGGGCCCGCGTCCTCGTGCTTGATGATGGGCGCGAGGATGGCGATGATGATGAGCACGAACGGCAGCGCCACCAGGCCGATGACGATGTCGAGGATGCGCTTGAAGAAATGCACGTACATTTATGCCAGGCCCTCCGCGTCGGCTTGGGCATAGGCGGCCGCGAACTCGCGGCAGACAAGGTCGATGTCCTCGTCGGTGAGCTTCGTGTGCAGCGGCAGCGTGATCTCGTTCTCGAACTGCGCGAACGCATTCGGGAAATCGGCGATGTTAAAGCCCAGGTCGCGGTAGGCGGTCAGAAGCGGCAGCGGCTTGTAGTGCACGTTGGTGGCAACGCCCGATTGCGCCATCAGCTCGATCACGCGGTTGCGGAACGCCTGGCTGCGCCCGAGCATGCGCACGAGCATCAAGTGTCCGCTCGAGGAGCTTTGCGCGGCGTCGGCGCGTGCGGCGGCGTCGTCGGCGTTAGCGGCATCCGATCCGTCGGCGGCGGTGTAGTGGCGCATGATCTGCACGTTCATCTTCTCAAGATTGCGTTCGTAGCGCGCGATCATCGCGCGTCGGCGCGCCAACATCGCCGGGTAGCGTCGCAGCTGCGCCAGCCCGATGCCGGCCTGCAAGTCGGTCATGTTGCACTTCCAGCCGGGAAAGACGACGTCGTATTCCCATGCGCCCGCCTTCGTTTTCGCCAGCGCGTCTTTGGATTGCCCGTGCAGCGACATGAGCATGCACTCATGGTAAAGCTCTTCGCTGTCGAACAGGCCCTCGCGCCAGGTTATGGCCCCGCCCTCGGCGGTGGTGAAGTTCTTCACCGCATGGAAGCTGAACGTGGTGAGGTCGGCCACTTGACCAGCGCGCAGCCCGTGTCGGGTGCTGCCGAGCGCGTGCGCCCCGTCGGTGATAACCGCGATGCGCCCGATGACGGCCTGACGTTCGTTGGCTGCCGTCCAGGCGCCGCCGTGCGCGTCGATGGCGGCGAAGAGCGCGTCGTAGTTGCACATGACGCCGCCCAAATCGACCGGGATGATGGCCTTCGTGCGCGGCGTGATGTGCTTCGCCAGCTGGGAATAGTCCATCTCGAAGTTGTTCGGCGCCACGTCGCACAGCACGGGTGTGGCGCCCACGTGGCAGATAGGCGAGGCACTTGCCGTGTAGGTGTAGGCGCTCGTGATCACTTCGTCGCCCGGCCCGATGCCCAGCAGGCGCAGAGCGATCTCAAGCGCGGCCGTGGCCGATGCCAGGCAGGCAACGCGCGGGGTGCCCAAAAATTCTGCCAGTTCGCGTTCAAGCTGCTTGGTCTTCGGGCCGGTGGTGATCCAACCGCTGCGCAGGGCGCTGGCGACCTCTTCGATTTCGGCCTCGGTGATGTCGGGCGGCGAAAACGGGATGCGGATCTGCTCGGACATGAATGCTCCATTCTTCGACGCCGCTGCGCCCCTCACGCGCGGCTCGTTCGTTTCCTGAAATGATGCCGCAGTTTCGGGCATCTACAGCAAATTGCGTATCAAATTCACGATGGCCAGGTACGACGTGGCCTGATCGAACTCCCGCTCGGCCACGGCGCGTCCGCGTGCGCCCATTATCTTGCGCATGCTCGGCGTGCGCGCCAGCTCTTCGAGCACGTCGGCCAGCGCGTCGGGGTTTTCCGCTTCCACGTTGAGCCCGAAGCCGTCGGCGGATACCTTGGCGCGGAATTCCGGGCTGCTGCCGGTGTTGATCATAGGCTTGCCCGAGGCCAGGTAGTCGCCGATTTTCGTGACGATGGATTGCACGGCGCTCTTCACGAGCGAGTTCACCGTGATGTCGCTTGCGCACAGCCAGGCCGCCATGGTGCCGTGGTCCTGGTATCCCAGGAAGTCCACCGGCGCGTTCTCGGTTTTCGCCAGCTGCTCCAAGGTTTCGCGGTCGGGCCCGTCGCCGAGGATCTTCACGCGCACGGGCGGGAAGGGGCGATGCACGTTGTCTTGGCCTTTTGCACCCGTGAGCGCGGCATGCTGCACGCGCCGGCGCTCCAGGATGGCGGCGGCGCGGATGAGCGTGGCGATGTCGTAGCTGGCGCCGAGCGTTCCCGCGTACACGGCCCATACCTCGCCTTCCGGCTTTTCCGCGTCGCCGAGATGCTCGCGCGCGCCTTCGTCGAAAGCGGCGAGGTCGTTGCCCACGTACACCGTTTCGTGTGGATAGGGCAGCGTGCGATCGGCGGCGGGGCGGGCGGCGTATTCGTCGGAGGTTCCCACGGCGCCGGAAAGCAGCGTGTAGACCACCTTGGCGTCGCGTGCGAACGGGCGGAAGGCGATGTCGCTGATCACGGGGATGTTCACGACCATGCGCATGGCCTCGGGCCACAGGTCGTTGATGTCGGCGACGTAGGGGATGCGCTGGCTTTCGGCGGCTTCCGCGCAGACGCGCGCCACGTCGTTCGGCGGGATTTCCGAGTAGATGAGACTGTAGCGCCCGGCGGTTTTCTCGAAGTGCTGCTTGAGGTTCTTCGCCGCCACGGCGTGGCTGCGGATGCGCGCGAAATCGAGGTTTTTCTGGTAGCCCGGTTCGTCGATGAAGACGATGTTGTAGGGAAGCCCCTGGTAGCAGACCTTCGAGGTGTCGCGGTGGGCCTTGTCCCAGTGCTGGAACGACGACGTGATGAGGTCGACGTCGAAGCCCTGTTTGACCAGCAGCTCCGACAGGAAGCGGAAGCGCGTGTAGCCGCGCGTCTCGTCGCCGAGCTTGACGCCCATGGTGACGACGGCGATGCGGCGGCGCGCGCGGGCGCCAACAGGCGCGGTATGTGCGATTGCGTTCATGGGTGCCAGTATACCAGCAGCGCGCGCGAGCGCTTTTGCGGCGGGCGTTGTGCGGGGAATCATCACTGCAGGCGTTTGGGGCGGTAACGCAGCTATCGTTTCGGGAGATAAGGCGCTTCCGTTTATTCCCGTAACGGCGCCTGCCGCTCCCTGCTTGACGGGGAAGGGCGTTGCCGTATGATACGGTGATGCGCTATTGCGCGAAAGCTTGGGCCGAACGCCCTGTTCGCCAAGCTTGTGAGCACCCCATACGATCGGAACCATATGATTCAGATACAACATGTTTGCAAGACGTACGGCGAGGGCGATACCGCCCACCACGCGCTGCGCAACGTGAACCTCACCATCAACGACGGCGACGTCTTCGGCATCATCGGCGCCTCGGGCGCCGGCAAATCGACGCTGGTCCGCTGCCTGAACCTGTTGGAGCGCCCCACCGAGGGGTCCATCCTCTACGACGGGCAGGACGTGGTCGGCTACGAAGGGCGCCGCCTGCTCGATTTGCGCAGCAACGTCGGCATGATCTTCCAGAACTTCAGCCTGTTCCAGCAGCGCACCGTGCTGGCCAACGTCACCTTCCCGCTCGAGCTGCGCGGTGAGAAGCGCCCCGAGCGCGAGGCGCGCGCACGCGAGCTGCTTGAGCTGGTGGGCCTGGGCAACCTGTCCGACCGCTACCCGAGCCAGCTTTCCGGCGGGCAGCAGCAGCGCGTGGCCATCGCCCGTGCGCTTGCGAACAACCCCAAGGTCATGCTGTGCGACGAGGCCACGAGCGCGCTCGACACCTCCACGACGGTGAGCATTCTGGAACTTCTGGAGAACATCAACCGCACACTGGGCGTCACGCTGGTGGTCATCACGCATCAGCTGGCCGTGGCCAAGCGCATCTGCAACCGCGTGGCCGTCATCGACCAGGG
>CAVHFC010000073.1:0-6152 GCA_963635025.1 Eubacterium sp. CAG:786
GAACGGAGCGTTGGTCCAACGACGGACGAACAGGTCGTCGTAGGCCTCGTTGTCGAGGATCCACTTCAACCACGTCAGCGACAGGCACAGGTCGGTACCGACGCGCAGCGGCAGCCACAGGTCGGCTTCCTTTCCCAGCGGCGTCATGCGCGGGTCGACGAGAATATGCTTGTAAGCGCGCTGCGAGCAGTCCACAACGGTACGGTTGGTGGAGTCGTAGTTGGAATACTCGGCTGCGGTGCCCCACTGCACGTACACCAACGGACCCTGCTCGACTTCCATCCAGGGCGAGCCGATTTCGTCAGTCAGAATACCGGCGAAGTGACGCGGGCCCTTGCAGATCTCGTACGCCAGGTGGGCGTTCGGGGTCGGGAAGATGGACTTCAGGGTGCCGTACGGAGGCTGCGCCCACACACGGGACGTGCCGCCCATTGCGAAGTTGGACTCCCCGCCGTACTTCTCGACGATTTCGTTGAACTTGGCGCCGGCCTCGTCGAAGGCGTCGGCCAGGCTGATGCGGATCCAACCGGGATCGTCCTCGCCCTTGGGGTTCGTGCGCTTCAAGCAATAGCGCAAACGATCGGGATGGTACAGTGCGAGCATCGACGATTGAGACTTCGCGCAGCAGTGACCACGGCTGTGAGCGTTCGATTCGTCGCCCTCGACCTTGATCACCTTATTGTCCTGAACGGTAACCCACGTACCGCATTCGACCTTACCGCAAGCGCGGCAGCACGAACGGATACGCTTGACTTCGCCGGCCGTAGGGTCGGAACCCTCGGCCAGAGCCGCGGACGGCGCAGCTGCAAACCCCACGGTTGCGGCAGCACCCGCCATTGCGGACGCCTTCAGGAAGCTGCGGCGAGTCAGTGATAATTTCGCCATATGCCCCTCCTCTCCTTCTATTACTCGTTCTCCTTCGTCTTCCCGCATTGGGGACACGGCGCGATGCCGGCACCTCGGCCTCCGCCTGCAAGGGGGGGGAGGGAGGAGGTTGGCGGAGCGCCGGATGCGGTACCGCGCCGCGTCACCAATGCGGTGATTCGATACTACGCAGACGAGATGAACGCAAATCATAAGGGGCGGATGCATGAGCGCTTCCATATCATCCTTCCGGGATGATTTTGTCCTGAACAGGGCATTTACACTGGTAGTCACGAAGAGGAAACAGGCGTATGACCTGCAGCTGCATCCAAAAGGGGGCAGCTGCGCCTTTCGGGGCATCGCGAAAGCGACCCAAACCGACAGGCGCGTGCAGGGCTTCGCCGCAAGACGATTGAGGGGAATGAACATGGCACAACCGAGACCTTCTTTGACGATGATCCTGGACATCGACGAGCGCATCGATTCCAGGGAACTGCGACTGGAAGTCAACCGTTGCTACGCCTATATCGGCACCGCGCTCGTGCGCACCCATCCCGCGCCGGAGGGCGAAGACGCGCCCGTGGAGAACACGCTTCGCCTGTTGGTGAAACTCGGCACGCGCCACTACGTCGACTCCGCCGACGAGGGCGCCGACGAGCTGTGGAACGACGTCATGGTGCGCTGGTTCGCCAACCAGTTCCATAAGGTGGGCAACCAGACGCTCATCTTCAACAAACGCCAGCGCGAGATCGGCAACACCGAGATCCCGTTCACATGGTTCGAGATCGACCTGGAAAACGGCAAACTGCCCGTCAAGATGCGCTGCAACGACGTCAGCAGCATCCAGGAGGAGGCGTCGGGGGTTCTCACGCAGCTGCGCGACGCATACAACGCCGGCAAGCTCGGCGACAAGGCGACGATCAAGGCCGTTTCCATGCCGACGGAGGAATCGTGGGCCGCGCAGGTGAAGGCCGGCGCCGAAGCTGCGGCGATCCGCGCCGAAGAGGAGGCGCGAGCCGCCGAGGAAGCTGCCGCGGCCGAGGAGGCGGCGCGCAAGGCCGCCGAGGAAGCTGCCGAGCAAGCGTTTCTGGAGTCGCCCGAGCTTCTGGCCGAAGATGCCGCTGGCGATGAGCCCGAGGTCGAAGGCGGCGGCCTGGAGGAGCCCGAGCTGATATTCGAACTTGATGAACCGACGTTCGACGTTGTCTACGACACCTGGACCGTGGAGTATACTGACGGCACCAGCAAGGTCTTCGAAGCGTAAGTTGTGCTTGCGGGCGGGGGCGGATTCGCTGCCGCGGAGCCGAAGTTCGGCGGCACCGCCCAGGCAAGCGCCTTCCGCCTCCGTCTCGCATCAATTCATCCTTGCAACCTTTTTGAAAACCGCCCGCGCGCCGGACGCGCTCGGGCCACAGATAGCCGCTACCGAAGGGAGATTCACATGATAGATGCCATTGCCGCCTGCACCGACCGCCTCATCAAGATAGAAGGCGCCGCCCGCTCCGGCAAAACCGAAGCGCTCGTCAAGCGCGTTGTTGCCCTGATCGAAGCTGGTCAGGCACCTGAATCCATTTTGGTGGTGGCTACGAACGCCTTTTCCGCGCAGGCTTTCCGCCAGCGTCTTCACCGCGCGCTTTCCCATTCCGACGCCGCAAACCAGGTTGTCATCGAGCCCGCGCTCGATGCTTGCGTCAACGTGCTTTCAAGCGAGCAGGCTCGCGAGGCAACCGGCCGCACTCCCCGCATCCTGACCGACGCCGAATACAACTTCTTCCTGGAAGATTTGAAGACCACCGGGGAAAAGCCCCGCAACCTGCGCAAGATGCTCAGCTACTTCTTCCGCGAGATGGCCGCCGACACTCCGCGCACCGAATGGAAGACCGGCGGCGCGGAAGACACCGTGTACGACCTGGCCGTTCGCGTGCTGAAGCTGCGCGGCGGCATGCTGGCGCAGGAGGCCCCCGCGCTGTGCTCGACGTTTTTGAAGTCCGACGCCGGCGAGGCTTGCCGCGCGCAGTTCGCCTACGTGCTGTGCGACGATTTCCAGAACCTCAACCATGCCGAACAGACCTGCATGTGCATGCTGGCCGATAAGCAGGTCGTCGTTGCGGGCAACCCCAACGAAACGCTCACCCCGCGCGGTGCGCACCCCTACGCCGAGGGCTTCCTGAAGTTCGAGACCGTGCGTCGCGATGTGACGGTGTTCCATCTTGAAGGTGCGCACGGAAATCCGCAGGTCATCGCTCTGGCCGATGCCCTTACCGCCTGCGGCGACATGGACGGGGCCTATGCAGCCGGCACCGCCATCACCCTGGAGCGCGACGCCGCCGCGGACGCCGAGGCCGACGAAGCGGCCGCCATCGACATGCCCACCGGCGTGCAGTCGGTGAAGTGGAACACGCCCGAAGACGAGCTCAACGGCATCACGAAATACCTGCGACACCTGCTTGGCGCGGGCTCTCGCGAATCCCGCACGTGCATCGTGGTCCCGAATCGCCGCTGGGCCATCATGGCGGAAAAGATGCTGCGCCGCCGCGGGTTCACCGTTTCCGCACTGGGCGCCATGGGCACGCTCGCCGGCGACCCGCGCGATTCCAACCGCGCCCGCGCGCTGGTCGCGTACACGAAGCTCAACCTGCTGGCCGACCCCACCGACATGGTGGCCTGGCGCAGCTGGTGCGGCTTCGACAACGCGCTGACGAACAGCGACGCGTGGATGGGCCTGCAGGACTATGCCGAGGCCGAGGGCAAGTCGCTTTACGAGGCCTTGGAGGAAGTCGGCAGCGCGGGATTCGGCGCGAAGGAGCCTTTCATGCGCTCGCGCGCGCTGGCCGAAAAATGGCGCGCCGGCCAGGACTTCATCATGAAGAACAGCGGGCGACGCGGATTCGGCCTGCTGAAGGCGATCGGCGCCGAGGGCGTCAGCGAGTTCGAGGCCGTATCCGGCCAGATGCTAGGCGACGAGAGCGCGGCACGCCTGTTCGAGATGGAGCGCCTGAGCGTGACCTCCCCCGCTTGGCCCGATGACCAGCATGTTCTGCACATCTCCACGATGAAGAACCTTGCGGGAACCGACTACGACAACCTGTTCGTCTTAGGCTGCATCGACGGCTTCTACCCGCAGCGCAACGCGTTCGAGGTCATCAGCACCGAAGAGGAGCGCGAGCGCATCATGAACGCCGAGCGCCGCGACTTCATGGGAGGCATCGCCAAGGCCAAGCAGCTGTTGGTGCTTTCGCACTTCAGCAAGTCCGAGCTGGAGCTTGCCGAGCGCTCGAAGATGCAGGTGGTGCGCGTGAAAAGCGAAAACGGCAAGCGCATGGCGATCGTGCGCCCCACGTGCTTCCTTTCCGAAGCCGGGGACGCCGCGCCGACGACCATCGGCGGGCAGGCGCTGCTGTCGCAATACGAGCTGAACTAGCGAGGTTTTCGCCGCGGTCAGCCTAGCAGGGGCAAGGGGCGGCAAGCAAAGGCGCCGATCGGGCAAACGGTCCCGGTCGGCGCCTTTTTCGTTATGCGGTCGCGGCGAGCCGAGGCTCGTTTACGGCAGCAAGTAGCTGGCGAACAGCATGATGGCCGCTGGAACCAGCACCGCCGCCAAATCGGTCGCGGAAAGCGCCAGGATGCCGCCCGTCCCTGCGGGCGCCCCGAGTGTTGCCGCTGCAGCCAGTCCCGCAAGCAACACGGCTGCGCCGGCAACCACGCCGATCGCCGCGAACAGGCGCGTCCGCCGCAGGCGCACAATCGCCACCACGCCCGCCGCGAGCACCCAGCTTGCCGCCACGATCCACATCTGCGGGTTCTGCAGCAGCGAAACCATACGGTCGATCGGCATCATCCCCAGAGTGTTATTGCTTGCAAAAGACCAGTTCGCAAGCATATTCCAACCAAGCAACGACCCCGTGGTGAACGATGCGAGCACAAAAGCCGCGAACGCTTGGAAGCACGCGGTCGCCATGGCGGCAACCGGCCGTAAGCTGAACCCGGCGGCCATCGGGGAGAGCGGCCCTAAGCCGAAAGCGCTCGCAAGCGGCGACAAGAGCGCCGCGTTCGCCGGCGCATCGCCGCTTCGAAAGCTGTCGGTCGAAGCCCCCTGCGAGTTGTCGTCGGCACGACCGACGTTCCCTGCACCGCACGCGCCGCCGCGCCCGACGAACCACCACCACAAGCCCGTCGCCGCCAGCAAAAGGCAACCGGCGGCGGGAATGCCTTGCGAAATGGTCATCGCCGAAAGCCCTGCGAAACCGAGTAGCGCGCCAAGGTGCGGACGAAGCGCACCGGCAAGGGCGACCAACGCCAGAAGCCCCCAGAACAGGGGATTTTCAAACCCGGAGGTTTCCGGCATGTTCGCCAGCGACACGAATGCGACAAAGGCCGAGCCCACGCAGCCGAACGCATGCGAGGCAACGCGCAGCACCCCCGGCGTGATGCGCTCGCGCAGCGGGATGGCGGGCGCGGGCTCCTCTTCGACAGGTTCCTCCTCTTCCGGCCCCCGCACGATAGCGGCCAGTTCGCGCGTTCCTTCCCGAACATCGCCCAGAAACGGCGCGAGCTCTTCCGCGAAATCGGCGACCGTCTCGTAACGCTGATCGCGATCGGGATCGAGCGCGTAGAAGACGACGTCGTCCGCTTCCGCATCCAGATCATCCCAGCACAACGACGGCAGCACCAGCTCGCCATCCTCGATGGCTTCCTGGGCTGCGAACAGATCGTTTGCCAGAAACGGGTTTTCGCCGGCAAGCATCTCGTAGGTAACCGACGCAAGCGCCCACTCGTCGCAGCGCGCATCAAGGTCTTGCTGGCGCATCTGCTCAAGCGGCATGTATCCGATCGTGCCGCCGCCGGCCTGCCCAAAACCCGACGCGTCGGCAAGCGTCGCCAGACCGAAGTCGGTAACCTTCACCTGACCTGCGGCGTTGATGAGAATGTTATCGGGCTTGATGTCCAGATGAAGCACCTGCGAGGCATGCGCCACCTCAAGGGCATGCGCCACGCCGTCGAACACGGCAGCCACCACGTTAAGCGTCACCGCGTCGTCATGATCGTGCAAAAGCTGGCTCAGCGTAAGTCCCTCAACGTACTCCATGATCAAGTACGCCGTTGAATCCTGAATCTCGAAGTCGTAGACGGTCACGATGTTCTGATCGGACAGCATCGCGGCGGTGCGAGCCTCATCAAGCCCGGGAATGCGCGCGAGCGTATGCACAAGCGGCGTATCGTCGTGGGTGAGGCTCACGGATTTGCCGGGGTCGAACGCTTGCGAAGGGCCAGCTGCTCCTTCGGTCGGC
>CAVHFC010000073.1:6404-10917 GCA_963635025.1 Eubacterium sp. CAG:786
CGGACGTCGGCCTCCGAAAGCGGGATGCATTTGATGGCGACTTTGCGCTGAATGCGCACGTCCCAGGCCACCTGCACGGTGCCGAACCCGCCCGCGCCGGCCTGCGCCAAAGGCTTGTATCGATCAAGTATGAGCTTCTGTTTCGTCATGCGGCCATTATACAAGCTGCGCAGCGAGTGCCGATCGCGGAGGCACATAGGCGCGACGCAGGCAAACGAACCCGCCGGCCGCACCTTCGAATCTGGTGTCGCGCCTGCGGCGCTCTCTAATATGGGCCGAGTCATGCCTCGGCCCCACGAATTTAGATGTGAAGTTGCATCACCGCAGGTGGCGTTGATTTTTTCGTAGGCGCGAGGCACGACTCGCGCATCATAAAATAGCGCGAAGCGAGTCACTGCATTTCCCGGACGAGCCACCGAGACGCAGATCGCCGGCTGGTCGGCACTTCGGTCCCAGCATCCTTCCCCGCCGCTCCCGCGGCACGCTTCCGCCGTTCCTTCGCAAACCTTGCGCGTCGATTACGTGAGAATTACCCAGGCACCCGCTTGGGTTTCCGGAAATTCACTATGATTCCCGTCGAACCTGTACACTCGACGTTTTCAACGCGCCGAAAAACTTGTTTCGGAGAGAGGCCATGACCGAATACAACCAGCTTACGCCCGAGCTTATCCTTGAGCTCAAGGCTATCGTCGGCAAGGACAACTGCTATGTTGGCGACAACATCAACGAGGACTACTTCCACGACGAGATGCCCATTTACGGCACGCACGCCCCCGAGGCCGTCGTGCTGCCGGCGAACACCGAAGAAGTTTCCGACATCATGAAGCTGTGCTATGCGCACACCATCCCCGTCACGGTGCGCGGCGCGGGAACGGGCCTGGTCGGAGGCAGCACCCCGCTGTTCGGCGGCGTCGTTTTGTGCACCATGCGCATGGATCAGATCATCGCTTACGACATGAGCAACCTCAACGTGCGCGTGCAGCCCGGCGTGCGCCTGTGCGACTTGGCGGCCGACGCCATCGAGCACGGCTTCATGTACCCGCCCGATCCCGGTGAGAAAACCGGCTCGCTCGGCGGCAATGTTTCCACCAACGCCGGCGGCATGCGCGCAGTGAAGTACGGCACCACGCGCGACTACGTGCTGGCCATGACTGTGGTGCTTCCGAATGGCGAGGTGCTGAACCTGGGTCGCCCGGTCACCAAAACGAGCAGCGGCTACAGCCTGTTGCACCTGGTCATCGGATCGGAAGGCACGCTTGGCGTCATTACCGAGCTCACGATGAAGCTGGTGCCCAACCCGCAGGAGGACATGAGCTTTATCCTGCCGTTTGAAAACGCCGAAAGCGCCATCACCACGGTGCCGCGCATCAAGCTGGCCGGCCTTAACCCGCAGTCCATCGAGTTCTTCGAGCGCGACATCGTTGATTCCGCCGCGGCTTTCAGCGGGTCGAACTGCATCCCCACCACGGTGGCCGGACGCGACGCGGGCGCGTATATCCTGGTCACGCTCGACGGCAACGACGAAGAGGAAATCTTCCAGCGCGCCGAGGTGCTGGCCGGCATCGCCGACGAGGCGGGCGCATTCGATACGCTCGTGCTGAGCGAACCTTCCGACAAGCGCAACGTTTGGGCTGTTCGCAGCGCGTTTTTGACCGCGATTGAAGATGACACGCAGTTCCTTGACGAAATGGACGTGGTGGTGCCGGTCGACAAGATTCCGTCATTTTTGAGCTACGTGCTCGGCGTTGGCGAGGGACACGGCGTGCGCATCCGCTCCTTCGGGCACGCCGGCGATGGCAACCTGCACATCTATTGCTGCGGCCAGGACATGGACCAAGCCGAGTTTTTGGAGCAGTCGGCCAAGGTGATGGAGGCGGCATACGCGAAGTGCGCCGAGCTGGGCGGACAGGTGTCCGGAGAGCACGGCGTCGGCCATGCGAAGAAGGCCTATCTGCGAGAGAACCTCGGCGACACCGCCGTTGACCTGATGGCCGGCATCAAGGGCGTGTTCGACCCGAAGAACATCCTGAACCCCGGGAAGGTTTGCCAGTAGCGTTTGCAAATCAGTGTCGCGCGGCGGCGCTCTCTAGTTGGGGTTGAGCTGTCGCTCAACCCCACGAAATTCTCAAGAAAGGCATTCTCAACAGGCAATTTTTCGTGGGCGCGAGGCATGACTCGCGCCCTAATCGAAAGCGCCGAAGGCGCGTCAGGCTTTTGAAAAACGCGACCCTATTCCTTACCGAACAGCGACGCCGCGAAGCCGCCGATAGATCCAACGATATCGCCAAAGCCGCCAAGATTCGAGGTCACGGCCTCAACCTGTTCAGCAGCCGAGCCGGAAAGCATGTCGCCGGCCATCGACGCGATGGAGCCGAAATCAAAGCTTTCGCCCGACACCAACGGGCTTACCGCTTCGGCAAGGCCGCTCACATCGGCGCCGGCCAAGTCGATACCGCCGATTTCAGCAGCCTGCGTAACGGCATCGAGGGGATTCTCGGAAAAGCTCTGCAGCAAATCGGAGTTGCCGGAAACGACGTCGGCTAGAGATTGAACGAGGTCGGTCGGGTTAGCCATAAGGCCCTCCTTCGAATGAGCGTGAACAGGAATTTCATAGGTACCCGCTCATGATATCGGGACTGGCGCGGTGCTGGATCGGCAAGCGCACCAGCCCATACTTTCAATATCTTGTTGAAACTGCCTGCAAAACTCTCCAGATACCCTGCGCCTTCCTAGCGCATCCCCTACACTAAGGCTTTCAACACACGCAAAAGAAGACGGCGCACAGCCTTAAAGCGAGAGGACGCCATGCGTAATCGATTGTTCGCACCTCACGATGTGATCACAAACGCGGCCGACGGCGAAAACGAATCCCCGACCCATGAAGATGACGCACGCGATGCCGAAAACAACAGCGCAGCCCGGAAGAAAACATCTCTGACCAGCAAATTCGCCATTTCTTTCACATCTCTACTCCTATCCATATGCTTGGTGTTCGGCGGGTGCTCCGCGGCTGTCACCAACCCGACCGGCAGCTCCGACCAGGCCCAAGACACCACCCAGGCGTCAAGCGCTACCGCCGCGCAGGAATCGAGCAGCTCCCGCGCAACCATCGCGGATATCCCAGAATATTCCGGGGCACTCTGCATCGACATCAACAACGGCCAGCCTGGCTTCATAAAAGACGACGTGGACCGAGGCTCCTTCATGCAGTTCAGCGATCTGGACTTCGAAGGGCGCTGTGGCGAGGCCTTCGCGCGCATCGGGCAGGACACGGTCTCAAGCGAAGCTCGCGGCGACATCTCGAGCGTGCATCCGTCGGGCTGGGTGCAACGCAGATACGATTTCGTGAACGACGGCGTGCTGTACAACCGCTGCCACCTCATCGCTCACCAGCTGTGCGGCGAAAACGCCAACGAGAAAAACCTGATCACCGGCACGCGCACCTTCAACGTGACGGGCATGCTGTATTACGAGGAGCTGGTCGGCAACTACGTCCGCGCAACCGGCAACCACGTGCTCTATCGCGTCACGCCGCTGTTCGCCGCCAACGATTTGGTGGCGCGCGGCGTGCAGATGGAGGCCGAGTCCATCGAGGACGGCGGAATCGCCATTCGCTTTAACGTGTTTGTCTACAACGTGGAACCGGGCGTGGAGATCGACTACGTCACAGGGGAAAGTTGGGAATCGGACGCCACGCCGCAAGTAACCAGCAAGGGCGAGGCAACCAAAACGAAAGCAAGCGCGAAGGACCCGTTCTTAGAAAAGACGGCGGAGCAGCTTGCGGCGGGAGGCGGATCGCAAAACGCCGCCCGGGATGAAAGCGAAAACGCAAGCGATGACGCGTCGCTGACCAGCACCGATACGGCATCAGAACAGCAGGACTACATCTTGAACGTCAAAAATAAGAAGTTCCACAAGCCTAGCTGCGCGGCCGCTGGCGAAATGTCCAGCGCGAACAAGCAGGAGTTCACCGGCACGCGAGACGAGCTGATCGAACGCGGCTACACCCCCTGCGGCCAGTGCAAACCGTAGCTGCCCCACGTGCTCGACAGTTGACCGAGCCGGCGCCGAGCGCGTCATAGCCCGGAATTCTCGTGCTATCCTTGCAAAACGAAACACGCGACCTATCATCACCTCAAATCAGACAGGGGAGCCCAATGAAGACAATCGATGTCGTTGCCGCAATCATCGTTGATGATGGGAAAATCCTGGCCATGCAGCGAGGCTATGGCGAATTCGAAGGCGGATGGGAGTTCCCCGGCGGCAAAGTCGAGGCTGGAGAAACCCCCGAACAGGCCATTGTTCGCGAGATTCGCGAAGAGCTGAACGCGAACATCCGCGTCGACGAATTCCTCGTGCAGGTCGAGCACGACTATCCGACGTTCCACCTGAGCATGAAGTGCTTCATCTGCTCGCTTGACGGCTCGGGTTTCCAGTTGCTTGAGCATCATGCGGCCCGCTGGCTCGATATGGCGAACATCGACTCGGTCGACTGGCTTCCCGCCGACATCAA
>CAVHFC010000074.1:0-10748 GCA_963635025.1 Eubacterium sp. CAG:786
CCTGGCAGCGCCACGCCTCCAAGGAGTTCACGGTCAAGGTGAACGGCAGCGTCGTGGGCAAGTACCGCTACGGCAGCGCCGTTGCGGTCGAGGCCCCGGCGGCAGAGACCGGCAAGGTGTTCAAAGGTTGGAGCGCCGATGGGTCGACGGGCCTCTACCCGTTCTCCGACTACGTGAAGGACGCGAGCAACTCGACCCTCGCCTTCGCCATGCCGCAGAACGATGTGAGCCTTTCGGCCACCTACGCCGACGCCAAGCCCACGGTGACCTCCGTCGAGGCGGCCAGCGTCACCGTCGCCGCGGCCGAGCCCGAGCAGGCGCTGCGCGATCTTTTGCCCGCGACCGCGAAGGCGACGACCGACGCCGGGACCACGGCGAGCCTGACGGTGAAGAAGGACGGGTTCGACCTGGGTAGCCTCATCGTGAGCGGCCACGTCGCGCCCCCGGCCGGCGGCGGCACCGCGACCCTGGAGATCCCGGTCGAGAGCGCGGACGGCAGCGTCGCCGTGCCGGAGGGCGCGACGGTCAAGGTGACGGTAACGGTGACCGGCAACGGGGACGACGACGGCCCCGAGGTCCCCGGCTTCACCGACGTCGACTACTCGCAGTGGTACGCCGACGGCGTGGCCTTCTGCTCCGGCAACGGCCTGATGACCGGCTACGACGGCGACGGTGACGGCATGTTCGGCGTAGGCCGCCCCCTCACGCGCGCCGAGCTGGCGGCGATCCTCTGGCGCGTCGCCGAGCCCGCGGCCGCCCAGGCCTACGCCAACGACGCGGCCAACGCCACCGGCATGGCGGACGTGGACGACAACGCGTGGTGCACCGGCGCCGCCAACTGGGCCGTCTCCGCCAAGGTGGTCAACGGCTTCGACATGGGCGCAAGCCGCGAGTTCCGCCCCGACGCGCCCGTGACCGCCGAGCAGCTGGCGACGATCCTGGCGAACTACGCCGACCCGTCCGGCGCGGCATTCGCCGACCTGGGCGTCCTTGCCGGGTTCGAGGACTCCGATTCGATCTCCGACTGGGCCCGCGCCTCGGTCGCCTGGGCGAGCGGCAAGGGGATCATGAACGGTTACGACGCCGGGTACTACCGCCTGCTGATGCCCGGCGAGGAGATCCCCCGCGAGCGCGCGGCGACGATCCTGATGAACGCCTTCGAGAGCGGCGTCCTGCAGTAGCGGAAACGGCGCAAGCCGCCGCTTCCGGCTGATCAGTTTGGCCCGCATCCCGGTTCGGGGTGCGGGCCTTTTTTGTGCTCCGGGCCGTCCCCAGGCCGGCTTGCGCCGGCAAAAAGGTGTCGCGCCAAGGCGCTCTCGATTAAGGTGCGAGCCATGGCTCGCACCCACGAAGTTTTGGCAGATTGGTTGACCCTTCCGTTGGAAAATTGCTGACCCGGCGCCCGAAATTCGTGGGCGCGAGGCACGACTCGCGCAAGAATCGTCCAGCGCTCGCAAGGGCGCGTCACACTCTTGAAAACCGGGGCTCACCGCCGGCTGGCAAACACTCGGCGCTCCTCCTGGCAAAATGGTGTCGCATCCTTCGGATGCTCTCGATGACGGTGCGAGCCATAGCTCGCACCTACGGGATTTTGCTGCTGGGTTGACGCTCCCATCAGGTTTTTCGTGGGCGCGAGGCATGACTCGCGCAGCAATAGAGAGCGCGCGACACAATTTTGAAAACCGCGGGGGATGCCGCTTTCCGGGCCCTTGGACCGTTTCCGCCTCGCGGTGAGGCACCGGCGCGCTGAATCTGTAAGGCAACTCCCTTTTCTAGCGCAGCAGGCGTTGGACGGTTTGGTGGATCTTCTCGGGTTCGATGGGCTTGGCCAGATGCTCGTTCATGCCGGCCTCGTGGCTGCGCTTGATGTCGTCCATGAAGGCGTTGGCGGTCATGGCCACGATGGGCACGCGGCGAGCGTCGGCGCGGACGAGCGCGCGGATGGTGCGGGTGACGGCCATGATCTTGTCTTTAAAGCGCGCAGGCTCCACGGCTGTGATGCGCAGCCAGTGCTTCTTGTAGTCACGGCAAACGTAAACGAGGCTGCCGCCGGCCTCTTCGAGCCTGGTCGCCATGGTGGTGGGGTCGATGAACTCGATGAAGCCGGGGATTCTGCAGCTCGCAGGCGCTAATACGTGTAGAACCCTTTGCCCGCGGCCATGCCCAGCTTGCCTTCGTCGATCATGGCTTTGAGCAGCTTGGCCATGGCCTTGTAGTTGTACGGCAACATCATCTTCTTGAAGAGCGGGTTTAAAAGCCCGGGTACGCTCTGGAATTGCAGGACGATGTTGTAGGCGGTGTTCAGACCCACCGTGTCGATCACGCGGAAGGGGCCTTTGGGGGCGCCAGTGCCGTGTTCCCAAGCAACGTCGATGCTCTGGGGGTCGCTGACGCCGCTTGCCCACAGGTCAAGAGCGGATAGCAGCCACGGCACCAGCATGGAATTCAAGAGGTAACCGTTCTTCTCCTTGCGAACCGGCAGGGCGATCATGCGGATTTGGTTGGCGAACTGAAGCATCTGATCGAAGACGGCCGGTTCGGTGGCGTCGTGCCCCATGACCTCGGCGGTATTGTTTTTCCAGACGGAATTGGCAAAGTGGAGGGCCAGGTATTTGGCCGGGCGGCTGGTGTACTTGGCGAACTGGCTCGGCAGCAGGGTCGAGGAGTTGGTGGCCAGCACGGTCTTTGCGGGCAGAAGCGGCGCGAGCTTCTCGTAGAAATCGATCTTGGCCTTGGCGTCCTCGGCCATCGACTCGATCACGAGGTCGGCGTCAGCCACGGCGGCCGCCATGTCCAGCTCAAGCTTCAGGCCGTCGTGAGCGGCCTGGGCGCGCGCGAGGCAAGCCTCCTTGTCCAGGGGCTTGCCGCTATCGGCGATGCCGGCGCACCACGGACCGGAGCCGTCGGCCATGGCCTCGATGGCCTCGCGATAGGTGTCAAGCAGCTTGTCAATCTTGGGTTGCGTGCGGCCGATGCTGCCTTCGCTTCTCAGCCAAATGGTGACGTCGAATCCGCAGTAAGCCGCCTGAAACGCGATCTGGCTTCCCAGCACGCCGCCGCCGGCCACGACAATCTTCTTGAAGCCCATGGTGCCTCCCTTATCCGATTACTTTGCTCATGCGGAATAGGGTAGGCGAGAAACGTTCGGCAGCGGGGAGGCATTGGGCGGAAGGGGGAAGATCGTCCTTGAGCGTATGGCGTCCAGCTTCTTGTTCTTTTGCCGGAAAGGATGTGACGCGCCCTGCGGGCGCTGGCCGAGTGATGCGCGAGTCATGCCTCGCGCCTACGAAAAACCGCGCGGGCATGTTGAGCCGGCTGCGTGAATTCGTAGGGCCGATCCATGGATCGGCCAGGCCGCCGGCGGCGTTGGGATTCTCTCGATCCGCCGGCCGGCAGGAAAGGCAAAACGTCGACATATTGGAGGCTGCCGGCATCAACCCTTTTCCGCCTGTATCAGGTCGATCATCTCTTGGCTGGAGTGCACGTCAAGCTTTTGGTAGATATGCTGCCGATGCGTGCTGACGGTGCTCTTCGACAGGCACAGCGCCTCCTGGATGTAGGCAAGGTTGCGGCCCTTCGCGAACAGGATCATGATCTCGGTTTCGCGCTCGGAAAGCTTGCAACGCGCGGCCAGCGCCAGGCATTTGTCGGTGAATTTGCGGCGGTTTTCCGTGGGAAGCAGATCGACGGCGAAGGCCAGGTCGCGTTCCGTGAACACCGCAAGCGCGCATATGCCGACAAGCAGCGTGCCCGCGATGGCGCACGGGTAAACCTCGGCCGGGCCGAACGCGGTGCAGCGCACGACGAAACGGCCGGCCAGCATTCCCACGAGCGGTCCGGCCGCCCAGCCGGCGCGCACGATCGCGAAGGTACGCACGCAGGTTCCCAGGTATTGGTGACAGGTTCCGCAGATGAGCACCCAGGCGAGGATGCTGAAGCACTGGAACGCCGCCGCGTTGATGGCGTAGGGGATCACGGCGCTCACGTTTTGGTACAGCTGCGGGATGGGGAGCATCATCGCGCCGGCTGCCAAAAACAGCATGAGCACGCGGTAGCAGATTTCCGGCGCGCGCGGGGTTTTCATGCTGACGAGCGCAAGGGTGACCAGGGTTGCGCCCAGCCCGATGATCAGCGCCGCGCCCGTTTGGATGAGCGCGTAGTTGCCGCTGCCACTTCCGGCGATGCCCATTTGGATGTACAGCGTGCGCGCAAGCTCGTTCGCGCAGCCGACGAGCGCGCAGCAAAGGGTGAGCGCGCCGGTCAGCTTCTTGAGGTTCCGGCGATCGTCTCCTTCTGGCGGCATGGTTTGCGCAGGAAGGCTCTTCTCGGCGATGGCGGCCTTGCTCTTTTCGGTGTGCGCGCCCATATCGCGCAGAAACGCGCTGATGAGTGGCATGCTTGCGGCGAACACGCACGACTCCATCGGTCCGAAGAACGAATACAGGCAGAACAGCGCCGACATGAGTAAGTAGCCACAGGCTGCGATTGCCGCAGCTGATTTCGCCGTGAATTTGCTGATCAGGATGCCGAATTGCATGAGGAACACGCCCGATGCGGCGCCTGAAATCACGCCGGCTGCCAGGGTGGCTGCCAGGGCGGCTGGGGCGAGCGCGCCGGCGGAGCCGGCGATCCCCGTTGCTGCGTTGAGCGTTGCGGCAAGCGGAAGCAGCGCGGTGGAAGCTGCCATGAGGATGGCGGCGGTGGCGCGCGTCGGGGCCTTCGCGATCCATTTCGCACTGCGATCGTGGGTGATGGCGATGGCGACGAGCGTCGCGGTCAGCGCGATGATCGACACGAGGTACATCAGGTCGAGCACCGCCTCGGCGCCGTCGCCGATGATGTTCAGACTTTGGAACGTCATGGGCACCCAGGCGAGCATGCATCCAAGCGCAAGGCCCGTGAGCGCTTCGGTGCGCCCGAGCGCTTCTTTGGCCGCCGACCCTTTCGAGCCGATGAGCTTTGCGAGCCCGGTCGTCTCGGCGGACGGGGCGTTCGGTTTGCTTGCTGCGGTAGCCGTTCCTGTTGTGTTCGCGGCCTTTGCGGTCTTCGTCGGCGCGCTCGCCGCTGCGTTCGCCTTGCCTGCCGGCGCGCTTGTCGCCGTCTTCGTCTTGCCTACTGGCGCGCTTGCGCTCGAATTCGCGCCCGTCGGCTGCTTCTTCTCCCCCATGAAGCCCCTCTCCTCGTCGGAAACGATTATAGGACGACGGTCGCCGCCCATTCCCTACAAGCACGCTTTCCTTTTATCCAACCTTCAGAATAATGCGCATTTCCCCAGGTGAACGGCATCGTGCTAGTGACATGATTTCGCGATTTGCCCCTCAACCATGCTATCGGCTGGATTTTCCGCCCGCCGCGTTCGCCGTATCGTCGGCCTTGCCAAGCGCGGTTCGCACCAAGCTTGCAACGGTCGGTCATTTCCCATCCGAAAGCCCCGTCTTCTGCAAACAAAGTCGAATCGCGCAGCGCTCCGACGTCGAGCAAGGGGCTCGAATGGTCGGCGAAAAGGGGCGCGGTTGAATGTCAGACGAGGGCAGCTGCCGCGCAAGGAGAGAGGGACGCAAAAGGGCGTTCCATGCAGAAAGGAGGATGCATGGGCAAACTCACGATGACACGTCGTACCTTCGCGAAGATGGCCGCCGCAACCGCTGCGGCTGTTGGCGTTGCGGGCACGGCGGGCGCGGCGCTTGCGGCGACGGGCGACAGCTCGCAGTCGGCCGGCGAGGTCAAGCGCATCCGCTCCATGTGCCGCGGCTGCGGCAAGATGGAATGCGGCGTGTGGGTGTACGTGCAGGACGGCAAGGTCATCCGCAGCGAGGGCGACGAAGCCGCCTTCCAGTCGATGGGCAACCATTGCTCGAAGGGTCAGGCGTCGCTGCAGGCCGCGTACCATCCCGATCGCTTGAAGTACCCCATGAAGCGCACGAACCCGAAGGATTCCAACGATCCGGGTTGGCAGCGCATCACCTGGGACGAGGCGATGGAGACCATCGGCAGCAAGTTCGCCGAGCTGCAGTCCAAGTACGGCAACGAAACCTACTTCAGCATGGCCGGCACCAGCCGCATCTGGTCGATGGGCCCCTACAGCGCGCTGAAGCAGTGCTTCGTCAGCCCCAACGCTATTCAAGCGAACGAGATCTGCAAGGGCCCGCGCTTCTACGCCACCAAGCTCAACGATTACAACGCCTACAGCTGGATGGAAACCGTCGGCCGCCCGCGCGTGTACGTTCAGTGGGGCGGCGCCTCCGAGCTTTCGAACTACGACGACAGCTGCCGTACCACCGTCGACGTGGCGACGCGCGCCGACTATCACATCCTGGTGGACCCGCGCCAGACGAACCTGGGCAAGGAAGCCGACATTTGGCTGCCGCTGCGCCCCGGCACCGACGCCGCGATGGGCTTGGGTTGGATCAACGTCATCATCAACAAGGGTCTCTACGACGACCTGTACGTACGCAAATGGATGAACGCGCCCATGCTGGTGGTTGAGGACAAGGACTGGGAAGGCTCGGTTTCCGATTCGCAATCCACGCATGGATCGAAGAAGAACCGCCTGCTCAAGCAGTCCGACATCCAAGAGGGCGGCTCGAACACCGCATTCATGGTCTTAAACGAAGTCAACGGTCAGCTCACCTATTACGAAGCCAACGGCAAGTCCGTGGCGCAGTCGGTGACGGCGACGTCGGCCGCAAGCCTTGACCTTTCGGGCTCTTCCAACGGCAAGCTGCCGCATTGGGAAGGCGAGGACTGGTCGCCGGCAACCGCCGGGCGCACGGCCAAGCAGCACGGCCTGGACCTGACCGGCCAGTCGCAGGGCTTCGTCATCGACGCGACTCCGTTCATCGATGGGCTCTATCCGGCGCTCTACACTCCCGAAGGCGGTCTTGAGGTCACGCTCAAGGACGGCAAGAAGGTGCATTGCCGCACCGTGTGGGAACACCTGTGCGACCGTGTGGCGGAATACACGCCGGAAAAGGTTGCCGAGATCACCGGCTGCGATGCCGAGCTGATCGAGAAGGCCGCCACCATCTACGGCACGCGCCTGGACCCCTCGACCGGTTACGGCAACGGCGGCATCCAGTACATGCTGCCGCTCGAGCACAGCTGCAACTCGCTGCAGACCAACCGCACCATGGACATCCTGTGCGGCATCACCGGCAACATGGACATCCCGGGCGGCATGCGCGGTTCGACCGCCGGCTGGCCGTTCTTCGACTTGGCCATGACACTGCCTTCCGCAGCTTCCGTGAAGGGCAGCCCCGATCAGTCCAAGATCATCGGCGGCGAGCAGTTCCCGATGCTGGCCGACCCGAAGTGCAACCCGAGCTGGGCGGACGCGACGTCCATCTACAAGACCATCGAGTCGGGCCAGCCCTACAAGCTTTCGTGCGGCATCGGCCAGACCGGCGACCACATGAACCAGTCGAACAGCGTGTTCGCCTACGAGCAGCTGAAGAAGCTGGACTTCTGGGTGTCCATCGACCTGTGGGAGACGCCGACCGTGGGCATCGCCGACATCGTGTTGCCCGCCGCGCATTGGATGGAGCTCGACTGCATCCGCAAGTCGCAGGGTTCCTCCGGCGCGTTCGGCGCGACGGTGAAGTGCGTCGAGCCTCCTGCGGAGGCCGAGCCCGACCTGAAGATCATCATGCGTATCTTCAAAGCCATGGGTCAGCCCTACTGCGACGGCGCGACCGACGCCGAGAAGTGGCCGATCGACGACGCCGAGCGCGTGTGCAACAACATCGCGCTGGCCGGCTTCAAGATTCCTGAATGGGAAGACTACAAGGCCGCGTTCCAGAAGCAGGGCCCGTGGGATTCCAAGGTGGAGAAGCCCGAGGCATGGGGTACGTACCGCCGTTACGAAACCGGTTGGGCGACCACTTCGGACAGCCCCGCCGCCGTGCAGGCCGTGATGGACCATCCGCAGGGTTGGGACACCTCCACCGGCAAGCAGGAGATTTGGTCGACGGTCATCGACAACTACTATCCGGACGCTGACCAGGCCATTCCTACGTTCAAGGAAGCGCCTCACGGACCGGTTGCCGACCCGGAGATCTTCGAGGACGACAACGCCTTCCTGGCAACCACCGGCCGCCGCATCCCGGTGTACTTCCACAACGAGCACAGGCAGCTGCCGTGGTGCCGCGAGCTGTGGCCCGTGCCGCGCATCGAGATGAACCCGGAAGACGCTGCGCGCATTGGTGTTGAACAGGGCGAATGGGTGTGGATCGAGACCAACTTCAACGGTGAGCAGCATAAGATCCGCGAAGTGGTCGACCTGTACCACGGCATTTCGCCCGGTGTGGTGAACCTCGAGCATCAGTGGTGGTTCCCCGAGCTGAAGCAGGCCGACAAGGGATTCACGCTCTGCGGTGTGAACTGCCTTCTGGACAAGGACGCCCAGGACCCGTTCATCGGCACGTCGAACCTGCGCGCGTACGGCGTGAAGGTGTACAAGGCGACCGCCGAGAACTCGCCGTTCGGCAATCCGTGCCCGTGCGGCGATGACGGCACCGAGATCATCCACGACTCCAGCGACCCGCGCCTGAAGGCATGGGTCCCGAACTACGAGGGGAGGAAGCAGGCATGAGCCATCCAGCTATCGTGACCGACCTGAACAAATGCGTCGGCTGCCTGGCATGCTCCGTGGCGTGCAAGGCGTTCAACGGCGTGCCGATCGGCAGCTTCTGGAACAAGACGCTGCGCATCGGTCCCTACGCCGAGGAAGGCGGCTCGGGCCACTTCCCGGATGTGTACACGTACTTTCTGACGGTGCAGTGCCAGCACTGCGCCGACCCGGAATGCGTGAAGGTGTGCCCGACCGAGGCGAGCCATGTGGCCGCCGACGGCACCGTGCAGATCGATAAGTCCAAGTGCATCGGCTGCCAGTTCTGCGCGATGAGCTGCCCCTATGGCGTTCGCTACCTCAATGAGGAGGAGCGCGTTGTTGAGAAGTGCACCTTGTGCGAGCAGAAGACGGCGCAGGGCGAGCTGCCCCAGTGCGTCACCCAGTGCGGCGGTTTCGCGCGCTTCTTCGGCGACCTGGACGAGGGAATCGAGAGCTTCCGCGGCCCGTACAATAAGACGTTGGGCGAGTTGACCGGCGAAGACGGCGATTACCCGATCAAGCCGTACACGAGTGCCGAGGTGCATCATCTGCCCAACGTGGGCAACAACCCGTCGTTCCGCTACATCCTGCGCGGACATGAGTGGAAGGGGCAGGAATAATGGAACTGCAATGGCCTCTGATCCTGTTCACCACGCTGACGGCGTGGGCCTGCGGCGTGCTCGGCGGCGCCGGCGTGCTGGCGCTCAAGGGCGCGGGCAAGAAGTCGCAGCCCGTTCTGGTGGTGGCGTCGGTGGTGCTGCTCGCCCTCGGCGGCATCGCGGTGTTCTTCCACCTGCAGCACTGGGAGCGCATCTTCAACGGCTTCGGCCACATCACCTCCGGCATCACGCAGGAGCTCATCGCGATCGTGGTGTTCTGCGTGATCGCCGTGGCGTACTTCGTGCTGCTGCGCAAGTCCGACGACGGCGGGAGCGTGCCGGCCTGGTGCGCCTGGGCCGCGATTCTGATCTCGGTCGTGCTGGCCGCGGTGTGCGCGCACTCGTACATGATGCCGGCGCGCCCGGCGTGGAACTCGGTGCTCGAGGTCTTGAGCATCGTGGGCGGTGCGCTGCTGATGGGCCCGGCGACCTGCGCGGTCGTGTTGGCGGCCCGCGGTGAGGATGCGTCTGTCTGCGGCCTGCCGGCCGTGGTTGGCGCCGCGATCGGCGCGGTGTGCACCGTGGCGTACGCCATCTACATGCAGGCTTGCGGCGGAAGCTTCACGAACGTCGGCAACTACTTCGACCCGACCCACCCCACCAAGGCTATGGCCGACGTTGCGGGCGTCGCCGGAGACCAGGCCGCCCTGCTGTGGCTGGGAGCGGTGGTCGTGGGCGCGATCGTGCCGCTGGCGTGCTGCGCGCTCGCCCGCAAGAAGGGCGACGCCGCAAGCTGGAAGCTCTTCGGCTCAGTGGCGGTCGTCGCCGCGATCGCCGGCGCGATCTTCCTGCGCGTCGCCTTCTACAACATGGGCCTCTCGGTCTTCATGTTCTACTAGGCCGAAAGGAAGGCGGTGACGCGCCCTGCGGGCGCTGGCCAAGCAACACGCGAGTCATGCCTCGCGCCCACGGAAGATCGCGCGGATCTGTTGAGCCGGCTGCGTGAATTCGTAGGGCCGATCCATGGATCGGCCAGGCCGCCGGCGACGCGGGGATGCGGCAATCCCGCCGGCCGGCCGAAACGCCCCGGTGCCGGACCCCTCCCCGGCGCCGGGGCCCTCACAACCGAATAACCCTCCCGAGCGGCCCCTTCCGCTTGGAGGCTTCCCATCCCCCCAAACCCCCTTGCAAACGGGAAAGCCTCCAAGCGGAAGGGGCCGCTTGCATCTTGCGACGAGCAGTGCAGCTTCGCTATTCAAACAATTCGTAAACTGCTGGCATGCTGGACGTTATACTGGGGTTCCGTTGCTGTCTTTCGTTGTTAAGGAGGTGAGGCGTATGTCGAGCAAGCGCAAGAAGCAGGTGGCGAAGTCCGGTGCTGTGTGGCATCAAACCGCTGAGGAAGCCACCTTGGCGCAAAAGCCGCGTTTCAACGGCTTTGCCTGCGGGCATGGCGCGCACGGTGATCGCAAGTTCAACCGTGCGAAAGCAAACCGTGCGTGGAAAGCGCAGCTGCGACAAGAAGGAGCCTCTCGGGGCTC
>CAVHFC010000075.1:0-10713 GCA_963635025.1 Eubacterium sp. CAG:786
CCGCCTCCACCGTCCTGCTGCGTGAAAACTACTATTCGATAATAAACGGCTACAAGGATCCATTCCTCGACAAGGAAGCTATGCAGTCAAGCGCCGATGACGTCTATCTGGAGGACACCAGATTCGAATGGCTGTACAGCTTGTTCAGATTCGACCGGGAGCTACGCCAAATCACGTTCAGCTACCTTATTCAGGCTGAGGCGGCGCTGAAGACCGCCACGGTATACGCCTTCTGCGAGAAGCACCCGAACTGCTCGGATTACCTGGACCGCGCTTCGTTCTGCTCTGCGAGGGACATGCTGGTGCCCAAAACTTTCAGGGGAAACAAGATGGTCCAGCATTCAAAGAGCATCAACAGGCTGATGGGGATACTGAACAAGAAGCTCGTGGTCGGCCCCGCAACGCGCCCCTTCGTCGCGCATTACATGGCCACATACGGTGATGTTCCCCTATGGGTGCTCTGCAACGATCTGACCTTCGGGAACATGTCCCATTTCTTCCAGCTCATGAAAAGGGGCGACCAGAACTCCGTCTGCAAGCACCTGTTCGAGACAACGCTCCGGACGAAGAGCGACGGGAAAATCACCCCGCACGAGGTTCTGAGAGCCTACGATGTCCTCACTCATTTCAGGAACCTGTGCGCGCATGATGAGCGCCTCTATTGCGCGCAAGTCGGCAACGACGGCTACGCCACCATGCTGAAGCTCATGGAGGTCGCCCTGCCAGGTGCTGTTGTGCGTGAAATGAAAAAGGATGTCGAGGCCCTGCTGGTGAAGTATGGCGACGAGCTCCATACGATCACGGCGCAAGACCTTAGAAAGCAGTTGGGGCTGTAGCCTGTTTGACGGCCGCAACGCTTTTCTAGCTTTGATCAAACCAAAAGCCCTTCCCGCCACATGAATTCCGGCGTCCGAGAAGCCAAGGGCCTTGGAAGCCCTTGCGAACCCCGACTGCGGATGGTTCTACCGAGTGAATGCTAATAAATATAAGGTGATTCCAGGTAGTCCAATTGATTATTGGGCGACAGATTCAGCATTCAAATCGTTTAACGAACAACAGTTTCTGAATGAAAAAATTGATGCTCGCGTCGGGTTGATAACAGGCGATGGCAATAGGTTTCTTCGTCTCTGGCATGAAGTTGAACGATCGAAAATCTCATTCGAGAATAAAGAAGGTAGTACCCAAACGCTAAAGTGGGTTCCATATACCAAAGGTGGTGAATTCCGGCTTTGGTATGGGAATTTCGACTATGTCGTTAATTGGGAACGAGATGGTTGGGAGATGAAGAACGATAATTACGATGGGGCACGAGTGAGAGCCCATAACTTCAACGGACCTCAATCATTTAAGGAAGGCATCACGTGGAATAGCATATCTTCGTCTCGTTTCCACTGCAGATACGTACCTAAAGGCTTTCTTTTTGACGCAGCGGGGCCATTATGCGAGGTTCTTGATGAAACATTGCTTGCGTTCATGTTGGGCCTGCTAAGTTCAAGCACCTTCGCTTATTTCATGCAGCTAATGAATCCCACGATGAATTTTCCTCCAGGATATTTAGGGGCGGTTCCTTTTATCCAGCCAGCAGACACAGAAAAAGAAAATGTCAACAAGCTCGTAAAGAGTAACGTTGAGCTGTCGAAACAAGACTGGAATTCGTTCGAAACCTCTTGGGATTATGCACGTCATCCTCTGATTTAGCTTATAGCGCGCTGATGCGACCTCGTACGCACCAGCGCGCCTTTTGTTTCATGCTAATGGATGGCGTTTGAAGCCGTAAGAAGTCTCAAAGGAATCCCAATCATTACGGGAGCTCACTGTGAGGGATTCAACAATCGCGGGCGTCTGGCTGTTTTCTAAGACTTCCTGTAATACGGGATAGCTGGCAACTTGTCCAACTTGAAAATCCAAGGTCGGCGAAATGGCTTTTGCAACTTCAGCGCACACAGAACTATTTAGAAACGCCTCAAGTCTGAAGGAAGAAGATCGATCAGAAAAGAAAGCGGGAGCCACTTCGTTGAATATGCTCCCAACAGGTTTGTACCTGAACGCAAGTTTGCCGCTGGAAATCTTTGACCAAGAGATGCAAGGCTTGAAATATTCGTCTTGATTTTGAGGGCGTGCGGCAAGCTGACCAGCCTTGTTATGGTAGGCCTTAATTCTGCTTCCGTTATGCTCCCAGTCAACGACGTACTTGTCGTTTCCATACCACTTTCGAAATTCCCCGCCTTTGTTGTGGGGAAACCAGCGTTTACGAGATTTTTGGGCTTCAGTTACATTTCGGGCATCGAAGCATATCCCGTCAAGCCCGATCTCCCACCAGCAACGCATAAAAAGCTCCTTGTTGCCGGTGCCCAATCCTTTTTTGGGCACCGCATAATGCTCGAGCGACTGGCCCTGTTTGAAAGCAACTCTGAGGCTAGCAGAAACCCAATATGCAATCGGGCTACCCGGTATCGCCTCGAATTCGTTGGCATCAGCGCGGTAAAACCACCCACAATCGGGGTTCGCAAGGGCTTCCAAGAGCCTTGCTCCTTTTTCGGGTATCGGATGGTTCAGTTTGAAGTAAGACCCCTTGATGTTCGTGCCGGGATGGTTCCATAGAACCCAGCCTGCATTGGCATCAAAAACGTCGGGGTGAGCATTGGTTCCGCGGGTGTCGATAAAACAAACAATGCTCGTCCTTTCGATAACCTCTTTTCTCATCTTTTCGAACGAGGAGATGTACATGCAGGTATCTGAGGTGATGAGCGCTTCGTAACCGCAATCATCAGAGAGACTGAATCCGCGTTTGATGAAACAGGTGCATAAGTCTTTGCACACCTCTTTGTAGTTCTTTTTCGTCCAGCTAGAGAGCCACATGTTCATATTGCTAGACCCCATATACGGTGGGTTGGCAACCACGACGTCGTAGCGCCTGCTCAGGGGCTCGAGCTCGGCCTGCAGATGCTCGAGCTTCTCGGCTGCGGAACCGCCGAATATGGTCTCGCCGCCTGCAAGGGACGCGAGGTCCCTTGCAGGCGGCTATCTCTAGCGAAAAATACGCCGAATTGAGGAGTTAGCGCTAGGTCTAGCGAGAGAAAAGCGTTGAGTCCAGAAGCGTCGCCGCCGAGCCGTCGGCCATCGGCAGCGCGTGCGCATAACACGACATCGTTACTTCGGCAGACGAGTGCCCGAGCCTCATCTGCACCGTCTTCACGTCTGTTCCGTTTGAGATAAGCAGGGTTGCGTGAGTATGCCGAAGCTCGTGGAAGCGCAAGCCTTTCCATCCGCCTTTGTCAGCCCATGCGCGCCACCAATGCTCAAATGAGTTCAAGCTCGTCTTGTCGCCCTCTTCATCGCACATGATGAACGCACTTTGAGACCAGTCTTTCTCGGGGAAGCGCTCTTGCTGCCAGGTGCGCATCTTGACAAGAAGCTTGCACAGCCGCTCCCCAATGGCGACGTTTCTGATGCTCGCCACGCTTTTGGGTCTGCCGAGCTTTCCATCGCCCTTGATCGCTTTGCTCACGCTTATGCGCATCGTCTTCTCGTTGAAGTCGTCCCAATCGAGTGCGAAGATCTCTCCGCGTCGCAGTCCCGTGGCAACCGCGATGCACACTGCCAGCGAAAACGATGCATGCGCAACGTTGTTGTTGAGGTTCTTGCTGAAAGACCTGCTGGCTGCGCGCGCGAGTTTGTTCGCCTGTCCTTGGGTGAGGAATTGCGATTGCCGGTAGTTCGCACGGGGCCTAGCGACGCGTTTGAAGGGGTTCTTGGTGGCCAGCCCTCGTTCTATTGCCCAGTCTACGGCCTGACTCCCAGCCAGATGAGCCGCCCGCAGCGTCGCTGTAGAGAGCCCCTTCTTGGAGCGTCCGCCCTTGCTGCTCAACTGCATGAGGGCTTCGCTCAGCAGCGCCGGCTCTATCTCGTCGATCTCTTTGCCGGCTATCCAAGGTGCGAAGAGAAGCGCCTTCTGCGCCGCTTTCTTCGCGGTGTAGGGCTGGACGTACTGGAGGCCCTCTCGCTCAATGGCCCATTGCTCCACTGCGGTTTGGTAGGTTGCCGACCCATGTTGCTCTTGACTCATTTTTCTCTCTTTCCATTGTTTCCTGCCGGCGGGATTGCCGTACAAGCACAATGGAAGCGGCTCGGGCTCGTCTGTCATGCCTATGCGATAATGAATAGGTTTAAGAGCGGAGACGATTGGACGCGAATTGGAAAGTGAGGGCTAGCGTATGGCGCAGCGGGATGCGGTCGAACAGCTGCGAGAGAGGTTCCAGAAACCTTTAGGGGAATTCGAGTCGCGCCGCGTGGTTTTCTGGCACGACGTAGACGGCTCCTTCGAAAGCCGATTCGAAGCCCTGACCGAAGAGGACCTTTCTTCCAAGCGGCCCATACGGCTCTTCAAGCTTGAGGACGACAACCGCTTTACCGCGAAACGGGAGCTTTACCGGCTTCATCCCGACAACGACTTTCTCGTTTACACGCGCGCTCCAAAGGATTTTTCGCCGAAAGCCCTTGAGGGCAATTGGCTGGCCGACATCGAGATCTCTTCCGAGCACTTCCAGGCCGACTTTGCTTCGCTTCTCGCCGACGAGCTCGGGGCGCAGGACGCGGCCGTCGAAGCAATCGCCTCGTTCAAGGCGTTCTTCAACGCTGCTGACCGCAGGGCGAAATTCATGAATCTCATGCCGAATGCGAGATCGAAATCGGACGTCGTTCTTGGCGTGATTGGGGCCCTTGTCGGTGTTTCGGACCTTTCGGCCGAATCCATCCTGAGAACGTACCTAACCAAGCTGCTGGAGGGCTGCGAGCCCTTATCTCAGCTGTCCAAATTCGGAGCCGACGCCCCATTTGCCGTCTTCGTCTCGAAGTCGACGGGCTATAGCGGCGACCTGTTATCGCCTGTCGATTTCGCTGCGCACATGCTCATCACTGCACTTTCGGCTCAGTTGCCGATTGAGTTTCTCGACGGCCTTGAAAGCAGGATTTCCGCCCCCCACAGCCAGCCGTGCCTCAACATCGTGCGCGCTTGGATGGCAGACTGCAATGCTATAGGGCCGCTGTTCGAGTTGGCGCGCGAGGTGGAGCGCCTCTGCGGGTTGCCCCAACGGTTCTCAGGCGTGCCGCTTGCGCAGCTTCAGATGGCCGACGTGTTTCCATGCATCAACGAGTGCATGCTCGTTGACCTCATGGGCAGCATGGCTCAGGGGGCCGATCGCTCGGACGAGGCCCTTCGCATCGCCCAGAGGCGCAAGGACCTGAAATGGTACTCACGCGTCGAACCTTACTTCGACGCCCTCCGAGCCGCTGCGAGCATTCAGAGTTTCTACCGTAGCCACGCGCAGGGCTTCCATCTCGCGATACCAAAGGATGTCTGGAGGGCGTACACGCAGGATTGGTATCAGGCCGACACCTGGTACCGGAACTTTTGCTTCGCGTTCGACAAGTGCGGCAAGTCCTCCTTCGACATAGAGGGAAGCGTCTCCGACGAGCTCGACAACCTGGCCTCGTGGTGCGAGAGAATCTACGTGAATTGGTTCTTGACGGAATCCAACAAGTGCTGGGTCAACGCCTCTTGCGAGGAATGGGAGAAATCCGGCTACGTTGAGGGCGTCCCGCGCCAGCGCAGGTTCTTCGACGACTTCGTCATAGCTGGATCGGGAGACGTGAAAAAAAACATCGTCATCGTGAGCGATGCCCTGCGCTACGAGGTGGCAATGGGGCTTTCCCAGCGGCTGGAGCGCGCGTTGGCGGGCTCCGCCCATGTTAAGAGCATGCAGAGCACGTTCCCCTCCATAACAGAGTTCGGCATGGCCGCGCTGATTCCGCACTCTTCTATGGGCCTTAGGGAAAGCGATCTGCAGGTTTTCCTTGACGATGACATCCCCGTCGCATCGACGGCGGAGCGTGAAGCGGCGCTCAGGCGACGAAAGCCGAAGGGGCGCTGCATCCAGAGCAAGGCGCTCCTTGAGGCGAAGAGGTCGGCTCGCAAAGAGCTGATCGGAGATGCCGACGTCGCCTACATCTACCATAACAAGATCGACGCTATGGGCGAGGACTTCAACACCGAGCACATGGTGTTCGACGCATGCGAGAGCGCGATAGAGGACCTGGTGGCGCTCGTGAAAAGCGCCGTGAACGACTTGGGGGTAAGCAGGGTTCTCGTGACTGCCGACCACGGATTCCTCTACACGCGCAAGCCTCTAGAAGAGCGCAGCAAGGTGTCATCGACCGATGCTGGGGCAAACGTTGTGAAGCAAGGCCGGCGCTATCTTGTGAGCGACGAGCCTGAAGCCGATGACGTCCTGTTCGTCAGGATGAACATGGAGGACGTGAACGGGGGATCGTACACGGGGCTCGCTCCGCGCGAGTGCATTCGGATCAAAAAGGCGGGCCCGGGAGAAAACTACGTTCACGGTGGCCTGAGCTTGCAGGAATGCTGCGTGCCAGTCGTCGAGTTCAGGAACAAGAGAGCGGGTTCCAAGGGCTTCGAGGAGCGTCAGCTCGCCAGCTTCAAGCTCCTGTCCACATCCCGCAGGATCACATCTATGCTGTTCCATGTCGAGCTCTTCCAGACGGAGCCGGTAGGCGGCAAGGTCCTGCCCGCCGAGTATGAGCTCGCCTTGCTCGACTCATCGGGCAACGCCGTGAGCGATACGCGCCCTGCGCATGCCGACATGACTATGACGGACGAGACGTCGCGCGTCTCCCGCATCCAACTTGGTCTGAAGGCCGGTAGACAATACGACTCCAAAAAGCCCTATTACTTGATATGTCGCAGTAAAGATGAGGGGCTGGAAGCGTGGAGGCAGGAATTCAGCGTTGAGATTGCGTTTGTTCCCATGGACGATTTCGACTTGTAGGATGTGGGCAGAATGACCGATCAGGAAAACGTGGCCGTCGACGAATGCGAGATGGACGCCTTGGACGCTAAGGTGATAGAGGCATTTCCCGGAAAGACCGTCCGAAAGGATCTTACGGCCGTCATGAAGCGCGGGGCCAATGTGCCCACGTTCGTTTTGGAGTACCTGCTGGGAATGTACTGCTCCACGGATGACCCCGACATGGTCGAGACGGGTTTGGCGAGAATAAGGAAGATTCTCGCGGAGAACTATGTGAGGCCCGACGAGTCGGAGCGCATCAAATCGAAGATCTGGGAGCTTCGGCAATACACGATCATCGACAAGGTGTCGGTCAGGTTCGACGAGTATCGCGGAATCCACGTCGCTACTTTCGCAAACCTGAGTATCGACCCCGTGGTGATGCCGGAGAATTACGTCCGAAGCTATCCTAAGATGCTTTGCGGGGGTATGTGGTGCATCCTGAGGATGGAGTACCTTCGCCTTGACGATGAGCTTGGTGACGAGCTCGCCGACGTGTTTGGGGACCCGAAACCCATCAAGAAGGGCAAGAGCAGCGGACCGGAGGACAACCCGTACCGCATCGGCAACCTCACGCCCATTCAGATGCCGAACCTCGACCTAGACGACATCGTCTCCAGGAGGCAGGCGTTCACAACCGAAGAGTGGATGGACGTGCTCCTGCGATCCGCCGGCTACGAGCCGAGATCCTTGGAGAAAAGGGAGAAGCTCCATTTCATCGAGCGCATGGTTCCTTTGGTGGAGCGTAACTACAACCTATGCGAGCTGGGTCCGAGGGGTACTGGCAAGAGCCACATCTACAACGAGGTAAGCCCCTATGCGATCTTGCTTTCGGGCGGTCAGACGACGACGGCAAACCTTTTCGGGCGCCTCAATGCGAGTGCCAAGAAGGCGTCCTCCCTCGAGCGCACGGGCCTTGTGGGTAACTGGGACGTCATAGCATTCGACGAGGTCGCCGGCATGCACTTCAAGGACATGAACGCCATTCAGATTCTGAAGGGCTACATGGCGGGCGGCACGTATGCTCGCGGCAGGGAGAGCTTCAACGGCGACGCCTCGATGGTCTTCGAGGGCAACATCAACGACAGCGTGCAGGACGTGCTCAAAACAACCCATCTCTTCGATCCTTTCCCGCCGGAGTTCAACGAGGATTCCGCATTCTTCGATCGCATCCACTGCTATCTTCCCGGTTGGGAGGTGCCCAAGATGCGCAGCGATCTGCTGACGAAGCGCTACGGGCTCATCACCGACTGCCTGAGCGAGTTCTGCAAGGGAATGCGCAAGCGCGACTACACCCATCATCTTGATAGCTTCTTCAGGCTCAACGGCGATTTCAACACGCGCGACGAGATCGGCGTGCGAAAGACGTTCAGCGGCCTGATGAAACTCCTGTTCCCGGACGAGCGTATGGGCCACGATGACGCGAAGATGATTCTCGACTACGCCGTCGAAGGGCGCAGACGTGTCAAAGAGCAGCTGAAGATTATGGCCGGCATAGAGTTCATGGACGTGAACCTCGGCTACAGCGAGCTCGACAACCCTGCCGCCGTGACGATCATCGGCGTACCGGAGCAGAGCGACAACAGCCTCGTGCCCGAAGCCCCCTTGCAGCCGGGACACGTCTTTGGCATAGGGAACAGCATCGAAGGCAAGCAGGCTATATACAAACTAGAGAACAAGGCCATCGCCGGCAAATGCCATTTCCAAAGCGAGGGCATCGGATCGAGAAGTTCCCGAGAGAGCATAGATGCCGCATGGAACTACTTCACGAACAACGCTAACAGGGTTGCCGCAGGCATGCACCTCGATAAGAAGGATTACCTGCTGTTCTTCAACGACTTACAGTCCAAGGGGCCTAGCGACGAGGTGAGCCTTGCCGAGTTCGTAGGTCTGTGCTCGGCTGCCTGCAACCGCCCAGTCGCGGCAGGGTTGGTGATTCCTGGCGTCTTGCGTCTCTCCGGCTCGATGGACGAGGTCAAGGGCCTCGAGGATATCCTGCGCGTGGCGAAAAACGCCGGCGCGAAGAGGATCCTCCTTCCTTTCGGCGCCATAAAGGATTTGCAATCCATCCCCATGGAGCTCGCAAGCAGCGTGAGCCCCGATTTCTATCCCGATGGCGACGCGGTCGCCGCGGCGCGAAAGGCCCTAGGTATCTAACGATGGTGAAATACGAGCTCGACGCGCTCAGACAAGTGAAGCTTCGCGACGTGTGGCCCCATGAGGCGCTGGACTTCACCAAGTGGCTCTCCGAAGAGGAGAACCTCGGATTGCTGAGCGATGCGGTGGGCATCGAACTGGAGCTCATCGAGACCGAGTCATCTGTCGGCTCGTTCAACGTTGACATCTACGCTCAGGAGTGCGGCACCGGCCGCAAAGTGATTATCGAGAACCAGCTCGAGGACACCAACCACGACCATCTCGGCAAGGTCATCACGTACGCCGCGGGCAAGGGCGCCGAGGTCGTCATCTGGGTGGTCGCCCGAGCCCGCGACGAGCACAGGCAGGCCATCGAATGGCTCAACCAGCACACCGACAGCGACTTCGGCTTCTTCCTGGTCGAGATCGAGCTATGGAAGATAGGCGACTCCAAAGCCGCGCCGAGGTTCAGCGTCGTGGAACGGCCGAACGAGTGGGCGAAGAACATCAAGATGAGCGAGGGGCTCTCCGAGACAGACCGCGTGAAGCTCTCGTACTGGACGAAGTACCGCAAGGTGGCTGAGTCGATGCCGGAATTCACCAAGGTGTTCAATCCCCGAAAGCCCTCGAAGGACCATTGGTCAACGTTGAGCTGCGGAAGCTCCTCCTACCATATTGCGCTCCTCATTGACACCGGCCACGGATGCACGGGCATCGAGTTCTACGTGCCCGATGACAAGGAAATCGGCACCAAGGCCATCGAGAACGCGAAGCTCTTCGAGGAACGGCTCGGGCTGACGGCGAAGCCGTTCAACGCCACGAAGGCCTCCGGCCTGCGCTTCTACAAGAGCGGCCGCAAGATAAAGGGCAGCGAGGACAAGTGGCAGGGCTTCATCGAGGAGCAGCTTCGGTGGGCCCTCGTAATGAAGCAGGTCATAGACGAGCTCGAGCTGTAACGCTCGCTGCTTTTCGTGCGCGCACTAGGAGGCTGGCATGGAGATCGGTTTGACCGAAGAGGTTCGGAAAATGTGCGGGCTGCGTCCGCTGCCAGCTCCAGCGGAAGATGTCGACCTGTTTTTCTGTTGGGACATGGCACGCGTCGACCTCGGCTCGCGCAAGCTTCTCATCATGGCTAACGCGGCTACAAACGCGTGCGCTGTAACGAGAATGGCTGCGGCGGATTGGAAGCGCATCGACGAGGTCGCGCTCCGGCTTGTCGAGGACGCCGTCGGATGCTGCGGCTGCAGCCCCGCGGACTACCTTGCCCTTGCGGGAGACATCAAGCTCACCAGGACGCACGGTCGGCGCGCGGTAGGTAATATGGGCACTCTCGCTCACGCCCTCAGGGCGGAAGATATCGACATGGGAGAGAAGCTTCAGTGGCGCCAGACGGCCTACCTCAACCACGATTTCCTTTCGCATGGCGCGGCTCACGACGGTTACGGATATCCCGCAGAGCGCTTCGCGCAAGACCTCGCCGTGTGCTTGAAGGTGCAGGGGTAGATCGGCAAGCCCGTTGAGCGAATCTCGGGAAACGGGCGGTTTAGATACGGAAGAGCCGTTCGGATCGAACCTCATTTCGCCCATACCCGCATGATACCGTGCTAGCGGCATCGACCCCACAGCTGAAGGCGTTGATGCCTCGGATCCCTGTTGCGCACAACCAGCATGTCGACAGAGAAGTGCCCTCATCGTTTTTCGCTCAAGCTGTCAG
>CAVHFC010000076.1:0-1961 GCA_963635025.1 Eubacterium sp. CAG:786
TAGGCGACCGGGTCTTCGATGGGCATGCCCTCGACGATGAGCGCCTGGTTGTACAGGATATCCGTGTACAGGTTCACCTTGTCGGCATCGCCAGCGGCCTGCGCGGCCTTGAGCGACTCGAACACGGGATGCTTGGCGTTGAGCTCCAGCACGCGCTGCGACTTCACTTCGCCCATGTTCTCGGGCATCTGCGACATCAGGCGCTCCATCTCAAGCGACACGGGGCCTTCGGTGGTCACGGCCGACGGCGTATCGGTCAGGCGCGTGGAGACGGCGACCTTCGTCACCGCATCGCCCAGGTGCTCCTTCATGGCCTTGAGCAGGTCCTCGTTGTCCTTTTCGGCGCTTTCGGCTTCCTTCTTCTCGTCCTCGGACGCGAAATCCAGATCGCCGGACGCGACGTTCTTCAGCTCCTTCG
This sequence comes from Eubacterium sp. CAG:786, assembly GCA_963635025.1. Lineage (GTDB taxonomy): Bacteria > Actinomycetota > Coriobacteriia > Coriobacteriales > Eggerthellaceae > Senegalimassilia. Next base: position 419 of record CAVHFC010000076.1, read on the forward strand.
GGCCGGTGCCCTCGATGTCCTTGCCCTCGGCGTCCTTCTCGGGCTCGGGGCCGTAGTTCATCATGGCCTGGAAGCAGAATTCGTCAACGTCCTTCGTGCACAGCAGCACGTCGTAACCGCGCGAGAGCACCGTGTTCACGATAGGCATCTTCGCCAGGCGATCGACGCTTTCGCCGGCGGCATAGTAGATGGACTTCTGATCGGCGGACATGGCAGCCAGGTACTCGTCGAGCGTGACCAGCTTCTGTTCCTTGGCACTGTAGAACAGCAGCAGGTCGGCCAGATCGTTCTTCAGCATGCCGTAGCTGGTGTAGATGCCGTACTCCAGGCCGCGACCGAAGTTCTCGAAGAACTTCTCGTAGACCTCGCGGTCGTTCTTGAGCATCTTCTTCAGCTCGGAGGTGATCTTCTTCTCGACCTTGCGGGCGATGGCGCGCAGCTGGCTGTTGTGCTGCAGGGTTTCGCGCGAGATGTTGAGCTGCAGGTCCTGGCTATCCACGACGCCGCGCACGAAGTTGAAGTGATCGGGCAGCAGATCCTCGCACTTCTCCATGATCAGCACGTTGGAGCTGTACAGTTCCAGGCCCTTCTTGTAGTCCTTGCTGTACAGGTCGTACGGCGCGCGGCCGGGGATGAACAGCAGCGCGTCATAGGAGATGGCGCCTTCGGCATGGATGCTGAACGTGCGCGCCGGGTTGTTGAAGTCGTGGAACGTCTGCTTGTAGAACTCGTTGTATTCCTCGTCGGTGACGTCGGACTTGCTGCGCTTCCAGATGGGCACCATGGAGTTGATGGTATCCACCTCGGTGTACTGCTCGTATTCGGGCTTGTAGTCGTCGCCGGCGTCTTCGGGCTTGGGCTTCTGGCGGCTCTTCTCAACCTCCATGCGCACGGGGTAGCGCACATAGTTGCTGTAACGCTTGATCAGGTCTTTCAGACCATACTCGGACAGGAATCGGTCGTAGTTCTCTTCCTCGGTGTTGTCCTTGATGGTCATGATGATGTCGGTGCCGTTGGTGGCGCGCTCGGCCTCGGAGATGGTGTAGCCCTCCACGCCGTCGGACTCCCATGCCCACGCCTCGTCGGAACCATAGGCCTTCGACACGACGCGCACCGACTTCGCCACCATGAAGGCGCTGTAGAAGCCCACGCCGAACTGGCCGATGATGTCCACGTCGTCGCCCTGCTGCTCGGCATTTTCCTGCTTGAACGCCATGGAATCGGAATGGGCGATGGTGCCGAGGTTGCGATCCAGGTCGTCCTTGCTCATGCCGATGCCGTTGTCGGAAACGGTGATGGTGCGGGCATCCTTGTCGAAGGAGACGTCGATGCCCAGCTGGTCCTTCGAAAGCTCGATGGAGCTGTCGGTCAGGCTTTTGAAGTACAGCTTGTCAACGGCGTCCGAGGCGTTGGAGATCAGCTCGCGCAGGAAGATTTCCTGGTTCGTGTAGATGGAGTTGATCATCAGGTCGAGCAGTTTTTTGCTCTCTGTCTTGAATTTGCGCATATGCGGCGCTTCCTTTCCGTCTTCGCGCCGAGGCTG
>CAVHFC010000076.1:2070-10553 GCA_963635025.1 Eubacterium sp. CAG:786
CTTTAGAGTGCTAAAAAGAATTGTAATCAGGGACCTATACGTGTCAAGTGACGGAAAGATAACGAACAGGCCCTTCACGGATGAGCCACCGCAACCGGGACGTCCTGGTTCAAGAATTTGGCCGAACCGGATTTCGCGCGGGCGGGAGGTGACGGAGAGCGTTGGCGAGGGCACTGGATGACGAGCGGTGCGACGCGGGGGGCGATTCCTTTTATCCTGTTATCCTACGTGTTTATGGGTATATCGTTGACGGCGCGCCGCCTGCTCCGCAGCTGCGCAACGCTTTGCTACCATGCCCTCATTGCGAACCTCACGGAAAGGCGGCCGGGATGCCCCACCTGAGCTACTCCATCATGGGAGACTCCATCAGCACCTTCGAGGGCTGCACCCCCGACGGCTTCACTTTGTTCTATAACGGGGAGCGCCTTGAAAAGTCCGGCGTGAAGACGCCGGGCGACACATGGTGGGGGCACGTCATAAAAGCGCTCGACGGAACGCTTCTGGCCGACGACGCCTGGTCGGGCAGCATGGTGGAGGGGGCTGGGTTTCCCGCCGCATGCAGCAGCGAGCGCGCGCAGGCCATCCTTGGGCCGAAGGGCGAGAAGCCTGACGTCATCTTGACGTTCATCGGCATCAACGATTACGGCTGGGGCGGCGCCGCGGCGCAAGCGGCTGGCAGAAGCCACGCGATGCCGCGCTGCATCGACAAGAACACCGTTGCCGCGCGCGTTGCCGGCGAGGCCCCGAAGGATGCCGCGCGCCTGTTCGGCGAAGCGTATCTGAAGATGTTGCGCAACCTGCACGCGATCGCGCCGGAAGCGACGGTGTACTGCATCACACTACTGCCCGGACGAACGCAGGGCTGCGACCACGCCGAGTTCGCCTATCGCCTGCGTGGCGTTCACCTCGATGAATACAACGATGCCATCCGCAATGCCGCGCGGGAGGCCGGCTGCCGCATCGCCGACGTGCGCGCATTCGGGCGCGATTACGATTCGCTCGAGGCGACGCACCCGACCAACCTGGGCATGCGCCAGTTCGCCAGCATGGTCGTGCGTGCCATGCAGCTGGCGGACGAGGAAGCCGAAACGCCCGGGGCAACGGCGAGTGCCCATCCAGAAGAGGCAAACCCTGCCATCGACCTGCGGACATTCTGCAATGCCCCGCAAAGCGTCGAAACCTGCGACCGTCCCAGCTGCATCGGATGCCCCCACGCTGCCGACACCGGAAACCAATGGCTGTGCCGCTGCCTAAAGTAGCGATCGTGCTCGGCAGGCGAATGCGGCGTCGCGCCTTATTTCACCAGCTGGATCTTCTCGATGTCGTCGCGGGTGGTTTCACGGTACAGCACCACGCGCTTGCCGATGACCTGCACCAATTCGGCTCCGGCCTCGTCAGCGATCTGGCGACCGGCCTCGGCGGCCTGGCTGCCCGTTTCGCACAGCACGCTCACCTTGATCAGCTCATGCGCCTCAAGCCCTTCGTTCACCTGCTTGATGATGTTGGCGCTCACGCCGTCCTTGCCGACGATGACGGTGGGCTTGATGTTGTTCGCAAGGCTGCGAAGCTGACGGATCTGCTTGCCGGTAATGGCCATGTGATGCTCGTTTCTTCTCGACCCGGGATCACCCGGGCATGATTTTCGGTTTCGCCATTCTACAACGCCAACAGGCACGCGCCGCCACCTGCACGAAGAATCCGGGCACGGCATCCAGCACCAGGCAGAACCCGGAAGTCAGGCGCCCGGGCCACCCAGGCGTCCAGGGACACACATCAGCCCCGTCCAACCCCAACACCAACTCCCAGCTCGAACGCCGACCAAGCCCCTTCGCCACCCGACATCGCACACGAACGCCACCCTTTCACCGCCCGCGACACCGCTCAAACGCACGAAAGCCCAGACCGCAGCGGACTGGGCTTTCGCAAGGCACCGCGTATCGAAGGAGGGGAATCGGCACGCGACGCGAAAATGGCAGAGCGCCCTCCTACGAAGAGGGATGCATCAGCGGAGGGCGCTTACCTTTCGAATGGTTTTGAGTGAAGCCGGCCGCGCAAATCAGCAGCGCACGTGGCGCGCAAGCGGTGCAAACCACAGAACCCGCCACGAACGCACCGCACCGACGGCAAAGCGAGCTACTTCTCGTTAGGGGTCAACTGAACCTTCTGCCCCTTCTTCGCCACAACCGGCATGGAGATGGCATCTGCCGGGCACGCGTCTACGCAGGCGCAGCAGCGCATGCAGTCGGCCAGCGTGCGCTCGCCGTATTCGGGGTGACGCAGGTTGATGTCGGCCTCGCACACCATGGCGCAACGGCTGCACGGCGTGCCCTTGGCGGTTTCCAGGCACTTCGCGTCGTCGATGGTCGGCTTGAAGGTGCGGCTGAAGCGGCTCATCAAATTCATGAGGCCCGCCATCGGGCAGAAACGCGTGCACCACTTGCGCAGAAACACCAGCTCGATGATGAGCATCAACGGAATGAGGATGACCGACCACGTCATGTCGGCGTTGGCGAACAGGCGCCAGAACACCAGCACGGTGGCGAACGTCAGGCCGATCGGGCACACCAGGCAGAATACCGGAAAACCGAAGATGGCGGTGGAAAGCAGCGCGCCGCCGAGCACGTAGTGGCGGGAATCGAGCTTCTGGCGCTTTTCCTTGCAAGCACTGCAGCTACCGCAGTCGCCGCCCTTGCCGGAGCAGCCCAGCTCGAAACGGGCGATGCCGAGCATCTCGTCGTGCTTGGCCTTCTCCATGGCCTTGCGCTTCTTCGGCGAACGGAAGAAGCTGCGCAGACGGTCGAGCAGCGGCACGGGGCAGATCCAGCCGCAGAACGCGCGGCCCAGCAAAAACACCAGCAGCGCCATGATGATGATCGAGAACACCGCGCGGGGCACGAGCGTCTTGGTGGCAAGCATCGTGGTGAAGGCGCCAAGCGGGCACAGAGCGCTGAACGAATCCCAGCCGAAGCCGGAAAGCGTTCCCATGTTCACGCCCGCGATCAGGCAGATCGCCAAAATGCAGAACACCGCAGCAGCGACGATGGTGCGAATCTTGCTCAGTTTCATGGCAACCTCCTTACAGCGCCGTGATCGGTCGGACGACGATGGCCTTCTCCGTGGCGCCGGCCACGATGGAGCCTTGGGACAGCGACACGCACACGCTCTCGCAGGCGCCGCAACCGACGCACTTGTCGGCAACGACATACGGATGCGGGCTGTAGCCGTTGCCGTCCAGGCCGATAGCCTCGTAGCCAGCCTGGTTGCAGGCGTCGTAGCAGAAGTGGCAGCCGGTGTCGCGGAAGGCCAGGCAGGTCTTCTGGTCGATGACGGCCAGACCGATCAGGGTGTTGTGGGCGTTTGCGCCCTCGGGCAGGGACAGCGCCTTGGTGGGGCAGGTTTCCACGCACAGCGGCACACCGCCGTTTTCCTCGGCGCAGAAATCGCAGTAGTTGCTGTCGAAGGAAAGCGCCGGGCTGCGCATGCCCAGAAGCCCGTCCTCGATGCGCGCCGGGTAGATGACCTTGCGCGGGCAGGCCTCGTAGCATTTCTCGCAGCGGATGCAGGCGCTCACCAGGTGCGCCTCGTCCTGGCCTCCCGGCGGGCGGTTGAGCGGGTTGTGCCCAGCGTAGCGCAACGCGCCTAGGCCGAGCAGCGCCGCGGTGCTGCCGACACCGATGACCAACAAGCGGCGCGAAACGCTCATGGGCTCCTTCGCCTTCTTCTTAGAAGGTTTCGCAGCTGCGCCCGTCGCGCCGGTTTCGGGCTTGGCGGCTCCGTCGGCTTCCTTCGCCGCCGCGGCGACCTTCTCCTCCTTCTTTTCCTCACTCATGAAAAGACCCCTCTTCTCGTCTTGCAAGTACTCCGATACGCAAACAAAGCCCCATTGCGGGGCCGTTGAAAACGCGTATATGAGGGGGCTTGTGTTGCCAGAAGCGGGGCGGTTAACGAAAGCCCCCTCCAACACGCTTTTTCAATCGCGGCGGCCGGCCGACCAGTACCGATCACCGCGTTCGGTGACGGGCCGGCTTCGGGAAAGATCCCGAGGCGGCAGCCCGTCGCCGTCGATTACAGCTGGTACAGCGCGAAGATGCGCAGGCACACCAGGTAGAGCAGGACGCGCCAGATGATGCCGCCGGCCATGCAGGTCACGGTAGCGGCAACGGCGTAGCCCGTCAGCTGCGAGCCCTCCTTGGCCTTGGCCAGGTAGGAAAGCACGACCGGGACGACGATGCCCACGGCGATGGCACCGAGCCAGAACATCGGGGCGTTCGAGCCGGCGATCAGGCTGCCGACGATGCCCTCGCGGTCGACCATCGGCACGTCAGGCAGCGTCGGGTCGAAGTAGTACGAGATGGTCGCCGAGTAGATGCCCGCGGAACCGTTGATGATGAACGCGTAGACGAGCACCACCAGAAGCTGCAGCACGCCGCCGCACAGGATGAGCTTCGTCAGCATCTCCTTCGCGTCGTCCGCACCCGTGACGGATGCGATGATCAGCGATGCCAGGCTGCCCATGAACACCGTGTTCACCAGGTAGTAGACGATGAGCATCGGGGTGTTCCAGGTAGGCAGCGCCTCCATCAGGTAGGAGTCGCCGGTGACGGCGGGAAGTGCCAGGCCGACGATGATGGCGACGACGCCGCACCACTTCGGAGCCTCTTCCGTTTCGCTACGACGCAAAAACAGGAAGAACAGCACGATCGCGATGAACTCGAACACGCAGCCCCACAGCTCGAGCGTGATGCCCGAGACGCCGAAGCCGTTGCCGGCGAGCAGCGCGCCGAACGCGTTGAAGATGCGCTCCCAGTGCTGCAGGTGCATGAACACCGAGATGCCGCCGATGACCAGGGTCACCAGTGCCGCGATGAGCGACACCATCTGCATCTTCTTGCCCTTGCCGAGCACCGTCAGCAAACCCTGGGCGGCAAGGATGCCGCCGGACAGGCACAGGAAGAACGTGAAGAGAACTAGAGGCCATTCAGGATTCATGAGTCTACTCCCTCCACTTTCGACCCTCGCGGAGCAGGTACATCAGCTTGGGCTTGTTGCCTGCGTCCTTGAGATGATGGATATCGTTTTCGGTGTACGCTTCGACGTAGTCCTTCATTTTCACGCGGGTCTTCGTCATTTCGTCGTACTGACAACCGGGGCGATCCGGATGCGCCGGACCCTCGAAGTTGTCGACGCCCTTATCGAGGTCACCGAAGAAGCGGGCGCGGGCGCCGCACTGAGCGACGCACTGAGGCAGCTCGCCTTGGCTGATGCGCTGCTCGCACATGGTGCACTTCTCGACGACGCGCTCCTCCTCGTTGAGGTAACGCACGCCATAGGGGCAGGCCAGAGCACAGAAGCGGCAGCCGATGCACTTGGACTTGTCGATCTGGATGGTGCCGTCCTCGCGAATGTGGGATGCGCCGGTGGGGCACACCTTCACGCACTCGGGGTTGGCGCAGTGCTGGCACTGGACCGGCAGGAAGTACATCTCCACGTCCGGGTACTGGCCCGAGCCGCCCTCGATGGGATGCGGGCCGATGCGCAGGGTTTTGATCCAGAAGTTGCCGACGTCGACGCCGTTGATCGCCTTGCAGGCGACGGTGCAGGCCAGACAGCCCGTGCAACGGTTCAAGTCGGTGATGATCGCGTAGTTAGCCATTGGTTGACCTCCTTCCTATTTGTACGAGCCGAGCTTGTCGCTCAGCGAGCCTTTATTGGTGTACTCGCCCAGGGAGTCGTTGCCGCGGCTGCCCTTGTTGAGCTTTCCGGAGGGGATGTTCTCCGGCGACTGGATGGACGGCTGGCAGCCCTTGGCGCTCATGTCGGCGAACGTCAGATCCGTCTTGGCGTCTGCCAGGCGCGGGTCGTTGGACAGCCATTCCTTCAGACGCGGGTCGTTGGCGTTCGTGATGGCGGGGTTGCCCTCAGGATCGCACGGCACCGGGTTCTTGAACGGGGAGTTCTCGGCCGTCGCCTTGTAGATGAGCACCGGGATGCCGCGCAGCTGAGAAGCGCCGCACACCCAGCACTGGGCGTACTTGTCCATGACGCAGTTGATGCCAACGAGCTCGAAGCCATGGCTTGCGGTATCGATCTCGGGGTACCACCAGGCGTGGTTGGCGTTGATGGTGCCTTCCTTGATGCCGTAGTACAGATCGGCAACCTCGCGGACAGCGCCCCACGGGGAGCGCACCCACACCCAGTCGCCCTGCTCGATGCCCATGCGAGCGGCGTCTGCCGGGTTGATCTCAACACGCGGCGAGGGCCACAGCTCGCGGCACCAAGGCAGCTGACGGTGCTCGGAGTGGAAGTACACGGGCTGACGGGAACCGGTGGTCATGATGAACGCGTGGTCGTCGCCGTACTTCTCGAGGTTCTCCTTGTACTCTTCCATCAAATGATCGCCCTTGTAGTTGTCATTGATGTAGGAGTCGGTCGTGGTGATCTCGTTGGCCTGCGCCTTGTGGTAGTAGCGCGGAGCCTGGACCTTGGAGTTCTTCGGCTCGAACCAGTGCGGGAACTTGTCGATGTCCGGAATCTTGCCATCGTAGGCGGCGCGATCGGGGCTGCAGGTTTCCGCGAAGGTCTTGGTACCGTCGGGAATGTAGGTCTCGGCGATGGTGGACCAGATCTCGACCTTGGCGGTCGGGGTCATGAACGCGCACTTCTCGTCGATGGCGGAATACAGGTTGTAGCCGCCCTGCTGACGACGGTAGCCCATTTCCCAGCGACGATAGGTGCCCCAGCGCTCGGGATGCCACTTGCGGCAGTCGAACCAGCCCTCTTCCTGGAACTTCGCAGCGTACTGCGGGAAGTCGGGGCCGTCAGGGTACTCCTCGATCTTCCACCAGTCGGTGGCGTCCTTGAGCACGCGGTACTCCTGCTCTTCGTAGGAAACGTTGCCGCCCATCTGGACGAAGTTGTTGTAGTCGAGGTTGTTCCACTCGTCGTACTCGGGGTCGCGGTTGTTCCAGACAACGCCCATGGCCTTGTACAAGCAGATGACGGCGACCGGGTCGTAGATGCAGTCGCCCATCGGCTCGACGGCGCGCTGACCGGCGCCGAACAGGCCGCCTGCGCCCTGGGACACGCGGCCGGTGTTGACCTCGAGCCAGTGCAGGCAGGGGATGACGATGTCGGCGCAGCCGTTGTTCGGGCAGCTCCACAGGTTGAAGTCCAGCCAGAAGTCCAGGCGGGTCAGAGCTTCCCAGGCCTCAAGCAGGTTGGACTCGTTCATGAAGTCGCCGGACATGCACACGCCGCCGTGAATCTGGTAGGGGGTGTCGATGCCGTTGATGGAGTCCCAGATGGTCGCGGAGTCGGCCCAGCGGTTCCAGTAACGCAGCAGCGGGAAGCGCTCAGCGGAGATCTGCTTCTCGTTGGACTGGAAGGAAGTCTTCAGGCCAGGCCATGCGCGGGAGCTCTTGTAGGCGCCGCCCTTGCGCTCGGCGATCCACCAAGCCTCGTCGTGCGTCGGCACATGGTTGCCGTAGCGCTCGGCCAGAGGAGACTTCTCGTCGATGAGGTACTGGACGAACTTCTGGATCAGCGGGATCTGGTCCTCGATGGACAGGTCGCGCGGCGTGTTGCCGAGCTCCATGGTGCCAACGCCCTCGCGGATGCCCCAGTCGCGCGGCTCATGGTCGGTGACCAGCATGTTCGCGCGACCGCAGCAGCCGTCGACCTCGGCCTTGGAGGAACCGCGGTTGCCGGCGGGCTCGTCGGAGTTGCCGGTGATGCAGGCGATGATCTGCAGGGAACGGGAGTTCTGCACCGCGTGGCCGGTCTGGTCGGGAGCCAGCTGATAGTGGATGCCGCCGTTGCCGTGCAGCGGGTTTAGGCGCGTCGTGTAGATCTTGACGGCCTCGACGATCTTCTCAGCGGGAACCTCGGTGACGGACTCGCAGTATTCGGGCGTGTACTCGGACAGGCTGTCGGAGAAAGCCTCCCAAACGGTGCCGGCCTTGATGGTCGAGCCGTTCTTCAGCTTGATCTCGACGCCGCCGGGGAACAGCGCGGGGTTCTTCGGCAGGCCCATGGGGTTGGACTTCTTGCCGCCCTCGTTGCCCTCGTTCCAGTATGCGTCGTAGGTCGGATCGGCCGGATCGGCGAAGTGCGACGGGTCGGGCAGCCAAGCATCGGCGATGATCGGCTTGTACGGATGCTCGATCCAGGTGCCGGTCGTCGGGATCTTGTGCTTCTCGCCCTCCCACTGGCATTCCTCAGCATCCCAGTAGGTCGGCTTGTTGTTGTTCTCGTCCCAGCAGATGAAGCGGCGATAGCTGTACTTCTCGTCTGCGGGCTCCCACCACTGGCTGATCCAGTCGCGGTCGACGTCGGCCTCGGTCAGGATACGGGACTCCATGTCGATGCCGCCGTTCATCTCCTGGAACCAGCCCTTCTTCGTGCGGCCGTCCTTCTCAGGATTCCACAGGAACGGAGCGTTGGTCCAACGACGGACGAACAGGTCGTCGTAGGCCTCGTTGTCG
>CAVHFC010000077.1:0-10391 GCA_963635025.1 Eubacterium sp. CAG:786
GGCGCTTTCGAGTACTGCTTTCGCTTGATTCTGCAAATACTTGCCGCGAGGGCAAACGTTTCCGGTCGTCAATTCACCGAAGGCTCGTTATATATATTGCTGCGCCTTCTTTCGCTACCACAACTACCCTTCAAGGTTGCTGATGCGATATCATCATTGTGGATTGTGGAGGCCATGAAAGGAATTCGAATGCAAAACCGCTTGCGAGGGAAGCTGCTTGCCGTTATCGTTTCCGTGCTCTGCTTGGCGCCTGCGAGCGCTTGGGCCGATGATACCCCGGTCACCATCGACGAGGCCAACTTCCCAGACGAATACTTCAGGCAAATCGTCTGCGAGTACGACACCGATGGCAATGACGAACTCAGTCCAGAGGAAATCGCCGCCGTAACCGAGATAGACTGCTCGTACGGTTATGCCGAAAGCCTCAAAGGGATCGAGTACTTCACTTCGCTCAAGGAACTCAACTGCATCTACAATTCCCTGACTTCCCTCGATCTGAGCCAAAACACCGCCTTGGAGACGCTGGAGTGCGGCGGCAATCAATTAGGTTCGCTCGACCTGAGCCGAAACACCGCTTTGGAATCCCTGGAATGCGAGGATGCCCAGCTGAATTCCCTGGACGTTTCGAAATGCTCGCTGCTCAAGAAACTCTATTGCTACGACAACGAGCTGACTTCCCTCGACCTCGCCCAGAACACCGCGCTTACCGAATTGTGGTGCGACAACAACCAGCTTAGCTCGCTTGACCTCAGCCAGAACCTTGCCCTGGAGTGGCTTTCGTGCTCTGGGAACTCGCTGAAAGACCTCGACCTCAGCTTACTTGAGAAGCTGGAAAGCGTGTATTGCGAAGAGGCCCAGCTGACCTCGCTCAGCCTGGGCGAGAATACCGCGCTCAAATGCCTGAACTGCTCCAGCAACAATCTGTCCTCGCTCGATGTGAGCGGTCTCGCTTCTCTGGAAGAGCTGGAGTGCGGCTATAATGAGCTTACCTCGCTTGACGTGAGCAAGAACTCTGCGCTCAAGAAGCTGTATTGCCACAATAATAAGCTGACCTCGCTCGATCTGCGTCAGAATGTCGCCCTTGAGGAACTGGAGTGCGAAAGTAACCAGCTGACTTCACTTGACGTGAGTAATAACACTGCGCTCTGGCGAGTCGTCTGCCATGACAATGCCTATGTGATTGGCATCGACGGTAACCGCCAGTTCGATATGTCCGTCATGCCGGGTGGCTTCAAAGCGGAGAAGGCAAGCGGCTGGGAAGGCGGCAGCGTGAGCGGCACCATTCTCACGGTTGACGACGATGCGACTTCCGTTACGTACACCTACAGTTACGGTGGAGGCAGAATTGCGAGCTTCACGCTGGAGGTCGGTTATGCCGTGGTGTTCGAGACGGGCGGCGGCAGCGCCGTCGCCGCCCAGGCGGTGCAGGCCGGCGAGTGCGCGTCCAGGCCCGAGGACCCGACGTGGGCCGGCCACGAGTTCGCCGGCTGGTACGCCGACGCCGCGTGCACCCGCGAGTTCGACTTCGGCGCCCCCGTCGAGGCCCCCACGACCGTCTACGCCAAGTTCGAGCCGCTGCCCAGCTACGCCGTGGTGTTCGAGACGGGCGGCGGCAGCGCCGTCGCCGCCCAGGCGGTGCAGGCCGGCGAGTGCGCGTCCAGGCCCGAGGACCCGACGTGGGCCGGCCACGAGTTCGCCGGCTGGTACGCCGACGCCGCGTGCACCCGCGAGTTCGACTTCGGCGCCCCCGTCGAGGCCCCCACGACCGTCTACGCCAAGTTCGAGCCGCTGCCCAGCTACGCCGTGGTGTTCGAGACGGGCGGCGGCAGCGCCGTCGCCGCCCAGGCGGTGCAGGCCGGCGAGTGCGCGTCCAGGCCCGAGGACCCGACGTGGGCCGGCCACGAGTTCGCCGGCTGGTACGCCGACGCCGCGTGCACCCGCGAGTTCGACTTCGGCGCCCCCGTCGAGGCCCCCACGACCGTCTACGCCAAGTGGATTGTCGAAGAGAATACCCCCTCTGTTGTTCCCGGCTCGAAGGACGATGAGACCCCTGTAGAGGAAAACTTAGTCGATGGTTCTGCGCCGAAGGCGAATATTCCCGATTCGCAGAACGGCAAAGTTTCTGTCAAGGAAAACGTAGGTACTGGTTCTGCGCAGAAGGCAAATGCATCTGGCGGCAACCTTCCGAATACGGGCGATAGCAACGGCGCCCTCGTTCTTGCTGCTCTTGCCGCATGCGCCGCTTCACTCGCCTCGCTTGCGATTCGCGTTAGAAGACGCATGAATTCCTCTGTCAGCAAATCGACGATGAGATAGGCATCCCCCAATCATTAGGCTCGAGTTTCTCGGTCCTCGGCAGGGGGTGCCGCCACGCACCAATTTACCTTTTCGCTTCATGTGCTTGATGGCTTATCGGGGCAAGGCGGGCTATGTCACCGCCTTATCCCCGCTCAGGCCGAAAATATAGTAGAATGATTCTAATTGGAAAGAAACAGCGGAAAGGGGGGTTCTTCATGGAGAAGAGAGCAGTTTGGCGCGGCGCGTTCGGCCTTTTGGCCCTGCTTAGTGCCTTCGCGCTTGCGGTGACGCTTGGCGTTGCGGCGCATCCGGCGAAGGCCATGGCGGACGAATCCGGAATTGCCCATACGATCGACTCCGATGGCACGTACCACTACTACAGCAGTGCCAACGAGGCTAAGGAAGCCGGCTATGGCGGCGCCACGATCTATATGGATGCCGACTGGGACTTGGGCTCGGCCAGCCTCGACGTCGCCGACAGCAAGTCGCTCACTATCGACATGTGCGGCCACAAGATCACCAGCTCGAACAAGGACGCCACGATCTATATGAACGAGCACGCGTCCGTTACGATCACTTCGAGCGCAGAAGCCCGCGAGTTCAAGTACCAAGGCTATGACGCCTCGACCATCGAACGGAGCGAGTGCGCCATTTCCACATCCGGTCTGATCGTTAACACCAGCGAACACAAATCGGATGGCTCCGGTTTTCACCTGGAGGCCGGGGGGAACCTCACCCTCGAGAAGATCGCCGTGGTGGGCAGCGGCGGCGAAGGCGGCATCGGCGGCAATAATAACTGCACGGTAAGCCTTTCCCATGTTTCGATCTGCCACAACTATGCCCACGACGATGGCGGTGGCATCAACATCGGTTCCAACTCCAAACTCAGCATGGTCGCTTCCCACATTGACGACAACCACGGCTCTTATGGCGGCGGTGTTTTTTGCGGCGACAATTCGACCGTAACCATGGAAGAGGGCTCGACCGTGAGCCGTAACTGGGCTATCGCTGGCGGCGGTTTCTATTTCATGAGGTCGTTCTTCACCCTGAGGTCGACCGACGGGACGGGTGAGATCGTCGGCAACGCATGCACTGGGAAGTATGATGCGCCCACCAACATCAACCGATCTGGCGGCGGCATTCATGTGGACGGCACGATGGGCCAGAACCAGAGCCTTATCGAGGGCGTCACCATTTCGGGTAATTATTCTCGCGAAAACGGCGGCGGCATTTGGCTCGGCCAGCGATGGACCACGGTTCGCAACTGCACCATCACGGGCAACAGTGCCGACTACAACGGCGGCGGCGCCTACGTCGACGGCGGCAACAACACGTTCGAGAACTGCACCATCGAGCACAACTACTGCGGCAAAGACGGCAGCAAGTACGAGGGTGGCGGCATCTTCGTGAGCTACCGTTACGACGTCAAGCTGAACGGCCTGTGCTATGTCAGGTACAACACGCGCGGCGAGGGCACCGACAATGCCGACGACGTGTTCCTGAGCACGATCACCGGCGGCGCCGGCAAGGCCTACATCACGGGCAACCTGGCGGAGGGCTCGAGCGTGGGCGTGCGTACCGGCATCGACGGCAATCGTCGCGTTGCGAAGAGCTTCAAGTACCCGTCATCGAAGAATTGCCTGTTCTCGGATATGTACCGCTACTACATCAGCTACGGAACCGATGAGGGCGGCGACGCTTGGCAGCGCAACGGCACGGCCGAGTACGCGGTTCAGGTGAACGGCGCCAAAGTCACGAAGAGCAAAGCCGGCTCTTCCACCACGGTGAACGCTCCCAGCGCAGGCGCGGGCAAGACCTTCTGGTACTGGGATGCCAGCGCCACCAAGGGGTTCGATTCCGTCGAGAAGTACATCAACGACACGACCAAGTTCGGATCTGCTCTGAACTTCACGATGGCCCGAAACGACGTCGACCTTTCGGCCGTTTACGCCGACACGGTGAGCAAGGCGTCCATAGACATCGAGGCGCTGGCGGGTGGCAGCGTCCTGCCTGCGACTACCAGCCTTTCGCGAACGGACGGCAAGAGCACTGGCGCCGCCGCCGCGGCATCCGCGACGATCACTTGGTATGAGATCGTGAATGGGGAAAGGATTGCGTCTGCCGGCAGGGCTTGGCCGGGGTCTGCCTATGTGGCCGTTGTTTCCGTACCGCAGTCGATCAAGGACGGGCGTTTCTTCGATTCGGGAATCGGCGCTGGCGACATAACCGTGAAGAACGGCACGGTCACCTCGGCCAAGGTGGATGCTGCAACCGGCACCCTCACGGTCGAGATCAGCCTGACGGCCACGGATGGCGCTCAGACCGTCAAAAAGAGCGAGGCTACCGTAGAACTTGAGAAGAAGGATCTGCTGGAGGCTGGCAGTGAGAGCGAGACGGCGGCTCTTGCCCTTGATGGCGACGGCCAAACTGCCGGCTCCGATTCGCTTGGCAAGGTAACGGTCGCCTACACCTACAGCGACGACTCCGACGAGATCACCTTCGCCGCTCCCTTCAAGGAGGGCTACAACTTCTGCAACTGGGAGGGCGTCGGGTCGGAATATATCGATGACGTGAGCGTCGTCAAGGTTCCCGTTTCCGTGTTGTCGGAGATCGGCGATACCCTTACCGCCGTGTACACCCCGGTGGCCACCGCAGTGGAGTTTGGCGCCTCTGCGCCTAAGGTTGCGGGCGATGATTTGGCGGAAAGCATTTCCGAACTCTGGCTTACCGCCTCCGATGGAAGCAGGTACAACCTTGCCGAACTATTTGGCGCCAGCAGCCTGGCGGTATCCTGGTCGCCCGAGGGCACGAACGGCAAGGCCGACTATTCCACGGCCTACACCGCCATGGTGAAAGTCGCGTCCGGCGCCGAGGACTTGGAAGACGTCGATAAGGTCATTGGCCCCAATGCCACGATTACCGCTTCCGACGGGACCGCGGCCACTTCGGCCGGCTTCGCCGTCGTTGATGGCAGCCTCTACCTGAGCGTGGCCTTCCCCGCGACCCCCGACGTGAAGGCTACGAGCCTGTCGCAGCCCGACAACGTCGAGCTCACCTTCGAAGAGGCCGCGGCTTACGCAGCTGAGCAGGCGTCACACCCCGATACGCTTTGTTGGCCGCTGCCCGGCACCGTCTCCGTGACCCTCGAGAATGGCGCGGTCGCCGACGGCGACGTGACCTGGGAGATCCCCGCTGGCTTCGATGCCAACGCCGCGGACGCGCAGGAGATCGCCGTGAAGGGCACGGTACGCATCGCCTATCCCGATGCGGTGGATGCCAGCGGCGTCTCCTTGAACGTGTCGACTACCATCAAGGTCGCCGCCCCTGATCAGGGTGGGAAAGACGGGGGCAACACCCCCGCCGTTAACCCCGGGGACAACGGCGGTGACAACGGTAAGGCCTCCAACGGCGCAACCGTCGCCAAGTCCGCTACTGTCAAGACCGGCGATTCCGTCCCGGTGCTCGCCGTGGCAGCGGTCGCCGCTCTCGCTGCGATTGCCGCAGCGGCAGCAATCGCCGTCGCCCTGCGTCGCCGCAAGAGCTAACGCTTAGGGAGACGTTCGGAAAACTGAACGGCCCGCATCCCGGTTCATTCGAGATGCGGGTCTTTTTGCGCTCCGGGCCGGTTTGGCCGGTTTGCCGGATGGCGGACCGCCGCGGGCAGCGGATCGTCCCCAGGCCGGCTCGCGCCGGCAGAAAAGGTGTCGCAACCTTCGGATGCTCTCTACAAAGGTGCGAGCCATGGCTCGCACCCACGGCATTTTGCTGCTTAATTTATCGCTCCCATCAGGAATTTCGTGGGCGCGAGGCATGACTCGCGCATGAATCGTTCAGCGCCCATAGGGCGCGTCACACTCTTGAAAACCGGGACGCGTCGTCGGCGGCAATCACATGACGCTCTTCTTTGCGAAGCAGCTTTGCGCAACGCCATCTTTCAAAGCTGACCGGTAACTCCCCCCGAACTCCCGGAAAATGTGACCAAACTGAAAGTTCACCCCCCCCCTATCTTCATATGTGAGAAAATGCTCCAATTAAGTGAGACTACCGATGAGGTGCGGGGTGGGAAAGCCCTGCTCAGGGAGGGGCTCCGATGGTCTTTTCCAAGCATAAGGACAAGCGCGCGAAAATCGCAGACGCCGGTCTTCAAGTCGGGGCTGACCCGGCTCAGAACCCCCGTGCGCTTACGGCGATGAAGAAGAGCGCTTACATCATCCTTCCCATTCTCATCGTCTTGGCCGGCATTTTCCTTGTCTCCACGATGAACAGCACTATCGAGCACAACAAGACCGAAGAGGCCAAGTCAAAAGCCGACCTGAGCGCCAAGGTCTATTCCAGCCTTCTTTCCGACGACATCGAAAAGGCAGTGGGCGTCACCAACACGCTGGAGCGCCACGTCATCAACGGAAACGGGTCTCTGCCCCTGTTTGAGCAAATGGCGCAGAACGTGATGGCTGATTACATCCAGAGCGTCCAGCTTGCTCCCGACGGCGTGGTGACGCAGATTTACCCGGCCGAGGGCAATGAGGCGGGACTTATCGACCTTATCGATCGCGACGATGAGCGCGGCGATTCGTGCCGCTTCGCGCGTGACAATGACGTCGTGGTCATGCAGGGGCCCTTTGATCTGCTGCAGGGAGGTTCCGGCATCGCCATCAGAAACCCTGTCTATCTTGAGCAGGACGGCCAGAAAACCTTCTGGGGCTTTACGATCGTCATCGTCAAAGTGCCGGAGTTGTTCGAGGGTTCCATCGACACGCTTTCCGATCAGGGCTACGACTATCGGCTCTTGAAGGCTGCTTCCCCGACAAGTTCCGACTACGTTGAGGTCTGCGGCTCGTCCGATATTTCCGATGATGCGCTCGCTCACGATTTCGAGGCCATGGGCGTCTCGTGGCGACTTGAGGTGTATCCGCAGGATGGCTACTGGTATAACCCGCGCAGCAACACCATGACCACGGTGATGAACATGGCTTTCTACATTTCGTTGGCCGTGATCGTTTTCCTGGTGCTGCGCCATAACCTGCGCCGCGAAGAGCAGAAGCGCCTGATCATGGCCAGCAACATCGAGCGGCTGGAAAGCGAGCGCGCGCTGAAAAGCCAGGTGCGGATGTATGCGGCGGCCATGGGCGTCGAGTACCCCCTGGCGGTTGCCGTGGACTATCTCGGCAACACCTATCGCATGGTCGAGGACAGCAGCGCTCTTCGCAAGGTTGCCGACGAATCCGGATCCCTCGACGGTTTCGTGCGCGTGATCGCCGACACGATTCCCGATAAGGAGCAGGCGGGGCAATTCGCGGCGCTTTTCGACCCCGAGGCGGTCATGGCGGCGTTCCGTAGCGGAAAGACCGAGGTCGCGCTTACCCACAAGCAAATCGGCGACGACGGGTGCGAGCATTGGATGGAAACGAAAGCCATATGCGCGGAATGTTCGGACGATGAGGTCCGCGGCGCCATGCTTTCCAAATGCATCGATGAAGAGGTTCGCAACAAACAGCTTCGCATTGAGGCGGAACGCGCGAACGCCGCGAAGACCAGCTTCCTGCGGCGTATGAGCCACGACGTTCGCACGCCCATCAACGGCATCCGTGGCGAGGTGCTTATCGCCCAGAGCAACATCGGCGACGCCGAGCTGCAGGAGAGCTGTCGACAGAAGATCATGGAGGCGTCCGATTATCTTCTGACGCTGGTGAACAACATCTTGGACATGAGCAAGCTTGAGAGCGGCGTGAACGAGCTGGCGCATGAGCCGTTTAATCTGAGCGAGGTGCTCGCCTCCATCAACTCGTTGACGGAGGCGCAGGCGGCCGAGCGCGGCATCGCTTTCAAAGTCGCGGGCAGCGCTTCCGACATTTCCCATCAGCGCCTGATCGGCAGTTGGAAGCATCTGCAACAGATACTGAACAACCTTGCCATCAATGCGGTGAAGTACAACCGCCCGGACGGAGAGGTCACCGTGTCGTGCCGCGAGCTTTCCTGCGACGGTTCCACGGCTTGCTTCGAGTTTATGTGCGCCGACACCGGCATCGGCATGAGCAAGGAGTTCCAGGAGCGCATGTACGACGCGTTCGCCCAGGAAGAGCGCGACGAGAACGTGACGGCGGCCGGTTCGGGCCTGGGGCTCGCCATCGTGCACGAGCTGGTGGAGCAGATGGGCGGCAGCATTGCGTGCGAAAGCGCCGTGGGCAGCGGTACCGTGTTCCGTGTGCGCTTGCCGTTTGCCGTGAACGCGGAAGAGAGCCCGGCTGGTAATGATGCCGCAGTGGAAGGGCTAGCCGTTGCCGGTAAGCGCGCGCTGCTTGTGGAGGACAACGACCTCAATCGCGAGATCGCCTGTTTCGTCCTGGAGCAGGAAGGGCTCATCGTCGAGTGCGCTGAGAACGGCAAGGTGGGCGTCGATCGCTTCATCGCATCGCCCGAGGGCTACTACGACATCGTCTTCATGGACATCATGATGCCGGTGATGGATGGGCTTGAGGCGACGCGGGCCATTCGCGCGCTTGATCGCGCCGATGCGAAGAGCGTGCCCATCGTCGCCATGACGGCCAACGCCTTCCTTGACGATATCAATCGCAGTTTGGATGCTGGGATGAACGACCACCTGGTGAAGCCCATCGAGGTCGATCAGATTCACGAATCCATTCAGCGCCTTCTGGCGTAGGCTGACCGCGCCGTTTTTGAAATTTGCGTCGCGCCTAAAGGCGCTCTTGAATACGGGCCGAGCTCTCGCTCGACCCCACGAAAATCTGGCTGCTGGGATAACGAAGCAGCAAGCATTTCGTGGGTGCGAGATATTATCTCGCACCGTAATAGCCAGCGCCGAAGGCGCGTCAGACTTTTAACACGCGGGTGGAACCGGTTATGCCGACCGTTAACCGTCCGTTTGCTCGCCCGGGAGATGTTCGTCGCAGTTCAAGGCCTCGCCATGCTGCCTATAGCGCTCTGACAGATTCGATCCAGGCGTCGATTTCGTGCTGGTCGGTGACGAGCTTTGGCCCACCTGAGGAATCGAATTGAATCTCGGCACTGGGGCCGAAGCTTGCCCCTGCGGTCATCTTCTCGATATCTTCGATGGTGTGGCCCGCCCAGCCGCCGTTGGTTTGGAACGCGACGATGGTCTTGCCGGCCCAATCGGCGGCATGCATGAAGGTTTTGACGGCAGGTGCCATCGTGTACCACCAGGTCGGGGTCCCCACGGCGATGATGTCGTAGTCGGCAAGGTCGTGCGCAAGGGGCTTGATTGCAGGCTCAAAGCCCGCGTTGACCTCGTCTTGTCCCTGCTGAACCGTGGTCTCGTAGTCGGCGGGGTAGGGCGCCTCGGTCTCGATGCGCTCGAGATCGGCGCCGCACGCTTTCGCCAGCTGCTCGGCGATTGCCTTCGTGTTGCCGTTACTCCAGCTGTAATAGGCGACCAGCATCTTCTTCGCCATGGTTAGGCCTCCAATCCGTTGTAGGCGTCGTCGTCCACCGGTTCGCACCATTCATTCGAACAGCCTTCGCCGGGGCACTCGAAAGCCAAATGGCTGAACCACGAGCCGGCTTTCGCGCCGTGCCAATGCTTCACGTTGGCAGGAATTTCCACGACGTCGCCGGGCGCAAGCGCGCGTGCCGGCTCGCCTTCCTCCTGGTACCAGCCTTCGCCATCGACGCAGATAAGCACCTGTCCGCCGCCTGAGATGGCATGGTGGATGTGCCAGTTGTTGCGGCAGCCCGGCTCGAAGGTCACGTTGAAGATGGGAAGGTAGTCGTCCGGGCCGGTGAGGGGATTGAGGTAGCTTTGCCCGATGAAGTACTGCGCGAAGGCGTCGTTTGGCTCGCCCAGGCCGAAGAAGCCGCCGTGGGTTTCGGCAGCGTTGGGTTGCACATCTGCACCTGCCTCGCCGTTGACTTCGTCCGCGTACACTTCCTTGGCCAGGTTGAACGTTGCCCACGCCTTGGGCCATCCGGCGTAGAAGGCCGCGTGGGTGATGGCCGCCGCCATCTCCTTGCGGGTCACGCCGTGGGCCTTGGCGTTGGCGATGTGGTAGGAAAGCGAGCTATAGGTGATGCCCTGCGCCATGAGGGCCACCACGGTGATGAGGCTGCGCGTTTTCAGG
>CAVHFC010000078.1:0-10367 GCA_963635025.1 Eubacterium sp. CAG:786
CCACCCCGCCCACCCCGCGCCCGCGCGAAAGCACTTCCGCTGCACCACCACGCCCGTGCACCAGGGCGCCTACCTGCTCGTGTCCATGGTCGACACCACCGCCGAGCAGGCCGCGCTCAACAAAGCCCGCCGCGAACGCGACCACGCCCAGGAGCTTGTCGAGGGCCGCACCGACTTCATGAGCCAGATGAGCCACGAGATCCGCACGCCGCTCAACGGCATCAAGGGCCTCATCACGCTTTCACAGGAACACCAAGACGACAAGGAACGCCTGCTCGACGACCTGTCGCGCGCTTCCGACCTTTCCAACTACCTGCTTGCGCTCATCAACGACGCGCTCGACATGAGCCGCCTGAACAGCGGGCACGTGGAGCTCGAAAACGCGCCGTTCGACATGCGCCTTGTGGCCACCGAGCTGCGATCGATGTTCGAGGCGCAGGCCGCCGAGCGCCAGCTTTCCTTCAGCGTGGAAATGCAGGATTGCCGCGACGTCTTCCTCGTCGGCGACCGCATGCGCTTAAACCAGATCATCGTGAACTTCATATCCAACGCGCTGAAGTTCACCGACGCGGGCGGGTCGGTCACCGTCACCCTGCGCGAGATGTACCGCGACCACGACACCGTCAACTACATGATCCGCGTGCGCGACACGGGCAAGGGCATGGACCCGCGTTTCGTTAGCCGCATTTTCAAGCCGTTCGAGCAGGAAGACCGAACCATCGCGCGGCGCTACGGCGGCACGGGCCTGGGCATGGCCATCACGTCTGGCCTGGTCAAGCTTATGGAAGGCGAAATCATCGTGGACACCGAACTGGGACGCGGGTCGGATTTCACCGTGTATCTGCCGTTTACGCGCGCCGATGAGGCCGCCCAGGATGCGCTCACGGCGCGCGGGGAAACGCTGGAAACGGCCAAGGATCGCGCCGACGTGGAACTTGCCTACGACTTCACCGACAAGCGCTTCCTGATGGCCGAGGACAACGACCTCAACGCCATGATCGCCGCAGAAATCCTCGGCAACTTAGGATCGACCGTCGACCGCGCCGATGACGGCCCGACGGTGGTGGCCGCCTTCGCCGCTTCAACGCCGGGCACCTACGATGCCATCCTCATGGACGTGCAGATGCCCACCTACAACGGCTGGGAAGCCGCCCGGCGCATCCGCGCGCTTGAGCGGCCCGACGCGCAAAGCGTGCCCATCATCGCGCTGTCGGCGAACAACTACACCGAGGACGCGCGCGCCAGCCGCGAGGCGGGCATGAACGGGCACGCCGGCAAACCCCTGGACATTTCCGAGCTTAAAGCGCAGCTCGCAGCAGCAACGGCCGAGTCAGCCTACCGAGGGAGCGAAAGATGATCGTCGAACAGTCGAACACCGTCATAAACGAAGTGAGCAAGGCGCTCGTCGGCAAGCGAGACGTCATTGAAAAGGCGCTCATGGCCATATACGCCGGCGGGCACATTCTGCTTGAAGACGTGCCCGGCACCGGCAAGACCACGCTGGCGCTGGCGCTTTCCCGCGCGCTCGGCCTTGACTGCAAGCGCGTGCAGTTCACGCCCGACACCATGCCCTCGGACATCATGGGCTTTTCCATGTACGACCGCGAGGCCGGCGAGTTCCGCTTCAGCTGGGGCGCGGTGAACTGCAACCTGCTGCTGGCGGACGAGATCAACCGAACCTCGGCGAAAACCCAATCGGCCCTGCTCGAGGTCATGGAGGAACGCGCCGTCACCGTCGACGGCGTGACGCACCCCGTCCCGCGGCCCTTCGTGTGCGTCGCGACGGAAAACCCCGTGGGATCGGCCGGCACGCAGCCGCTTCCCGACAGCCAGCTCGACCGCTTCATGGTGCGCCTGTCCATCGGGTATCCTTCGCGCGCCGATCAGGTGAACATCCTGAAAATCAAGCGCTACGACAACCCGCTCGAAAGCGTGCAGGCCAAGGTCGACCGCGACAACCTGCTTGAGGTGCAGAACTTCCTGGGCAACGTGCAAATCGCCGACAGCGTGCTCGACTACATCGTGCGCCTGTGCGAGGCGACGCGCGAGGCGGAGCTCGTCGAGCTCGGCGTCAGCCCGCGTGGCATCATCGCCCTTTCCCGCATGGCACGCGCCTGCGCGCTCATCCGCGAGCGCGACTTCGTTTCCCCCGAGGACGTGCGCGAGGTGTTCCAGGTAACGTGCGCGCACCGCCTGGTGCTGCGCCCGCAGGCCCGCATCGAGTCCATTTCCGCCGCCGACGTGCTTGACCAGGTGCTTTCCGAAGTGCCCGCCCCCTCCATGGGGCAAGCGCGCAGCCAAGCCTAGCCGGCCGTCCGAAGCGGCGCCGAAAACCATGATAGCCAACTGGGTCATATACCTCATCGCCGTGGCGCTGTGCGCGTCGACCTTCGTCGCCACCAACAGCGCAACCTCGCTTGCGGCCCTGATCCTGGTTTTGTGCGCGCCTCTGACCAGCATCTTCATCAACGGCATCATCAGCAAGAAAACCTCCATCGACTTCTCGCTGCAGCAGGCCTGCACCACAGGCGGGGACCTTTCGCTGGAAATGGAGGTGAAGCGCCCCCAGCTGTTCAAGGGGAACTTGAAGCTGGAATTCGAGGCGCGAAACCTCATGCAGAAGACGACCTGGCGCATCCCCGTCACCTTGTCCCCCACCTCCAGCAAGCAGGAACGCTTCGCGCTGCCGCTGCGCACGGATTGCTGCGGGCGCGTCGCGCTTTCGCTCGTCAGCGCCAGCTCGACCGACACCCTCGGCTTCTCGGAAAAAGCCATCCCCGTGTCGTTTTCGTCCGCATACACCGTCTATCCCATCGTTTCCGACATGACCATCGAAACCGCGCAGGCAAGCCACGCCGGGGAGGCGGGCACCACCTACGACACGGCCCTGCGCGGACAGGACAAGACCGAGGTGTTCGACCTGCGCGATTACGCTGAAGGCGATTCGCTGCGCTCGGTGCATTGGAAGCTGTCGGCGCGCCTGGGCGACTTGATGGTGCGCGAACCATCGCGCCCCACCGACTACGAGATCGCGCTGATCTTAGGCGCGGGCGCATGCGACCCCGACGACCGCGAGCAATCGCGCATGGTCAACGCGATGCTGTCGCTCGCGGCCTCGCTGAGCCTGGCGCTCGTTCGTCAGGGCCTTTCCCACTGCGTGATCTACGACGAGAACCACACGACCGTCGCCAAGCAGGTCGGCGACCGCGCCACGTTCGACGCCATGCTCGATTCGATCACCGCGGCCCCGCTGCCCGATGACCCCTTCGCGCAGACGCAGTCCATCGACGAGGTGCGCAGGTCGGTCGCCATCACGAAAACGGTGCTAGTCGTCGACCGCATTCCCGAACAGGCCGCGCAGAAACTGGCGCAGGAAACGACACTGACGGTGCTGCGCGTCGGCGGCGAGGCGACCGCCGAGCAAAAGGCGGACGGCTATCTGATCGTGAACGTCCCGCTCGCCGACGTCGAGAACGCCAACGCGCGCGTGAAGAACCTGGAGCTGTGAGCATGACGACCGGAAACGACACCATCCGCACCGTCGAGCGCGTCACGCTCAACGCCCGCTCCCTCGGCGCGCACGCCCGAGGCCATCGGCACATACCCGCGGCACCGCTGGCCTCGGGTGCATCGGGCGTGCTGCTCGCGCTCATGCCGCCGCTGCTCATCGCCGGGGCCCTTGGGGCCACAGCGCTTGTCTGCGCGCTGCTGGCGGGCGGCATCGTAGCCGGCATGCTCAACGCGTCGTACCTGGTCAGGCGCTACCGAGGACGCACCATCGCCTGCGCCGGGGCCATGGCGGTTATCTGCATGCTCGTCGAGCTGGCCATTCCCGACGCGCGCAGCGGCATCTACGCGCTCTACAACTTCATCGCCTCGCGCTACGACGACGTGTTCGGCGCCTACATCGCGCTGGCGGGAAACGGGCAGCTGGCAACGAATTCCGCCCTCTTCGGGCTTTGCTTCGGCACCCTCAACGGGGTCGTCTCCTGGGCGCTGTCGCGCACGAAGCACCCCGGCATCACGCTGTTCGCCGTGGCGTTCACCTGCGCCGGCTGTATGCGTCTGCACCTAGGGTTCGCCCCCATCGGCAGCGCGTTCGGCATCATCGGCTGGCTCGGGCAATGCCGTTTCGCCCAGCTGCGCAGCTCGTCGTTCTCCTTCGGCCCTTGGACTGTGGAAGTGCTTGCCAACGCCGTGGCCTGCATCGCGCTGTTCGTCGGCTGCAACCTGGTGTACACGCCCCTTGGCGCTATTAGCGATGTCCACGAGGCCTTCACGGATGCCACCCACGAGATCCGCTACGGTCACGACGAGCTACCCGATGGGAACCTCATGCAGGCAAGCACCATGAACGACCCCGATGGCAGCGGCCTTGAGCTCTTCGTCGACGGCACCGTGTCAGACGACCTGCTGCTCAAGGGCTTCATCGGCGCGAACTTCGACGGGCGCAGCTGGTCGAAGCTTCCCCATACCGCCTACGAGGGGTCGTGGATCGGGATGATTTCCTGGCTTGATGCCAAGGACTTCACGCCCGCCCTGCAGCGCGCCGCCTACGACGACCTGAGCGCGGATGCCGGCATTGCCAACTCGCCGGAGGTTGCCACAATTAGCGTGAATGCCGAGAACGCCTACAAAGGTTACGTCTACGTGCCCTACTCGATGCGATCCTTAAGCGGAACGAGCGCCAAGCTCAACCTGGGCGGAACGGTGCTGTCGGGCTTCTTCGGAACGCGCACCTACCGCTTCACCATGGACGACGTGCGCACCGATCAGGTGATCACCAACCCCAGCTGGCTTTCCGGCCAGTCGAACGACTATGCGGATGCGGAAGACGTGTTCTCGGGCTTCGTGCGCGAGAACAACCTGGCCGTGCCCGAAGAGGAGCAGGCCGCCATCGAGCGGCTGATATTCAACGGCGAAACCTGGAACGGCGCCGACACGTCGGAATACGCCGTCATCAGCCGCGTGCGCACCATGCTCTCCACGCTGGCAAGCTACACGGAGTCACCCCAAACCCCACCTGGCGACGGCAGCTTCACCGCATGGTTCTTGGAAGATGCGCGCAAGGGCAACTCGGCGTATTTCGCCACGGTCGCCGCCTTGGCGCTGCGCACCCAGGGAATTCCCGCACGCTATGTCGAAGGGTATCGCGCGGACGCCGACGATTTGGCACAAGCGGAAACGACCCGATCGAACGTGGTGCTTGACGGCCACGACGTGCATGCGTGGATCGAGGTGTACTTCAAGGGACAGGGCTGGACGCCCATCGAGGTGACGCCCGGCTACTATTCGCAGGCGCTCAACGCCGACAACATCGTCGACGTCAACGAGGCTCAAAGCAACGGAACCGGCGACGGCTCGATCGAGACGGGATCGGTGTCGGGCCCGATGGACGAGGACGATCAGGAAAACGGAGGCCAGACCAGGCCGTTCGCATCGAGCATCTTATGGCAGGCCATCGGCGTGGCGGCGGGGGTGCTTATCGCGGCCGGGGCGGCCTTCGGGCAACGCGGCGTGCGCCGTCGCTTGCGCGCGCATGCCTGCGCGAGCGACGACCAGAACGTCGCCATGGTCGCGCTGTACCGACACCTGGCGGACATCATGGGCGAGAGCGATCTTGCCTTCGACGCTTCCCGCCCGCTCGAGGTTGCCGGGCGCTTCGAGGGTGCGTTTGGCGACATCGACGAAAAGGAATACCGTCGCGCGATCAGCCTGCATCAGTCGTTCGCCTTCGGCGGGCACACGCTCGCACCCAACGAGCTGCGCACGGTTCGCAGCTTCAACGAGCGCCTCGCCGCCGGCCTGCCGCCCGCAAAAACCCTCATCGGCAAGCTTCGCCGTTATTTCGTGAAAGCGCTCTAGGAGGAAACGACCATGGAGCATCTGTCGAACAAAACGAAGAAGATCGCCACCGCCGCCGCATCCATCGCCGTTGTCGGGGCGTTCGGGGCGGGCGCCGTCGCGCTCGGCCAAGCCGATTCCGAATTCGATCCCACCAGCTTCAAGTCGGCCTACAGCCAGGGCATCGACGGCACCCAACAGGGATTCCGCGCCAATGCCACCGCTTCCGACGGCGAGGCGAACCGGCAGGGCGAGAGCTTCCGGGGCAACAGCGAGCAAAGCAGCACCGTCGACCGAACCGCCCATGACGTCTTGGGCGACCTTCCGAAAGATGAGCCGTCAGGTACCACCGCGTACAACGTCGTCGCGCCCACCCAAAACGCGGTGACGACCATCACCACCGTTGCCGCCAACGTGAACGACGAGGGCGGCGCGGGCGACACCGGCGCGAGGACCACTTCGGGCACCACCACGACGACAGGTCCCGTGATCAACGCGAACGGGAACGGTGGCGGCAACGGCAATGGCAACGGCAGCGAAACCACGCCGAACGCCGATTCCGGCACGGGAAACAACCCGACGCCGGCGCCCTCCCCAACTCCTGCGCCCAATCCGACCCCGACGCCCACCCCCGACCCGGACCCCGCACCCGACCAGGAGCCGAACCCCGACCCCGACCCGGAGCCCGAGCCCGATTCCTACGACAAGCTGCCAAGCGACCCGACGCCCGAAAAGACCGATCCTTCCGGCAGCGGCGTCACGTTCCTGCCCGCCGGCAAGGACGATTCGGCGTTCGAAGACGTCGACCCCACCGACGTCGACGTCAGCATCACCCAGAACCTGTCGAACAGCTATTCGCTCTACATAGGGCAGAAGCTCGATGCCTGGTCGGTGTTCTGCGCCTTCAACACCACCTACGGCTACGACGGTAAAACCTACCAATGGACCTGCGAAAAGGATGGCTTCGACAGCTATCCGTACTTCCGCGTGGCCGACTTCCCCGAAACGGCGCCCTCCGAAGCGTTCGACATCACCTTGCAATACCGCTTCACCGAAAACGGGGAATGGCAGACCGCGGTGTATGAGTACACGCCGATGCAATCCTGCACGTTCGTGACCACCGGCGAGGTAGACCCCGACGGCAACCCCGTGGTGGCATGGTCAACCTACGACAGCCCCGTGAACCTCCTGAACTACCGCGCACAGGAAAACGTCATGCGCGCCCGCGGGTTTATGGACGAGGAAACCGGCGAGCTTTCCGCGCTGCTTCTCGGCTGGACCGAAAACGACGCCACCGTGCAGTGGTTCTACCCCATAACCCCTGGTCGTCACGTTGTGGAACCGGGCCTTATCAAGCCGCTGGCCAGCGGCTACCACGTATACTTCCAAAACTATTTCCTTAACGATAGCTATCATTACGACATCTCGACGAAAAACTCCGTATGCTCGCTGCAAACCCTCGTCGACGTCGACGATGAGGCTGTTTCCATCGACGAGGAGGACGGGAGCTACACACTTGTGGTGCCGCAAGGCGTGCAGGCCGTCGCCAGCCGCAAGATCGACATCAACCCGACCAGCTACACCTATGCCCTCAGCAACATCCTGCTGCCGGTGTCGCTTCTGTATTACGAGCCCGAAGGCCCCTTCGAGGTGTGGGACGATTACTACGTGGCCGCCGGCAACCCCAACTACGCCTCGACGAAAGACGGCATCCTTACCACCAAGGACCGCAGCGAATACGTGGGGGTTCCGCTTTCCCGTAAAGAACTCGACGTACCCGAAGAGGTCAAAAGCGTGACCTTGAGCGGACTGAACCAGCTCGATCAGATCACCGTCGAGGCGAAGACGATCGAGGCGCTGCCGCAGATAGACCTCTCGAAGCTTTCCAGCTGCAACATCACGCTCGACGACGACGTGCTTCTGCCTTTCATCGAGCAGAACTACACGCAGCTCGAAAGCTCCTACGACGTCACCGTTTCAGCGGCTTCGAACCCCGAAGTGCGCTACACGTGCTCGGGCGGCATGGTGTTTTCCGACGAGCAGCTGCTGCGCGTGGTGAACACGGGATCGAGCGCCACCTTCGTGAACGGGCCGCACACACTTGACAGCGGATGCTTCGCCGGATGCACGGATGTGAGCACCGTGGTTCTGTTCGACGACGCCGACTTCACGCTCGAAGACGGCTGTTTCGGTGGCGGAAACGTTTCGACCATCATCTGCTTCACCGAGGATATCGCCGACTACGTGCGAGGCCGCCTTACCGCCGCCGGCGCACCGCAGGCGCAGGTGATCCTGCCCGCCGAGTCGCAGGAGGGCTTCATCTACTACGAGCAGGACGGCAAGATCTGCCTGCTTTCCTCGCAGGATGCCGCGGAGACGTTCGACGGAACGCTCACCGACGAGGACGATCAGGTGCTCGTCGTGAACACGGTGCTGCCCTACGCGTTCTCCGACAACCTGTCGCTGAAGTGGGTGAACCTGCGCGAGGGCAGCGTGACCGACATCGGCGCGAAGGCGTTTGCGAACTGCCGAAACCTGCAGGGCGTCCTGATCGGCGGCACCGACGAGATCGCGGTTGGCGCGAACGCCTTCGAAGACTGCACGAGCCTTGGGTTCGTGGGGTCGAACGCGCGCGTGGCAACCTTCGCCACGCAGGAGGTCCCCAACACCAGCTGCGTGTGGTATTGCGTGTCCAACAAGGAAGACGGCTACGACAGCCGCTTCACGCAGTTCACCGACATCGAATCGCTCACCGCGCTGGCGCAAGACGACGGATCGCTCGTGCTGTACGGGTGCTCGGAAGACGGCGAACCTTGGATTGCGCTGGGGAGCGGCACCTTCTACGAGGGCGAGTTGCTCACGCTGCCGGAGTCGGTCGATACCATTTACCGGCGCGCATTCGCCGACCTTGAGGGGACATGGCAGGTCGATTGGGACAGCATGCCCGCTCTTGAGTCCATCGGCACCGAAGCGTTCATGGAGTCGGGAATCTCGGGCGACGTGGTGCTTGACGCCCGCCTGGGCGACTTGACCATCGGCGCAAGGGCTTTCGCCAGCTGCTCGCAGCTGGCATCGTTCACCGTCAATGAGGCATTCACCCTTGAGGTTGGCATTTCCGCGTTCGCCGACTGCCCGGTGCTCACGCAGGTAACGCTCGATGTTGCCGACTGGGGCGCAGAGGCGTCATGCATCCTAGGAACCGACCTGTTCTCCGGCAGTTCGGCCTTCGCAACGCTGGAGCTGACAAGTGCGAACCCCGCGAAGCTCAACCTCTACACCCCCGGCACCGCCTGGACGCTGAACAGCGCCGCGGACGAGGATCCTGACGCCGTGCAAATCCACATGAGCATTCCCGAGGGCAGCGAGACGGACTACCTTGCCAGCTGGGTATACGCGCTGGCGGGATACGCGACCTGCGAGGAATACTTCAATCAGGTCCAATGGGAACTGCTCGAGCAAACCTGGGAGGTGCCCAGCGACGCCGAGGTGCGCGCAAAGATGGCCGAGAACCTGCTTGAGCCGGAGAATCAACTGCGCGCGCTGTTCGGGATGGAGCAGGTGGACGCGTCGACCATCATTGTTGAGAGAACCTTCGAGGTAGATGGGTTCACGTTCGAATCAACCGATAGCGGCGTGACGCTTGTGGCGGCACCTGCCGATGCCGTGAAGATCGACCTCGATTCCGTGGCACAGGCGCTGCCCGAGGACAAGGGCCGCGACGGCTTCAGCATCGGCGCAGGGGCATTCGCGGAATGCAGCGAGCTGGCGAAGGTGAAGCTGGGGAGCGCGGTTTGCGGCCTTGCGAGCGGGGCGTTTGCAGGATGCGACGACGTGGTCGTCGAAGTTGCCGATGGCACCGCAGAGCAGATCGCGCTTTCCGGAGGCAGCGAGGATACGCCGTTCGACTTCGGCGGCGAGGTGAGGCTTGTCGCCAGCGAATCCGAGCAGCAAGCCTTGCTGACGGCGTGGCCCATGCGCATGATCGGCATCGCCGATGCGGACGCGATGGATAGCCGCGCGTTCGACGTGTACAGCAGCCTGATTGATTGGGAAACGTTTGAGATGCCGACGGCCGAAGCCCTCGACGAAGCCATCAACGGCCCGCTCGTCGCGCAGGAAAACCGCCTGCGAACGCTGTTGGGGCTGCCGCTGATTGCAAGCACGAGCGAACTAGCCTACGCCTACGACGTGTCGATGCTGGTGTAAGGGCCGCAAGCGCGAACAGCGGCGGCGCGACATGTTTTAGAAAAGCCTGACGCGCCTTCGGCGCTGGCTATTAATGCGCGAGTCGTGCCTCGCGCCTACGAAATACTTTCTGCATCGTTATCCCAGCAGCCAGATTTTCGTGGGGTCGAGCGACAGCTCGACCCGTATTCAAGAGCGCCTTGGCGCGACACACTTTTCCAAAGAACGAGCCGGCGGTCGGTTGACGGTCGGCATAACCGGCTCCGCCCGCGTGTTAAAGAATCTGACGCGCCTTCGGCGCTGACCTAGTGATGCGCGAGTCGTGCCTCGCGCCTACG
>CAVHFC010000079.1:0-10296 GCA_963635025.1 Eubacterium sp. CAG:786
TCGCTCACGATCCAGGGCGCCGTCGCGGTCACGGTCGCGCGCGGCTTGCCGTCGCGCCCCCGCTCCCAAAGCGCCCCGTCGGCGTCGACGAGCCACCCCTCCACGGAAGGCGCGGCATCGCCTGTGGCGACCAGCGCCTCGTCGGCGGGCTTCACGCTGGGAACGCCCTTCGCTACCTCGCGCAAACCAGCGCAACCGCCGTCAATCGAACATTTGTCCGTATCACTTGCGCCAACGGCCTCAACGGCAACCTCGCGGCGAGAAGAAACGCGCTGCCCGGCGCGAACGCCCGCACGCCGCCGACGCGGCTTGTAGTGGTCGTGCGCGTTCTTGGCGGCGTTGGCGACGGTCTGCGCCCCGTAGGTCGTCCCGCCCCGGCGGGAATCCCACTTCTTGCGCATCAGCCCGCTCCCGCGGAAGATGCGGTCCATCCGCGCCTCGTCGCCCGCGCACCAGAAGGCAAGGTAGTTGCACAGCGCCATGTCCGCGGCCGAATGGTCGCCGCCGTGCGCGCTCACGTCCCCGCCCAGCAGCGCCTTGATCTCGGCGCCGTTGCGGGAGGCCAGCATACGCTCCATCAGCTCGGCGTCGGTAAGCTCGCCAGCCGTGCCGTACTCGCCATCGGCAACAACGTTAACGCCAACAGCACCCGCAACATTCGCGGCAGCAAAACCCGCGGCGTTCACAGCAACGGCATCCGCCAACGTCCCCTGCGCCGCAGGCACCTCAGGCTCGATCCACGTGCGATACGCCTTCTCGACGACCTCCGGCCGCGAGGCCAGCGCCCGCGCAGCCCCGAACGGCTTTCCCGTCACCGTGAAAAACCGCTCATGGTCGTACATCTCCACCGGCCCCTTGCGGCACCGGGTCGCGCCCTCGGGCTTGCCGCCCTTGAAGTACAGGTGCAACCCATCACCGGATGGCGATATTTCCGTATAGGTGTCGGCAGAATCAATCACCCACTGATATTTCTCCTCCAGCACCCCATCGTGCAATACATGGTCCAAGTCCAAGCCCGTATACGCACGGTCAGCGCCGAACACGAAGCCGATGCCGCTCGTCCCCCACTTGCCAACGGAACCGACGGCGCCCGCGAACGAGCACCACGTCCCCGGGTCGGTCGAGCTCGCCATCTTGCCGGTCGCGGCGCACACCGGCATCTTGGTGGCGCGCCCGCCGCGCTCGACGCGGCTCCAGCACACCCACCTGGGCTCGCGCCTCATCTCCTCGGGGACACAATCCCACGCAGTAGTCACTACTCCTCACCGCCAGCCTTAGCGTCCCAAGAACCGCCGCGGCCGGCAAAGGCGCCGGCGCCCTCGGCGCTCGGCTCAGGCTCGGCAACGGCCTCAGCCTCAACGACGAACGCGCCGCAACCGCCGCCGGCAACGGCGTTCAGGCCCGCATCCGGCGGCAAGCCAGCCGTGCGCACGATCGGCACCAGCCCCACGCCCGGCACGAACCCATGCGTCGCGCCCGCGACGAAGCCGGTGCCCATCACCTGCGGCAGCCCCGCAGCCACGGCAGCCCCGACGCCAGCAGCCCCAAAGCCAACGCCCTGACCAGGCATCCCGTGCTTAACGTCCTCGTCGGCGCAAGCAATGGCAACACCGCAGCCGCCGTCACCGTCGCCAGCGAAAGCAGAGAAACCGCCGAACCCGTACTCACCGCGCCCGACGCCAGCACGCCCAGCCCCGCGGCGCCTCGCCTCGCGGCTGCCGGCCGCCCCGCGCCGCTCGTTCTGCTTGCGCAGGAACGCGAACGTGTTCTCCAGCATGAAGGGCGTGGGGATGTACCAGCGCCCGTTGATCTTGTCGGCCGGGATCCGCCCGTCGTGGATGCCGCGGCGGATGGACCCGATATGCTCGCCCGTGAGCTCGGCCAAGTCCTTGGCGGAAAGCATCGCGGGCATGGAGCGCAAGTAGTCGCGCATCTCCTGGGCGCACTCGATGCTCTCCTCGTTGGCCTCGCGGCCGAGGTTCTTCATGTCGTTCACTGTGATCCCCTTACTCCTTGTTGGTTTTATGCGGGGAGGTCTGACGGCTGCGCACTCCGGCGACTTTCGGCCCCTTGTCACGCACGGCGGCTGGCCTTGCCCCGTGCGAATCGCAGGCTATCACAAGGATTCTCAATTTTTGATGCGACTTCGGTCAGTGATGCCGTTTACCTTGATTTTAGTGTTGCGTTTTGATATGTTTTGTTATGAAGTGTTAGGTTCTCAATCGGCGAGCGGTCGTTCCGTAACCTTGCAAATCACAGAACGAACACATACGGCGAACAGTCCGAACGGCTATAGTTCACCTCAGAGCATCAACAACTTCACCTGCCCTGCTCAAGAAAGGAGGGGCGAGCCATGCCGAGCGATCTTTCCGTTTTGCGCCGGCGCGCGGGCTACAAGTCGCAGAAGGCCTTCGCCGAGGCCGCGGGGATCCCGCTGCCAACCTACGCGCGCTACGAGACCAACCCCAGCAAGATTCCCATCAAGTCCGCCTGGGCCATAGCCGACATGCTCGGCACCTCCATCGACGTGGTGGTGGGCCGCCGCTCAATCACGGATGCCGACGCCGAGGCCGGGGAGGTGCAGCGCGAGTACGACGCGCTCTCCGAGTCCGGCCGCGACTCCATGGACGAGTTCCGCCGCTACGTGCGCTGGCAGGAGGAGCGCGGCCGCGCCGACGACGAGCGCCGCTGCGCCCGCGTGTTCGACCTGGTCATGTACCGCTACGCCGACATGCTGCTTATGGACCAGGACGAGTCCGCCGCCTTCGGCGAGGCTGTCGTGTGGGACGACCCCGCGGCCGCGCGCCGTGCCTTCGAGCGCTACCTCAACAAGCAGGCCGAGAAGAAGCGCGCCGCCAGCACAGGCGAGGACGAGGCAAAAGTGAAAGCCCGCCACGAAGCCGCCATCGCCAAGCTCATGGAAGCCTGGGACCGCCACTGCGTCGGCCGCTGCACGGACGAGAACCCCGCCCAGTAGGGCATCCGCCAACCAACCCGAACAACCAAGGAAGGAGCCGCACGCCAGCAACAAATAAGCCGGCAAGGCCGCGCATAGAAACAGAAAGGCCCGCAGGAGAGGCAAGCTCCCGCAGGCCCGATCCCGCCCGAACTCACGATTCAGGAAGGACTTGAGAAGTATATGACAACCACAAAGCAAGCGCGCACAAGCGCACGAATCCCCCACCCCGCGGCCACGGCAACCGCGCCCGCAAGCACGGCAACCGCCACCGCAACCGGAAGGCGGTGCCCCCGATGAAGGTCAACGGCGAGGGCTCCATCGTCCAGCTCGAGAAGAATAAGGCCAAGGGCAAGTGCCGCAAGTGGCAGCTGAGGGTGTGCACCGGCAGGAACCCGCGCACCGGCAAGTACGGCGCCAAGACCCGCCGCGTCGAGTGCACCTACACCGAGGCCACCAAGCTCCTGCGCGAGTTCATAGCCGAGGTCGAGGGCGACCGCGCCCCCACCCGCGGCGGCGCCACCTTCGAGGAGGAGTGCCAGCGCTTCATCGAAACCAGGCGAGCCTCCGGCAACTTCTCCGAGAACCGCAACCGTCGGCTCGAGACCACGCTCAAGGCCGCGTGCATGCACATCGGCAAGGCCTACTTCGACAAGGTCACGCCCGAGATGCTGAACGACATGTACGCCAAGATGCGCGCCGGGGACACGCTCTCCGGCAAGCCCGTGGGCGGCACCTACATCCGCAGCGTCCACTCCGAGGTCAACCTCATGTACAAGCAGGCCGTCCGCGAGGGCCGCGTGAGCGTCAACCCCTGCGACCTGGCCACGCCCCCGAACAACGACACCCAGCCGAGAAACGCCATGCCTGCCGAGCAGATGCGCGAGTTCGCCGCGCAGCTCGACCCGGCCGACGAGCACGACTTCGCCTGGTGGCTCGCCGTGAGCCTGGGTCTCCGTCGCGGCGAGGTCTGCGGCCTTTCCTGGTCAGACCTCGACGAGACGTCGCACACCCTGGCCATCACCCACAGCTACGACCGCGCCAGGAACATGCGCAGCACCAAGACCCAGGCGGGAAGGCGCAAGCTGCCGCTGACCGAGGAGGCCCTGGCCTACTTCCGCATCCACCGCTCGGCACAGGCGGGGCGCGGCACCGTCATAGCGCCCGCCGGCCCCGTCATCGTCACCGAGGCCGGCACAAGGGTGGCGCCGGACATGATGGAGAAGTGGTGGCGCCGCGACCGCGAGACCCTAGGCGCCGGCAACTACTGCCTCCACGAGCTCAGGCACAGCTACCTGACGCAGCTCGCAAGAGCCGGCGTCCACCCCAAGGTCATGCAGGAGTTAGCAGGCCACGCCAACTCAGCGATAACGATGGACATCTACACCCACACCGACATGGGCGCGAAGTTCGAGGCGGCCGAAGCGCTCAAGCAGTCGCTGGCGTAGTGAACGAACAGCAACACTACAATGAGCCCCGCCCCGGCTGCCGTTACGACTGACGGGGCGAGGTTACCAGCCACCCGTATTCCCGTCTAGAGTACCTTAGCCTTCCATGCGAAATCCATGGCGCCAAACCCCCTCGTTATTTCCGTGGCAGCACATCAGCCAAACGTCCGCCGCCGCTGACCATCGAGTAAACGACCTGCGCCACCATCTCATCACCGCAATCACCAACGAAAAGCCCAGCAAAAGAAAGGAACTCTTCGGTTCTACGTGAAAGCCCGGCGCCGCCGAACGCGCTCCCGATCCCTGCCGCTCCGGCAAGTTCTTCGGCGAACATTTCCCCAAAACTTAACTCGCACGACTCCGTAAGGCCGCAATTTTATGTTTGACTTCACGAAGCGACTGAAGGAATCGCAGTTCTTCATAACGCAGGCGAGTCTTCAAATCATACCCCCCCCCCGACACCATCAAGCCATTGTCGCAACACCATTGCTGCAGGTTCGCGTTAACCGTCAGGAGATGCACGGCATAGTCACCGGCTCGATAGCCCGACTTATGATCCAGCTCTCTCTCGTCGTAAACATCGACATACGTGGGATCGATTCCCATCACTTGATTTATCCTAATTTGAGGGGGATTCAGCGCCCATGTCCGATTCAAAATAACAGCACGCACACCAGGTTGTGAAAAAACAAGGTTGTGTGCTAAGGTTCCGCTAAGGCTCACAAACTCCGAGCAATTGTGATAAAGGTAGATTTGTTCCACTGCGTCAAGAGTTTCAGGAAACACTATTTTGTAACCATTATCCGCAAATAGTCGCTCAATTTTATCTTCGCCAACTTCACTTTTCCTCGCAACAGCAAAGTTGGTACGCGATAGATACAGCTTTTCAAATGAAGCCAAACCACGCTCAGAAGCCTGTTCCTCGGCACGGTTAACGATTCGATTGATCACGTCACGGTAGCATGCATTCCAGGGTCTTTCAAAACCGAGGGTCCTATTTGGAATCAGTATTTTTGTAAAACGCGTTGGCTTAGTAACGTAAATCAAATCGTCTTTGCAGATACCAGCTAGTTCAAGCAACTGCTCATAGACTCCGTCGATAGCGCCGTGCGTCTGCCAATCGAGACCACAGTAGACGATCCTATAACGATGCTCCTGGATCATCGGTGACCAAAGCTTGCATAGAACGTCTATCAGAACGTGCCCCCAATGACACGGAAGTATACCGAGGTAAATCACTTCCTCGTTAATCTGTTCAACGACACCAGCCTCATATTCGTAAGGTGCCCCAAAAGAGTCATCGAGCCGGCTTTCCTCGATAAACGCTCCGTCGGGTCCCAAGACGCCACCACTGCCCCACGGCAATCTGCGATCACGCTTTGCAGGAAGCACGATCCCCTCGTTCACGTATGTGAAAGAAGGCGATTCCAATGACTCATATATCGGAATATCGAGATATTGTGCGGCATTTTTGCCCTGGTATATGTAATTCTTAGCCATAATAACCTCCAATGCGAAAAGCCACTAATGACCCCATATATAGGCATAATCGGGATCGGTGCGATCATGCATTCCATCTTTGTTTGAAGTGGTCGTCGAGGCGGGGATGATTGCCGACTTAGTCAGAATGTCTAAGTTAAGCCTTCAAGTCCTTCTTGATCTGTGTAGTGGAGATCTCCGGCGTCCTCGGCAAGTACACGACCTCGACGCCCTCGTCCTTAAGAAAGTCGAACTTTCCCTTCCAGTCGTCTCCCATGACGAAGGTGTCGACGTGGTACTCATGAACATCGGCACGCTTCTGATCCCAGCTCTCCTCGGGAATCACCAAGTCGACGTAGCGAATGGCCTCAAGAAGCCTCTTGCGCTCCTCGTAACCGAAATAGCACTTCTTCTGTTTCTGGCTCCAGTTGAACTCATCGGTGCTCAGCACGACGATCAAGTAGTCGCCAAGGGCCTTAGCCCTCTGCAGCAGGTTGATGTGACCGTAGTGCAGAAGGTCGAAAGTACCGTAGGTAATGACGCGCTTCATGAACAATCCCTTTCAAAGAAAAGAAGGCGAGCTATGCCCGCCAAACAGATACTGAATTAGACAGACGGAACATAAAGCCTCAATGACGAACGCCGGTAACCCTATTCCCAGCTCACGCCCATACCCTGTTCCGCCTCGAAAGCCTCGATGTCGCCCATATCGTCGAACTCGTAGACCTCGTCCTGCGACTCGAGGATCATGGACCGCAGGTTGAACTCGGCAAGGTCAGGAAGCACAAGCTCATCCCAGTAACAGTTTGCCTGAGCCTCATCGGCCAAATCGACAGCATCCAGCTTGCCTCGCAGATACGCGCAGCCCTCGTCCGTCCAGTGCGAGACGCCTGTGTAAGCGTGTCCAAAGGTTCCGCGCAGGTCGACGGAAAGGAACCTCCCGTCGCCGTCCAGCTCGGCGATCCAGTCGGGCTTCTCATAACCCTGCTCGCCGCGCAGCAGATAGAAACACTTGTCGTCGCGATATTTCAGGTAAGGGTTGCCGTCAAGGTAGATGTCTGCAGTAGTGATGTACGTCTCGCAATTCAGGTAGCCCCGAGCAGCGTGAAGAGACGACACGGTGTTGGAAACGTCGAAGAGCGGGTTGTAGACCAGCTCCACAACACCCTTGAATGCCTCACTCAAAAAGGCGAATTCCTCGGCCTTATAGCCCGTCACGACAACAACGCGGTCGAACCCGGCCTCCACCATATAACCGATGTTGCGCTCGATGAGCGCCTTGCCGCCCACGCGCATGAGCGATTTCGGAAGCCCGCCGGTCGCCCCCTTCATGCGCCGCCCGAGCCCGGCGGCCAGAATGATTCCCTGCGTCATCTAGAACCCGATCCTTTCCATGTTGCCAAGGGAGCGCGCAAGCCTGCGCCGCCAGGAAGCCTCGTTGTATTCCACCATCTGCCCCTCGGATAGCTTGATCAAATGCCAGTACATCCACATATAGTCGAGGCACGCCTTGAACAGGTGCCAGCGGCGCGCGTCTACCTCGATCCCCGTGCAAGCCTCGTAAGCGCGGACGACGCGATCCTCGTCGGCCGGCTCGAGAGAATCGGTCATGACGAGGTTGGCAAGGTCGAAGTAAGGATCAGCCATGCCGGAGTACTCCCAGTCGATCAGGTACATCCGCTCGCCGTCGACCATGAAGTTGTTGGCGTTCGGGTCGCCGTGGCTGGGCACTGAAGGCATCGCAAAGCGCGCGGAAAGCTCGCACATGGCGGCGTCGAGCCTCGGCAAAGCCGCGGCGATCTTCGCCGGCAAGGCAAATCCGCCGGACTCGAACACGGCGCGGTAGCCGGTAAGCCCACCCTCCAGGTCGAACAAGTTGCCGAAGGCAACAGAAGAAGAATGAAGCTCGGAGAGGATCGAGCAGACACCGAGCATGGCATCCCCCTCAACCATCTCCTCGACCCGCAGGCCGCGAGCCCCTTCCAAGAAGCGAGTGACCAGGATCCCCGTTTCGCCGTCGGCGTAGACGACATCAGGCGTGAAGGAAAAGCTTGCAACGTCCTCGATGTTTGCCATCTCGGACCGCCGATTGATGTAGGCGTTGGTGCCCTCGCCGGGCACGCGCATCGCGTAGCTTCCGCGATCGGTGCGCACCTTGACGTTGACATTAGTCCTGCTGCCGGGTATGACCCCGCATTCTAGGACGCGCTCGGGGACGACCGACTCGAAGATCGCGGCGTAGTCAACGCTCATCGCTCATCACCAGCCCCGGCGGCACCGTCGCGCCCATCGGCGGCCAGATCCCCATATGTCTCGGCGTTCAGCCTGCTACCCCGCCTTCCGAGTGCGACGAAGAACATGACCATCATCGCAATGCCCAGGATGAGCACGGGGTACCCGCAGACCGTCTTCACGATCTTGATGCCCTCAATGTTCCCAGTAAGAGTGAACACGAGCGAAACGGCCCCGATGATCGCGCCCCAGATGACCTTGATCGGCATGGGAGCCTCGTCGGAATCGGACTTGCGCAGCGTGAGGAGCGAGATCGTGGAGGTCATGGAGTCCGCAAGGGTCACGAACGAGATCGCCACGAGCAGGAGGATCAGCGGCTTGAGGATAAACGAGAACGGAAGCGCCTCGACCACCTTGAGCATCATGGCCTCGTTGCCGAACTGCTGCATGTAGGCGTACAGCGAAGAGCACCCCTCAAGGTCCACGCGACCCGCGTAGTCCGCGAAGTTGTACTGAATGTCCAATGCCAGCCCGCCGAACACGGCGAACCACACGATGCCAAACAACGCCGGCACGAGCCAATTCATGATCACGAACTGGCGTAGCGTACGGCCCTTGGCGAGCTTGATGCTGAACAGGCCAACAATCGCGCCGAAGCTCAGGAAGTCGACGAAGTAGTACTCGTCCCACCACTGGGGCCACAGCTCGCTCGATGCCGCCCAAACGGATCCGGCCACGCCCCCGTCGTCGGGAAACGCCGTCACGGCGGTAATACTCTGCACGAACCCGTTCAAGAAGTGCCCGAACGTCTCCGCGAACAGGTTGCACACCCACTGCGCGGGTCCGAAGAAGAAGGCCAGCAGCATCAGGGCGAGGAACATCCAGGCGTTCTTGTCCGCAAACCACCTGATGCCCCGGTCCATACCCGTCACGCTCGCAACCGTGAAGGTCACGACGATGGCGACGCAGATGCCGATGTAGAGGGCGGGGCCAGACTCCAGCCCGAACACCGTCGTCATACCGCTGCCGATCTGCAGAAGCCCGTAACCCAGGCTTCCGGCCACACCGCCTACGAGCGCGAAGACCATGAACGTGTCCACAGCCGCAGAGAACCCCCCCCCCGATGCGTTTCCCGCGGAGCAGGGAAAGCCCGCTGCTGACGGAGAACGGGGCGCGCAGGTTGTAGATGGCGTAGGCAAGCACCACGCCGAAGACGCAGTAGCAGGCGTAGGGCGCGAACGACCAATGCAGATAGGTTTTGTCGAAGGCCCAAAGAACCGCCTCATAGGTGTTCGCGGCCACGCCGCTCGCCGCCTGCGGGGCGGCGGAGAACAGCAGCGGCTCGACGGGGCCCCAGAAGACGATGCCGGTGCCGATGCCCGCGCACAGCGATATGGCGAACCAGTTCCATAGGCTGTACTCAGGCTTAGCGTCCTCGCCGCCCAGTTTGATGCCCCCGACGGGATGGAAGAGGATGAACACCATGAACACAACGAAGGCGAGCACTCCCAGGGCGACGAGCCAGCTGCCGTTCACCATAAGCGCCGTGAACATCGCCTTAAGGACACCGATGAAGTACTGGCCGTTGGCAATACCCCCGGCGATCATCAGCATGAATATGACGCAAGGAACCAAAAGCACCGCAGGTCGGATGCCTTTAATCAAGTTATTAAGTTTCAATTTGGCATACCTTTAAGGTCTGAGAGGAAGAAAGGAGAGGAACAACTCGTCAACGCGTGATGCGATTTCTAATCTCCTGCAACTCGGCAAGGACAGCGCTTAGATCCTCGCCGTTCATAGCAGCAATCTCAGCAAGCGAAACGCCTTCGAGGCCGTGATGCAGAATCCCGCCCCTGGGAAACCCCATATAGTTGCCGTAAAAGGCCCTAAGAACTTCGCTCCAGTTCGCCGGCACGGGATACTGCGACCCCTCGAATGCAAGATGGCTGAGGGGGAAGAAGCTGCCCATGTCGAAAAGGCACTTTGATTTGTCGCTTTCCAGTTCCGGTGAGTTGAAGAGAACGTTCGCCAGATCCCTGTCTTCACGCTTCTCCGAATAAAATGCTTTGACACGATGGGCCCTCATCGCCTCTCTATCAATAAGAGGCTTCACATTGAACGTCTTGTTCCTCCTGCAGAAAGCAAGCTGCTTCCTTATTTCCGATTCCAGGCGCTGGCGCG
>CAVHFC010000080.1:0-10286 GCA_963635025.1 Eubacterium sp. CAG:786
GAACCTGCGACCCCTTGACCCCCAGTCAAGTGCGCTACCAAACTGCGCCACAACCCGTCGACCTCGCTGTCCGTCAGACAGCTTGTATAGAATACCGGATGCCCTTGAGCTGCGCAAGACCCAATTTCGAAAATTTCGTTACCTGCATCCTATTTGCAGTAAGTCTCAAGCACCGTCGAGAGCTTCTTGAAGTCGAGCGGCTTGGCGATATGCTCGTTCATGCCAACGTCGCGCGCAGCTTGCACGTCTTCGGCAAAGGCGTTCGCCGTCATGGCCACGATAGGAATTTCGCGGCAGTACTCGTCGTCGAACGCGCGTATGGCGCGCGTCGCC
Source organism: Eubacterium sp. CAG:786 (assembly GCA_963635025.1). GTDB lineage: Bacteria > Actinomycetota > Coriobacteriia > Coriobacteriales > Eggerthellaceae > Senegalimassilia. The sequence continues at coordinate 334 of CAVHFC010000080.1, forward strand.
TGATGCCCGTCCATGCGCGGCATCATCACGTCCATCAATACCAGGTCGTATCGGCGCCCATCGTTCTCGCAAACCATCCGCACGGCCTCTTCGCCGTCGTTTGCGGTGTCGACCTCGATGTCGGTAAGGCGAAGAATCTCGCAGACGACTTCACGGTTGATGGCGTTGTCCTCAACCACCAAGACGCGCTTATCGGGATATTTGCACGACAAGACAATTTCCTCGTCGCAGGCCTTATCACCCTCTCCCACCAGCTCGTCGAAGGTGCTCAGCAAACGAGAGCGGAACAGCGGCTTGGAAATAAACGCGTTCACGCCGGCTTCTCGCGCCTCGGCCTCGAATTCACTCCAGTCGTACGCGCTGATAATGATGATAGGGACGCCTTTGCCGATCTTCCTGCGAATCTCGCGCGCGCATTCGATGCCGTTTAAGTCGGGCATTTTCAAATCCAGGATGCAGGCGAAGAAATCGCGCTTCTGCTCGTGATTGGCCACCGCCATCTCCACGGCGATGTGCCCACATGAAGCCGCTTGCGCCTTCATGCCGAAGCTGTTGAGCATGTCGCAGCACGATTCGAGCGCCAGCGGGTCGTCGTCGGCCACGAGCACGTCGAGGTTGACGAACTTCTCGGAAACCTCCTGCGATGATCCTTGCAGCTTCAGAAAAACGCTGACGGTATAGCGGGTTCCCACGTCGAGCGCGCTTTCCACTTTGATGTCGCCGCCCATCATGCGCACGATGTTGCGGCTGATGGGCATGCCCAAACCGGCGCCGCGCACGCGCTCGACGCGTTCGTCCTTGGCGCGCACGAAGGGTTCGAAGATGCTGTCGACCGTTTCCTTGGACATGCCAATGCCGTCGTCCTCGAAAACGAATTCGTAACGTGCGTATTTAGCCTGGTTGCTCGGCTTTTCGGAGATGGTGAGATGGATATGGCCGCCGTCGGGTGTGTACTTGATGGCGTTGCCCATGAGGTTGACGAACACCTGCTGCAGCCGCAGGGCGTCTCCGGTAATCTCTTCGTGGTTCAGATGATCGAGCGTGACCTTGAGGGTATGGTTCTTTTCGTCAACTTGGGATTTGATCATGGCGATCAAGCTGTCGATTAGATCGCTCAGGTTGAAATCCTCTTCGTTTAAGTTGATGCTGCCGCTTTCGATCTTGCTCATGTCCAAAACCTCGTTAATGAGGCTGAGCAGATGGCGCGAGCTGAGGGTAATCTTGCGAAGGCTGTCGCGCACGCGCTCGGGGTCGTCGGCATGCGCCGCAGCGAGGGCCGTCATGCCGACGATGCCGTTCATGGGAGTGCGAATCTCGTGAGACATCTGAGAGAGGAACTTCGTTTTCGCGTCGTTCGCTCGATTCGCGTAGCCGAACGCGTCGGCAAGTGCCTGACGCGAGCGGAAATCCTCCTTTACGATTTGCGTAACGTCCTGGGAAACGAAAAGCACCTTGCTGACGCCGTTCTCGTCAAACTCAAGCGGTAGGACCGCCATACCAAGGTATTCTTCAGCACCGATGATGCCGTAATCGAATCGATAGATGTCTGTTGGGCTTTTCAGCTCCTGACGAAGACGCTCAGGGCAAAGCGCTTCGGAAATGGACAGGGAATCATCCACCATGCGAAGGCGCGTTTCGAAGGTGGCTAGTAATTCGCTCAAGCGACCGGAAGCCGGATAGCCTAGGCGCTCGTCGAATTTGTAGAACGTGTAGCTGTTCTGGGCAAGATCGCAGATAGCGTAGCGATCAACCAAGCGAAGCAGACCGTTGAGCAGCTCTTCTTGCATCGATTTCTCACGCAGAAGATCTCGATTCAGCTGGTCTTGTCGCTGCCGCTCGTCGACGTTCAGCGTGATGCCCGAGATTTTGCAAGCGCCGCCTTCGGTGAAGTGGCTGGTGCTGCCAACGGAGCGAAGCCACAGGTACGAGCCGCTGGCGGCGCGCACGCGATACGTGACGTCGACGTTGAATTTCCCATCCGAAGCGATAGCTTCATCGACCGCCGATCGAACCATATCGATATCATCGGGGTGGATAAGCGATAGATAATCGTCGACAGAGGTCGGAAACTCCCCCTCGCCGCCGTACCCGAGCATTGCCCTTAAATCCGCGCTGAAGGAGACGCTCTGAAATCCCTCGGCGTCAAAGGAGAAATTCCATGCTCCAGTTTGATAGATCTCGTTGATGAGGGCGAGCGTTTCCGCCTCAGGCGTGCTGCGCGCGGAGAGAAGCCAGCATACCTTGCCGTTCTTATCCACCACATCGCCGTTGTTGACTTCAACGTAAAACGGTGTGCCGGCTGCATTTTTCAAGCGAAGATGACTTGTAGCAAGCATGTGTTTTGATTTGAGGGCTTCCGCGATGTTCTCGTCTTGGTCGAAAACAAGATCCATGAGCGAGCGACCGGTGAATTCACTGGCGCTTTGCGGGTCGTACCCAAGATTCTTCACGAAGATCTTCGATGCGAACGTAATACTCAGCGCGTCATCGTAGTGCCCCATGACCACACCGACCGCGCAGCTTTGCTCAAGCAACTGCTGCACAGCATGCCTGGATGAAAGCGCGAGGTCGCCATAGTCGTCGGTGATATGCATCTCGTCGGGTTCGAATGAATCCATCGAACGGTTGCCGTTCATCTGATCTCCCATGCGTGAAAACCTACTGAGACGTTTTAGGATACACGAAATCACGCGAGGGGGTAAGGCTACGCAGTGCAAGCGCGGCAGCGCGGCGGAAACTTTACAAAGAAAGTCAAACCTTACTGTTCGCTGGCGGAACGCCTGAGCTCGAGAGCCTTGTCGATGATAGCGCCGGCAAGGTCGTCCTTCGACATGGGATCAAGCGCTTCCACGCCGTTTCGGGTGACAAGTGATGCGGTGTTGTCGTCGGTTCCGAACGCTATGCCATCGCCCACCAGGTTGGCGACGATGAGGTCGGCGCGCTTCTTTTCGAGCTTCACCTTGGCGTTTGCCACCACATCATTCGTTTCTGCAGCGAAACCCACCACGAGCTGCTGGGTTTTACGGGCAGCGAGCGTTGCGAGGATGTCAGGGTTTTCGACCAGCTTTATAGTTGAAAGATCGACGTCTTCCCTGCCCTTCTTGAGCTTTATGGGCGAGGGATCTTCGGGGCGCATATCGGCCACGGCGGCAGCGAAAAATGCGAGGTCGCAGTCTTCGAACGCCGCTTGGGCCGCTTCGAGCATGTCTTCGGCGCTTTCAACCCACACGCGATCGACCCCGTTCGGGCAATCGAGGGCAACCGGCCCGCTGATCAGCGTAACCCGCGCTCCTCGCGATGCGGCCGCGCGCGCCAAGGCGTACCCCATCTTCCCGCTCGATCGATTCGTGATGTAGCGCACCGGGTCGATAGCCTCGATGGTGGGCCCGGCGGTAACCATGACGCGCGCTCCATCCAGATCGCGGGGGGTGCCGAGGCAGGCAAGCGTTTCCGCGACGATGTCGGCGATGTCGGCCAAGCGCCCGCGCCCGACGTCGCCGCACGCGAGGTAGCCCTCACCCGCTTCGATGAAGCGTGCCCCGCGGATTTCCAGCTTCCCGTAGTTGTAGCGGGTCGCCGCCGCCTCGTACATGTGCACGTTCATCGCCGGCGCGATGATGAGCGGAGCCGTGCAGGCGAGTGCGGTGGTGGTCAAAAGATCGTCGGCGATGCCGTTGGCGATCTTCGCCATGACGTTTGCGGTGCAGGGTGCGATGAGGAACGCGTCAGCTTCCTCGGCAAGCGAAATGTGGTGGATAGGGTCGGAAGGGTCGTCGAAAAGCCCCACGGCAACCGGTTCGTGCGTCAACGCCCGGAAGGTGGTCGGGTCAACGAAATGCGTCGCATGCTCGGTCATCACGACCTTGACGCGCACTCCCGCTTTCTGCAGACCGCGAAGGATCTCGCAAGATTTGTAAGCCGCGATGCATCCCGTCACACCGAGCAGAACGGTCTTTTGGTTGCTAGCGGTTCCTTCGCCCATGGTATGGCTCCTATCCGATATAAGGCGACAACACCGATTGAAGTGCCGCTGCGTGCTGGGCAGTTCCGTTTAAGCAGGGAATGTAGAAAAACTCGCGCCCTTTCAGGTGCGCCCCGGCCTTTTCGAGCTGCTCATGGTAGAACGGCTTCAATTCGTAGTCGATATCATACAGTGTCTCAAGGCAATCGGTCGCGAAATTCGGGCACACCATGAAGATGCGCCGTGCGCGCCCGTCTTGCGCCCACTGGCTCAGTATTTGACGGGAAAACGGCTTGAGCCATTCCCTGCCTTTGTCGAACTGGCAGTTGAACCCAATGGCCCATGACTCGCTCGCAAGGCCGAGCGCCTCAGCGATGGCGCGCGAGGTGGTCTCGACCGTTTCGGGGTAATCGTCGCCCGCTTCGATATCCGCCAAGGGGATGGAGTGGTAGTTGAACAGCAGCTTATCGCCTAAGGCAGGATCGAAATCGGATGCTTTGACGGAGGCCGTCAAAGCATCAAGGTATGACCGGTTGTCGCTATAGCCGTCGATGACCGCGATCGGCACCTCCCAGCGCAGCTTGCGCATGGCGCGCGCAACGCCGTCGGCAACCGCCTTCGAGGTGCTGAAGGCGCCCTGCGGGTAGAGCGGGAGCACGACTACGCGCGTGCAACCAGCATTGCGCAATGACGAAAGCCCGTCAGCGATGAACGGAGCGCCGTAACTCATGCCGAGACGCACCACGACGTTTTGCCCCGCGTCTGCATAACCCTGTTCAAGCAGCTCGGCGAGGCGAGCGTGCTCCACGTCGAATGGCGATCCTTCCGGAGTCCAGATTTTGGCGTATTTTGCTCCCGACGTTGACTTGCGCTTCGGAAAGATGAACAGGTGCAAGATGAGCCACCACGACACAACGTTCATGGGGCGAATGCGTGGATCGGAGAGGAACTTCGAAAGATACGCGCGAACGTCGTCCGGATTGGGGCTGGCGGGTGAACCGGTGTTCGAGAGCAGAATTCCGATCTTTTCCTGAGCGGGGCTGTGCATGGTGTAGCTGACCTTTACGCGTTGAGTCGTATGCGAACGGCGCGGCCTTCAAGCGCGCCGTTGGCAAGAATAGGGCATTTCAGCATGCAAGGGTATCCCCCGTGAGGGGTAATTCGCTAGGATGCGGAGCGTTTTCGAGCAATGCGGCCACTTCGTCGCCCGCAACGGTTCGACCTTGCGAGCGAGGGGCGAGGTCGCAAAGCACCTGCGCAAGGTCATCGGGAAGATTGTCTGCGAAGAAAAGCTCTTCACCTGTCAGAGGATGAGCGAGCTTTATCTGAAACGAATGCAGGAATTGACGCTGCAAACCAAGCTGGGCTTCCGGCGTCTTCGGAGCCGATGCGTTGTAGACGGGGTCACCGACAAGCGGGTGCTTCGTGTACTGCATATGCACGCGAATTTGATGGGTGCGCCCGGTGAAGAGCTTACAATCGATAAGCGTGTAGCCGTCGTCGCCGGCCTGCGGAGCGAAGCGTTCGAGCACCCGAAACGTGGTCACCGCCTCACGAGCCGACGGGCAATCGCGCACGGCCATGCGCGTGCGCTCGGAAAGCGAACGCGCTATCGGCGCGTCGACCATTCCCGAATCGTGCGTGATGATCCCATGCGTCAGCGCCAGGTAGCGGCGATCAACCGCGCGGTCGCGGATATCGGACATGAGGATGGCACCAGCCGTATCGGTTTTCGCGGCCAACATGAGCCCGGTCGTATCTCGATCCAGGCGATGGACGATTCCCAAGCGATCGTCCTCCCCTTGCACGTTGCAAAGGTGCGCGGCCCCGCAGTGGTGTACAAGCGCATTGACCAGAGTGCCCGAAGCGTGGTCGATGGAGGGATGGCAAACAAGCCCTGCCTGCTTGGACAAGACGATTATGTCGTCATCCTCGTAGCGGATATCCAGCGGTATGGACTCGCCTGCAACCGGACCCGCCTGCTGCTGCTCCTCAAGTTCATAGACGATGGTGTCGCCTGTTGCGACCGCGTGCTTCTTCGCCACGGTTGCGCCGTTGACGAAAACGTTCCCGCCCTCAACAGCGCGCGCCGCAGCGCTTCGGCTAGGGTATGCGCCCACGCGCGCCAAAACCGCATCGATGCGCTGACCGGCGTCGGCAGAATTTGCCTGATAGCTCCTCAGAACGCTCATCGCGTCTGCCCTCCTTGGGATCGCTGCTCGTCCTCTCTGCGTTGGCGAACAAGCCATCCGATGAGGAAAATGACGATACCGCACGTCACGCCGATATCGGCGACATTGAAAACGGGGAAATCCATGAACGTTAGATCGATGAAGTCGACGACGTGGTTCAGCGTGAACCGATCGAGCGCGTTGCCAAGCCCCCCAGCCACCACGAGCGCAAGCCCAATGATTTCCGGCCAGGTGATGCGCGTGCGCTGGATGATGGCGAAAGCCGCAAGGGCGGCGCACATGGCCACCGAGAAAACGCCGAGCGCAACGGTTGCGCCCGAAAAGACGCTCCAAGCGCCGCCGGTGTTGTAAACCAAATGGACGGAGAAAATCCCGAGTATGGAATCCAAAACGAGAGAGCCCGCCTGGTTCACCCCGTTGTCAACGAGCGCCTTCGTCGCGCGGTCCGCAACAAGCCACGCAACGGCTATTGCTGCCATGGCGACGAACTTCGTATGCCAAGACCCCTCGACGTGCGGCCGAGGGCCGGCATCGTCAGCGATGCCGGCCCTCTTATCGTTTCGCTTTTCGCTTTCGCTTATGCCGAGCAAGCGCTACTCCTCGACAAACCCGATAGCGTCAAGGGCATCGGCGCAACGAGCGCACACATGCGGATGATTCGCGTTGCCGCCAAGGTCGCGATAGTTCCAGCAACGCGGGCACTTCTCGCCTTCGGCGGGCTTCACCTGGCAAGACAGTTCTTCGCCTTCGGTCATCTCAACGCCGGAGACGATGAACAGCTCCTCGAACACGCCCTCGTTGTAAGCGGAAAGGGTATCGAGCGTGTCCTTCGGAGCGGTGACCGCAACGGCTGCCTCTTGGCTCTTGTTGACGACCTTCTGGCCGCGCGCGTCTTCCAGCGCCTTCGTCACGACGTCGCGAACCTCAAGCGCGGTCGCGAACGTGGCGAGCACCTTGTCCTGCTCGGCCTTGGTGGGCAGCGCGGGCTTGAAATCGGCGACGCGCGGCCAACCGGCCAGCTGCACGTTGGTGGGACGGCCCTCACGGTTGCGGATAGCTTCGGGATAGCAACCCCACACCTCGTCGGTCGTGAAGGACAGGATGGGCGAAAGCACGCGCACGAGCACCTCGAGGATGTTCATGAGCACGCTCTGCACGGCGCGGCGGCGCGGGCTTTCCGGAGCCTCCGAATACAGGCGGTCCTTCGTGACGTCCATGTAAACGCTCGAAAGGTCGTTCACGAAGTCGTACACGGTGCGGTAGACCGCGTTGAACTTGTAGGAGTCGTAAGCCTGCTCCACATCGGAAAGGAGCTTGGCCGTCTTCGCCAGCATGTACTGATCGATGGGCTCCAGATCATCCCAGCTCGCCGGCGCGCACGTGGCATCATCGTAATCGGAAAGGTTGCCGAGCAGGAACCTGAAGGTGTTGCGGATGCGGCGATATGCGTCGGAGACCTGCTTCAAGATGCCGTCCGAGATGGACATGTCCACCGAATAGTCTTGGCTGGAAACCCACAGACGCAGCACATCGGCACCGTACTTGTTGGCCACATCGGCAGGATCGACGCCGTTGCCAAGCGATTTGGACATCTTGCGACCCTGCTCGTCGACGGTGAAGCCGCACGACAGGATGTTCTTGTACGGAGCGCAGCCGTATGCGCCCACCGAGGTAAGCAGCGAGGACTGGAACCAGCCGCGATGCTGGTCGGAGCCTTCGAGGTACATGTCGGCCGGGAAGACGAGGCCTTCGTCGGCGCGGTGCTTCAGCACGGAGGTGTGCGTGACGCCCGATTCCCACCACACGTCGAGGATGTCCTTTTCAGGCACCAGTTCCGTGCAGCCGCACTTCTCGCAATGCGTGGAATGCGGAAGGTATTCGGAAGGCTCCTTCGTGAACCACGCATCGGCGCCTTCTTTATAGAACAGGTCGATGACCGCATCGAAGGTTTCCTCGGTGGCGACGGTCTCCCCGCACTTGGCACACTTGAACACGGGAATGGGCACGCCCCAGCTGCGCTGACGCGAGATGCACCAGTCGGGACGGTCGGCGACCATCGACCCGATGCGGTTGACGGCCCAGCCCGGGTAGAACGTCACGTCACGCTCGATGGCGTCGAGCGCGCGGCCGCGTAGGCCGTTTTCCTCCATGGAAACGAACCACTGATCGGTGGCGCGGAAGATGACCGGGGCATGGCAACGCCAGCAATGCGGGTAGCTGTGGTCGATCTTACGCTCGGCCACGAGCGTTCCCTGCTCACGCAGCCAGTCGATGATCACCGGGTTCGCGTCGTCGGTGTCAAGCCCGGCAAACGGGCCGGCGTCGGCAGTGAGCACGCCGTCATCGTCGACGGGCATGAGGATCGGGATGTCGAACTGCATGCCGACAAGGTAGTCGTCCTGGCCATGGCCGGGAGCAGTGTGCACACAGCCGGTACCGGAGTCGAGCGTGACATGATCGCCGTAGATGACCTTGCCCTTAAGGTCCTGGCGGATGGGGCAGGTGTAGGTAAGGCCCGTCAGATCGGTGCCCTTGAGCGTGATCGGGTTGCCCTCGGCATCGCTAACCAGCTCGTAAGATTCCCAGCCGGCGATTTCGGCGACCTCTTCGACAAGCTCCTTCGCGAAGATCATGTTGGAGCCGTCAGCCTTGACCATCACATAATCGGCGCCCGGCATCAAGCACACCGCCGCGTTGGCCGGCAAGGTCCAAGGCGTGGTGGTCCAGATGAGCACGTAAGCGTCGCCGGTGGCACCGGCGGCCTCGAAGATGCCCGGCATGGCGTCGAGCTTGAACTTCACGTAGATGGAAGGAGACGTTTCGTCGCCGTATTCGATCTCAGCCTCAGCCAAGGCCGTATGGCATTTCTTGCACCAGTGGATGGGCTTGCGACCGCGGTAGACCTGGCCCTTCAGGTACATCTCTTTGAAGACCTCGACGTTGCCGGCCTCGAAGTTGGGGATGTAGGTTAGGTAAGGATGCTCCCAGTCGGCGTTGACACCGAGACGCTTGAAGCCCTCACGCTGGATGCCGACATACTTGGTGGCCCATTCGCGGCACAGGCGACGAAGCTCGGGCTGGCTCGTTTCCTTCATCTTGTCCGGGCCGAGCGTCACCTCGACCATATGCTCGATGGGCTGGCCGTGGCAGTCCCAACCGGGCACGTAGGGCGTGAAGTAACCGCGCTGCGCATGGCTTTTGTTCACGAAGTCCTTGATGACCTTGTTGAACGCATGCCCGATATGGATGGGGCCGTTGGCGTAGGGCGGGCCGTCATGAAGCACGAAGGGCTTACCGTCCTTGTTCTTCTCGAGCACCGCCTCGTAGATATGCTCCTGCTGCCACTTCTCCAAGCGCTTCGGCTCGGATGCGGGCAGGTTGCCGCGCATCGGGAAATCCGTCTGCGGGAGATTCATCGTGTTCTTGTACGTATTCGCCACGACAATAGCCTTCCTTCGCCGCCTATGCTGCAAGCGGGACAGGCGCCCGCTTGGGTTTCAAACTTCGCTAGTATATCGGATAGGGTCGCATTTGGCCGATATCCGGTGGACAATTTTATAAAGGACGCAGATGTAGCAAACCGGTCGTTGCAACCTCGCCGCGACGCTGCAGCGCTGCGCACGAAGTCGACTGCTATACTTCTCCCCGTGCATGCGTCAACGTATCAAAATTCGGAAAGGGGCTTTCATGTCCATGAAATTCGAGTTGGTGACCGACTCTTGCTGCAATCTCACCGAAGAGGTGATCGACCAGTACGGCTTACATGTGCTGCCTCTGACGTTTATGGCCGACGGCGAGGA
>CAVHFC010000081.1:0-9964 GCA_963635025.1 Eubacterium sp. CAG:786
AGATCATGCCCGTGATCATGGTTATCTTCGACGCCACCCCGATGCCCGCAAGCGCCATGTCGCCATAGCCGGCCATAAGGTTGTTGATAAACATCGTGGACGCGCCCATGATAAGCGCGCCGAGCGCAGCCGGGATGCCGATCGACAAAACACCGGAGCAGATGCCGCTTCGTGCAGAGTAATCTTTGACCCTGATGCTCAGCGAAGATTCGTTTCTATATTTTGCGAAATAGACGAAATAATAGCCCGCTGCGAAGATGTTGCTCAGCAACGTTGCGACCGCGGCACCGGTAATGCCCCAATGAAACACCAGGATAAACAGCGGGTCGAGGATGACATTGATGAGGTTTCCCAAGGTTGAGCCCATCATGGCTTTTTTCGGCTGGCCGTCCGCCATCAACAACTTGGAGAAATTCCCGGACAGCAGGGCAAAGGGGCCGGACAGGGCGATGATCTGCAGATAGCTTTGTGCAAAGGCGAACGTGCCGCTGCTGGCTCCCAGCGTATTCAGGATTGGATCGGAAAACAACAGGTACATCACCGCCAGAACAACGCCGATTCCCGCTCCCGTCCAGGTGCAAAACGAGCTCACGTTCCGTATATAGTCGTGCCGACCTTGCCCGGCAGCTCTGGCGATAACGGAGGTACCGCCCATGCCGAAAATGTTCGCACAGGCCGTGAACAGCATGAACAGCGGCATGCACAGCGAAATAGCAGCCACCTGATAAGGGTCCCCCGTCATTCCGACGAACAAGGTGTCCGCAAGGTTGTAGGCCAAAAACATCAACATCGTCACCATTGCCGGAAGCGCATTCTTCATGACCGCCTGAGACACCGGCATGGAATTGAAGTCCTGCAGAGATACTTTACTGTTCATAAATGGTTCCTTTCTTTTTTAAATCCATGGTTTCGATACCATGGTATTGTTTAGGCTAAAAAGAATGGCTCTGCGAAACCGACCGGCAATGCCGTGATGCCAGCCAGGGTCAACCGGAGCCATGGAAGCGCCCGCGAAACGGGCATTCGCTATTTATTGTGATCTAAGAGTTTCCGCAAGGTTTTGTACATGTCGTCTTTTTCGGCATCGGACAGGGGCTCTAAGATCTCCTCTTCGACCTCCATCAGGATTTCTTGCCCAGCCTGGCATTTCTCTTTGCCCAGCGGCGTGACCCTTATTATCTTGATCCGCTTGTCCTCTTCACATCCGAAGCTTTCGACGAATCCTTTTTGCTCCAGCCGGCTGACCAGCCCGGCCGTGACGGACTGAGACAGCTGCAGCTTTTTTTCCAGGTCCTTGAGCGTGATCTGACCCTGAGAATCTTCCATGATCGCCGCAATCACGCCGCCTTGCGACATGGTGATGCCCAAATCTTTCACCGCATTCTGGCACTTTTTCTGGATGATGTTGTACAGCATCTGAAATGCAGTTATGTGGTACTCGGCTTGGTTCATTCCGGTCACCTCCTTTGCTTCGGGCAATGTTATAAGACAGCCCGTTTCACATGTCAATACCATGGTGTCGATATCTAGGGATTATTCTTGCTCTCACACGCTGGTTTGCAAGTTTATGTACGCTTATTCTCCAGCAACCGGGGGAATCTCTCCCGTTTCCAGAATGTGCAGCAGCGCAGCCTCGTCGAGCACGGGCACGCCGAGCGATTCCGCCTTCGTAAGCTTGCTGCCGGCCGCTTCGCCGGCCACCACGTAGCTCGTCTTCTTCGACACGCTGCCCGACACCTTCGCGCCGCGCGCCTTCAAGCCGGCCCCCGCTTCGTCGCGCGTCATGCCCGACTGGGTCAGGCTGCCCGTCAGCACAAAGGTGAGCCCCTCAAGCGTTTGCGGCAGCGCATCGGCCGCGGCGGCCTCCACGTCGTCCGCCAAGTTCACGCCGTGCTTCGCCAGCCGCTCGATCACCTGCACGTTGTCCGGCGTGCGCAGGAACAGGTACGTCGAATGCGCGATCTTCGGCCCCACGCCGTCCACCGCCGCCAGCGCTTCCTCGCTTGCCGCCATCAGCGCGTCCATGCTCGGGAAGGCGCGCGCGAGGGTTTCGGCCATGGTCTTGCCCACGTGGCGCATCCCCAAGCCGAACAGCGGGCGGGCGAACGGCCGCATGCGCGATTCGTCGATGGCCGCTACCAGCTTCTTCGCCGTCACCTGACCCAGGCGGATGACCTCGCCGTCCTTGTTGACGCGTCCGGTGTCCAGCTGCGCGAGTTCCACCTCGTCAAGCGTGTAGAAGTCGGCCACGTCGGTCACGCGCCCCGCGTCCACCAGGCGCTTGACGATCTCCTCGCCCATGCCGTCGATGTCCATGGCGCCGCGGCTCACCCAATGCAGCAGGCGCTCGACGGCTTGCGCAGGGCAGTCGATGGAGATGCAGCGGTAGTCGGCCTCGCCCTCCTCGCGCACCACGGGGCTGCCGCAGCTCGGGCACGTCTTCGGCATGCTCCACGGCTGTGCCGCGGCCGGACGCAGGCTTTCCACCGGGCCAAGTACCTCGGGAATGACGTCGCCGGCCTTGCGCACGATGACCGTGTCGCCCACGCGCACATCCTTGCGGCGCACCTCGTCCTCGTTGTGCAGCGTCGCGCGCGCCACGGTCGAGCCGGCCACCAGCACCGGGTCCATTTCGGCGACCGGCGTCAGCTTGCCCGTGCGGCCCACCTGCACGGTGATGTCGCGCAAAAGCGTCGTCTTCTCCTCGGGCGGGAACTTGAACGCGATAGCCCAACGCGGGGCGCGCGCGGTGTAGCCCATGGCCTCCTGCTGCGCGAACGAGTTCACCTTCACCACCACGCCGTCGATGTCGTAAGGCAGCGCGTCGCGCCGCTCAAGGCTCTTGCGGCAAAAATCGTGCACTTCCTCGGCGGAATGCACGAGCGCGATGTCGGGGTTCACATGGAAACCGGCATCGGAAAGCCACTGCAGAAGCTCCCACTGCGACCCGATTTCCAGCTTGTCCTCAACGCCGATGGCGTAGATAAACGTCGAAAGATCGCGGTGCGCGGTGATCTGCGCGTCCTTCTGCCGCAAGCTGCCGGCGGCCGCGTTGCGCGGGTTGGCGAAGGGCTGCTTGCCGTTGGCCTCGGCGGCGGCGTTGAGCGCCTCGAAGCTCGACTTCGGCATGTAGCATTCGCCGCGCAGCTCCAAAGGTTCCGCCGCGTTTCGGATGGAAGGAAGCGCCTCGTCGCGCAGGCGCAGCGGCACATCTTTCACGGTGCGCACGTTAACGGTGATGTCCTCTCCCGTGGTGCCGTCGCCGCGCGTGGCCGCGCGCATAAGGCGGCCGTTCTCATAGGTGAGCGCCACCGACGATCCGTCGATCTTCAGCTCGCACACCAAAGGCGGGATGTTGCCGAAAAACTCCTCGACGCGGGCGAGCCATTCGTCAAGCTCTTCGGCACCCATGGCATCGTCGAGCGAGTACATGCGACGTTCGTGCACGATGGGCGCGAACTGTTCGCCCACGTAGCCGCCCACGCGCTGAGTGGGGCTTGACGGGTCGATGAGCTCGGGGTGCGCCGCCTCGAGGGCGCGCAGCTCGTGCATGAGCGAATCGAACGCGGCGTCGCTGATGGCGGGCGCGTCCTTGGCGTAATAAAGGTAGGAATTGTGCTCGATTTCGCGGCGCAGCGCTTCGATGCGCGCAGCCACGTCGCTTGTCGTCGCGGCAAGGTCCTCGCCGGTAAGAAGAGACTGCTGTTCAGGTGATTGATCGAGTGATTGTTCAGGTGCCTGCTCGGGTGCCATCGGTGCCTCCGCCGTGTCGTGTCTGTCGGCACACGATTCTACCACGCACACGACGCGACCCGCCCAATCGACCGAGGCCGGCAGCCTACCCCCTCGCTACTTCGCCTTCTGCAGTTCGCGGATCGCTTCGGGGATCGCTTCGATGACGTCTTCGGCGACCACGCAGATATCGGTGAGCTTGCGCGCCGCCGCCCGAGCCGCACGCGCATGCAACGAGCACGCCAGCATGCAGGCGTCAACGGCGTCCAAACCCTGCGCGAGCAGGGCGGCCGTCATGCCGGCCAGCACGTCGCCCGTTCCCGCCTTCGCCAGCGCGGGCGTTCCGTCGGCCATGCGCAGCACGCCGTTGCCGTCCGACACGTACGTGACGGGGCCTTTGAGCGCAACGACCACGCCATAAGCAAGCGAAAGCAGCTCGGAAAGACGCGCCGGGTCGTCGCAGGAAAGCTCGAGCGGGGCGGCAAGGCGCGCAGCCTCGCCCGCGTGCGGGGTGATGACGGTGGGAAGCCCCTCGACGAAACGGCGACGCAGCACCAACCGACCCTCGGGCGAGGTGAGCGCATCAAGGCCGCCTCCGTCCACCAACACGGGGGCTCGAACGGCGGCGAGCACGGCGCAGGTCAGCTTCGCGGAAAGCGAGTCAGACGCATCCAGGCCCGACCCGACCAAAAACGCAGCCGGGTACTTCGGATAAACGGGACCCAAAACTCCAGGTCGCGGGGCATTTCGCTGCGGACGTGCCGCCAAAATGGCCTGCTGCGTGGGAAGTGCGGCAGCCACGGGATGGTCGTCGGCGCGCAAGATGCCAAGCGCGCGCTCGTCAGGGTCGAGCCGCGACCATTCGGCCAGCTCATCCCAGCTTCGCACCACCAACGACGGGCTTGCGCCGCGCACGGCGGCGACCGATTCGGAAGCGCATGCAACCTCGGAATACCCGGCGCCCATGCGCTGCGAGGCGCGCGCCGCCAAACACGCCGCGCCCGGATAATCCGCGCAGCCGGCAACCAGCGTTACCTTCCCGCGCGAGTACTTGTTCGCCTGCTCATCAGGATGAGGCAACAAGGCCGCCAACTGAGCCAAAGTGTATTTCCGCGTACGTTGCATTCGACCAACCTCCCAGTCGCGTCCAGTGTAACGCTTCTTTGTAAGATGGACGTTAAGGTCATCGAACGGGGCGCGGGCGGGCGGGCGGGCGGGCAGCCTACGCTACGGGCAAAAGATGCGGCTTGCGGGCGGGGCAAACGCAGTGGGCGAACCAAGATTGCAGATCGCAAGCAAACACGCCAGGCAACTTGTGCCAAAGCTCTTCGCCAGCCACCCCTTCTCGTTAGGCGCCTTCACCTTCCCCATCGGAAGCGTTCGAGCCCTGGGCATCGCGCACCAAATCCATGGCCGCATGCGCGCTCGGCACCTGGGACGACGGCGGCGCAGGAGAGGCGGAATCCAAGTCGTCGAGCATCGCGCGCGCTTCCTTGAATTGCCGCGCAAGCTCCTCCATAGGGTCGCGCCGCTCCTGTTGCACGCGAACGGAGCTTTCCGTGATGGCCATAGCGCAGGCCACGGCGTCGGTATGCGTAAACGAAAGCGAAAGCGGCAGTTCGCGCACGCCAAGCTCCTGCGCAACCTCGCGCGCGCGGCCGGTCAGCACCGCGTAGGGACGGCCCTTCGAAGTCCGGCGCACTTCCACGTCACGCACGCCGATGCCCTCGGAAAACCCAGTCCCCAGCGCCTTGAGAACGGCCTCTTTCGCGGCGAAGCGCGTCGCGTAGTGAACCGCGGGCTGCGACGTGGCGTCGCAATAGCGGCGTTCCTCTTCGCTGAACACCTTGCGCGAGAAGGCCGGGCTGCGCTTGAGGATCTTGCGCATCCGCTCTATCTCGACGATGTCGACGCCCAAGCCGACGGCGCCGTCGACGGTATCCATCATCGCGCCGGGTTGCGAATTCGCCGAATCTTGCGTTGCTCGCGCCATACCATTCCCCTGCCTTTTATCGAAACTACCGCGCGCTATTGTATCAGTCCGACCCTGGCTCCCGACAAGCCGAAAAGCCCGCTACGTCCAGCGACCACCTTCGCCCGGCGGTTCGCACGTCCAACGATTCGCCCTCAAGCCCGCAGCTGGCGGGATCCTCGCCTCAGCAACCCCCCTTGCAGCCAACGACGACGCCGCCACAGCGCCAACAGCCACACCCCCACAACGTCAGCAGTCCGCCCCCACAGCGCCAACAGCCAGCCCCCCACAGCAGCCTTCCCGACACGCACCGCCTCCTGCCGGTCAACCGTTCGGTAACTGGTTATCGTTTTTTTGCATGATGGGATTATCGCTAAATCTATTGACCGAACCGCCCGCAACCCGTATAACTAGCAACTGTCACAAACGTCATACGCAAAGAAGGTATCTGAGCGTTCGTTAAAGGAGATAACAAATGTCCGATCAGAAGTACGCATTCGAAACTCTGCAGGTGCACGCCGGCCAGGAGCAGCCCGACCCGGCAACCGACTCCCGCGCGGTGCCGATCTACCTCACCTCGTCCTACGTGTTCAAGGACGCCGCCACCGCCGCCGGCCGCTTCGGCCTGACCGAGCCCGGCAACATCTACTCCCGTCTGACCAACCCCACGGTCAGCGTCTTCGAGGAGCGCGTCGCCGCACTTGAGGGCGGTGTGGGATCCCTCGGCGTTGCCACCGGATCGGCCGCCATCACCATCGCCGTGCAGAACATCGCCACGGCCGGCGACCACATCGTCTCCTCCACCAACCTTTACGGCGGCACGTTCAACCTGTTCGAGCACACGCTGGTTGAGCAGGGCCTTTCCACCACGTTCGTCAACCCCACCGACCTTGCGGGCGTCGAAGCGGCCATTCAGGACAACACCAAGCTGCTCTACGCCGAAACGCTCGGCAACCCCAACTCCGACGTGCTCGACCTTGAGGCCTGGGCCGACATCGCGCACCGCCACAACATCCCGCTGATCGTCGACGCCACCTTCTCCACCCCCTACCTGCTGCGTCCGATCGAGCACGGCGCCGACGTCGTGGTGCACTCCGCCACCAAGTTCATCGGCGGCCACGGCACGGCCATGGGCGGCGTGATCACCGACGCAGGCAAGTTCGACTGGGCCGCCAACGCCGACAAGTTCCCGGGTGTTGCCAAGCCGAACCCGAACTACCACGGCGTCGTGTTCACCGAGGCCGCCGGCGCTGCCGCCTACATCACGAAGGCCCGCGCCACCCTGCTGCGCGACCAGGGCGCAACGCTTTCCGCCTTCAACGCCTGGCTGTTGCTGCTCGGTCTTGAAACGCTGTCCCTGCGCGTCGACCGCCACGTGGAGAACGCGCTCAAGGTCGTCGAGTTCCTGAACAACCATCCGCAGGTCGAGTCGGTGAACCATCCCGCGCTGGCCACCGGCCGCGCCAAGGAGCTCTACGACGAGTACTACCCCAACGGCGCCGGCTCCATCTTCACCTTCGACGTGAAGGGTACCGCCGACGACGCTCGCAAGTTCACCGAGTCGCTTGACCTGTTCAGCCTGCTGGCGAACGTGGCCGACGTGAAGTCGCTGGTCATCCACCCGGCTTCCACCACGCACTCCCAGCTGACCGAGGAAGAGCTGCTGGCCGCCGGCATCAAGCCGACCACCGTGCGCCTGTCCATCGGCACCGAGAACATCAACGACATCCTGGCCGACCTGGCCGCCGGCTTCGAAGCCATCAAGTAAAACGCCTAGGCCGGCGATACGGCCAGCCCCCTCAGCCTCTTCTCTTCGCGAACCCCGTCGAGTCAACCTCGGCGGGGTTCGTTTCTTCCCAGCGAGGCTTGTCTCATCCTGACGGGAATCGTCGCCGCGCCAGCCCCCGCCAATGCATCAAACCCCCGCATGTGCCCAAAACCGCGAACTTGAACCGCGCTTCCCGAGCCCGGCAGGCTACAATAATCCCATGAAGGAAAGCACTTACATCCGCATGGTCAGCGCGCTGCATTCGCGCCCGGCTCTCGAGCACGGCGTGGTGCTGGCGAACGCCCTGATCACCTATGCCATCTACCTCGCTTACCCGTGCCTTATCGCTTGGCTGTTCATCTCGGAAGGCTGGCCTGCCGCCATCATCGACGGCGACTGGAGCACGTTCGCCGTGCCCGCCGCAGCTGCCAGCGTCAGCGGCACCGTCTCGACCGGACAAAGCCTGACGCAAGCAGTCGGGATCTTCGGCCTCGCCAACGCCTCGACGGCCACGCCCATCGCCGGCCCGGCGGCGCTTATCTACGCGCTGCTCATCCCCGGCATCTCTTTCGTGCTCGTGAGCATTGTCCGACGCCTGATCGACGCGCCGCGACCCTACACGATGTTCAACACACCGCCCGTCATCCCCAAGGACACGCGCGGCAATTCGTTCCCCAGCCGCCACGCGTTCAGCATCTTCATCATCGGCATGACGTTTTACGCCTGCTGCCCGCTTCCCTGGGCAGGACCTGCGGTGCTTGCGCTCGGTTGCGTCCTGGCGGCGCTGCGCGTCATAGGCGGCGTGCATTTTCCCCGCGACGTCATCACCGGAGCAGTCTTGGGAATCGCGCTCGGCTGGCTCGGTTTCTGGGTGCTGTAATCGCGTCCGCCCCTTCAAGCAGAGTCAATCAGCCAGCTCACCGCCGCCCAGCCAGCAGCCGACGGCGTCCGCAGCCCAGCGCCCGTGCCACCCCGCCCACCCTGGCGTTTTTGTGGTGCCAACCCCTAAACGTTTCCAAAGCGTTACTATGAACATCCCTTGCGACAAGGGGAGTCGCGCAATCACATACATCGAAACGCTTCTCGGGGCAGACGCCTCGTGAGGTTTCGTTGTCTTTGCCGCCCTGCCCCGCCTCGCAAACTCAAAACCACAGACCGACGCGCACGCAAAGAAACGGAACCATGCAGAACGACAAAATCAAACCGATCCTGTTCAGCATCATCAAGCACTCCAGCCGCGAAGAGCTTCGCCGGCAGATCCCCCGCGACATCGTGTCGGGCATCGTGGTCGCCGTCGTGGCGCTGCCGCTGTCCATCGCGCTGGCCATCGCCTCGGGCGTCGGTCCCGAACAGGGCCTTTACACCGCTATCGTCGCCGGGTTCCTCATCGCGTTTCTAGGCGGCAGCCGCGTGCAGATCTCCGGCCCCACCGCTGCCTTCGCCACCATCGTGGCAGGCATCGTGGCAACCGACGGCCTTGACGGGCTGGTGGCGGCCACCATCATCGCGGGCATCCTGCTGGTGCTCATGGGCCTTCTGAAACTGGGCACCCTCATCCGTTTCGTGCCCTACACCATCACCACGGGATTCACCGCCGGCATCGCCGTCACCATCGTGATAGGCCAGGTCAAAGACTTCCTCGGCCTTACCTACCCCGCCGGTACCACCACCATCGACACCACCGACAAGCTTTCCGCCATCGCAACCAACATAGGCACGTTCAACTGGCAAGCGCTGCTGGTCGGCGCCATCTGCCTGGCCATCCTCATCGTGTGGCCGAAGGTATCGAAGAACATTCCCGGGTCGCTCATCGCCGTCATCGTCGGCATGATCATCGTGCCCGTCTTCAACATGGACGTGAACACCATCGGCGACCTCTACACCATCCAAGCCGGGCTGCCGACGCTGCATATTCCGCAGCTTGACCTGGACCTTTTCCGCAACGAACTGGCCAACGGCATCACCATCGCCATCTTGGCGGCCATCGAATCGCTGCTTTCGTGCGTGGTCGCCGACTCCATGATCTCAAGCCACCACCGCTGCAACATGGAGCTGGTGGCGCAGGGCGTCGGCAACATGGGATCGGTGCTGTTCGGAGGCATCCCCGCCACCGGCGCCATCGCGCGCACCGCGGCCAACGTGAAAAGCGGCGGCCGCACGCCGGTGGCCGGCATGGTGCATGCCGTGGTGCTTCTGGTGGTGCTCGTCTTTTTGATGCCCTACGCCGCGCTTATTCCCATGCCCACCATCGCGGCCATCCTTCTGCAGGTGGCCTACAACATGAGCGGCTGGCGCAACTTCGCGCACCTGTGCACCACCGCCTCGAAGGGCGCCGTGGCGTGCCTGGTGCTGACGTTCGCACTGACCGTGGTGTTTGACCTGGTCACCGCCATCGCCGTGGGCATGCTCATCACGGTGGTGCTGTTCATGAAGATGGTGAGCGAGGAAACCGAGGTCAAGGGCTGGACCTACTACTGCGACAAGGATTCCGA
>CAVHFC010000082.1:0-5920 GCA_963635025.1 Eubacterium sp. CAG:786
CCGGTCGTGCGCGATGGGGGTGGCGAACAGGGCGGCGAGCTTTTCCGCGTTGATGGGGGCGTCGGCTTGCTCGCCGGCCGCCTCCTGTGTCGCGGTCGGCTCTTCCCCACCGGCCTCCTCCTGCGCCTCGGCGAGCGCCCACATCGTTTTCGCGAGCGCTGCCTCGCGCGTCATGTCGCCCGCCAAAAGCACACCGGGATGGTCGCAGAACGCCCGACCGACCTCATAAACGCCCGGGTCGCACCCCTCATACGGGCACTGCGTGGCGAACACGATGACCTTCCCCGCATCCGCCCAGGACAGCAGCGCGTCGGCAACGCCACCATAGGTTGGCACGCCGCCCAAGCCGAACGCTTCCACCACCAGGGCGTCCACGTGCAGCCGCAGCGCATTGATCGCGTCCGCGCTGATGCCCGGCACCAGGGGAAGCACCCCAACGCGCGTGTTCAGCCGGTCGTGGAAAAGCGGCTCGGCGATGCTTTCGCCGACAGCATCGGCGGCAACTTTGCCGGCAGCCCCAACGGCGACCCCGGCGGCCAAATCACCGATGGCTCCGTCAGCGACCTCGCCGGCAACTTCGCAAACGCCTTCTCCGGCTCCAGTACCAGCCCCATCAGCAGCCCCGACGATCGCCCCTTCGCGCCAGACAACCTGCCCTCGCTCGTCGATGCTCGCAAGCTCGGAGAAATTGATGCTCGCGAACGCGTTGAAGCTGCGGGTGCGCACCTTGCGCGCACGTGTCCCCGCAATCACCACACCGCCGAAGACGACAAGCACGCCGCAGGCCTCATCGTCGCAGGCCACACGCACGGCGTCGAGCACGTTGCGCACGGCATCGGTTTCGGGCGCGCCCATCGGCAGCTGAGACCCGGTCAACACAACAGGTTTGCGCAGGTTCTGCGCCAAATAGGAAAGCCCAGCCGCCGTGTAGGCCAGCGTATCGGTGCCGTGCAGGACGACGAATCCATCGTAAGCCGCATACGCCTCGCGCAGTGCCCTCGCCAAGGTCAGCCATCCGGCCGGCTCCATGTTCGTGCTGTCGACGTTCATCACTTGGCGAACGTCCAGCTCGCACAAATCGGCCACGCCGGGCACGGCGGCGATGAGCTCCGCGCCCGAAAGCGCCGGAGAGAGGCCCTCGCCCGCATCGGCCGACGCGATGGTCCCGCCCGTCGCCAACACCAATATCCGCTTCATCCGCCGCCCTTTCGCCGTCAAAACTTCGTCCCATACTATCAGCACCCCGAGCTCGCCGGGTCGGATTTAGCGGAAAGGAAGCGGACTGGGGCCGTTCGTGGGCAATCGCAATCATCGCGCGCGGCCGCAAAGGGCGGCACACCACCCGCACCCCTACCTCATCTCCTTACGACAGCTTCACCTTGCGAAGCAGCTCGGTCGCCCGGCGCGCCAGGCCGATCAGCTCTTCGCGCTCGGCTTCCGACAGCGACGAAAGCGGTTCGCGCAGCCGTTCAATCGACGCCAAACGAATCGACGTTGCCACCTTATGCCCCGCGGCGGTCAGCTGCGCCTCGACGTTGCGGTAGTTCTCGGTGCTGCGCCGCTTCTCCACCAATCCGCTTTCGCACAGCAGGTTCACCGCGCGCGTGATGTGCTCCTTCGAAACAGCCAGATTATGCGCGAGCTCCGTCATACTTGCCGCCCCGAACAGGGCCAACGCCATCACGATTTCGGTTTGGGCCTTGGTAAGCCCCGATCGGTTGTGCATCACCGCCCGGCGCGAAAGCGCGTCGAACGCGCACGAAGCGTCCAGGATGACCTCCTCGGGAGCAAGGCATTCCGCCTTTCCCGTACCGCTCCAACCTTGAGGGTACACCGCTCCCATATCGGGCGGCGCGGAGTCATCCTTCTTCTTATGTGCCACCATTGCGCACCCCCTTCAGGTTCCGAACAGTCTTTTGACCATTGTGCCGCAATTTCTCATTTGCGGCTATTTTGTGTTGTCGGTTGATATTTGTCAATCTATTTCGCTAACCTACACAACTGACAAATATCAATTGTACTGACCGCAAGCCACCGGGGCGTGGAAGCAGCCGTACCAACGGCCTCCCCACCCGCCGCGCCGCGGTCACCCGGACCACAAGGAGGATTGATGGGATTAGGAATTGAGAAAGACAAGCAACGCATGATCGGGGTGTTGCTTGTCGGCACGTTCATCGCGGTGCTCAACGCCATGCTGCTCACTTCGGCGCTGCCCGCCATCATGTCGGACATGGGTGTGTCGGCGACCACCGTGCAGTGGCTCAGCTCCGGCTATTCGCTCACGGAAGCCGTGGTCATCCCGCTCGCGGCATTTTTGATGGGGCGCTTCAACACGCGTAAGCTATTCATCGGCGGCATGACCATCTTCGCCGTCGGATCGATCGTTTCGGCCGTGGCCCCCGTCTTCGAGCTGTTGCTGCTCGGACGCGTGCTGCAGGCCTGCGCAACCGGCTTCGTCATGCCCATGGTGTTCAGCGTCATCCTGCTGATCATCCCGCGTGAACGCCGCGGCTCGGCCATGGGCGCCATCGGCCTGATCATCGGCTTCGCCCCCACCATCGGCCCGTCGCTTTCCGGCGTGCTCGTGGACACCGTCGGTTGGCGCGCGATCTTCGCCATCGTGGCCGTGTGCGCCGTGATCGTGGTGATCGGCGCCGCGAAGTCCGTCAAGCCCTACGGCGACTTCAAGCGCTCGCGCTTCGACGTGCCTTCGTTTTTGCTTTCCACCTTTGGCCTGGTGTTCCTGCTCTACGGCCTGTCCAGCCTCAGCTCCTCGACGAACCTTGCGCTGAACATCGGCCTCATCGTCGTCGGCATCGTGCTGCTGGTGACCTACGCGTACCGTCAGCTGCATCTTGAGCAGCCCATGCTGCGCGTCGACATCCTGGGCACCCGCAACTATCGCATCGCCGTCATCTGCGTCGCCGTGTTCCAAGCCACCGTCATGGGCGTCGGCACCGTCATGCCGCTCTACATCCAGGGCGCGCTCGGTCACACCGCCACCGTCAGCGGCCTGGCGCTTTTGCCCGGCGCCGCCATCAGCGCCTGCGCCGGTCTTCTGTCCGGCCGCATCTTCGACGCTCGCGGCGTTCGCATCCCGGTGCTCTGCGGCATTATCATCATCCTAGTCGGCGCGGCCGGGTTCACCGTGCTCGGCATCGACTCGTCCATCATCGCGGTAGGCGTGGCCTACGGCCTGCTCGTCATCGGCATGCAGTTCGTCATGACACCGCTGAACACCTGGGGCGTCAACTCGCTTCCCAATGAGGCCATCCAGCATGCACAGTCCACGTCGAACACCATCAACCAGGTGGCGGCGTCCTTCGGCATCGCGCTTCTGGTGACCGTCTCGTCGGCCGTTTCCGGTCAGACTACGGGCGTGAGCGCCGCCGAGCAGCTGTTCGCGGGCTACCATGCTTCGTTCTACGTGGTCGTGGGCTTGGCCGTGATCGCAGCCATCCTGATCATCGCGCTGGTGCGCGACAAGAAGGGCGCGAAGGCCGCGGCGGGTCCCGGCGCGGGCGAGGTTGCTGGGGCCGGCAACGCGACCCCGGCATCTGCCGCAGCAACCTTAACCCAGGCAAGCACCGTCGCAGCCGCGAACGACGCCAACATCCTCAACGCGCCCGAGGCCGCACCCGCCTTCGCCAAGGCCGCGAAGGACACCTTGGGCGACTTCGCCTTGGCTGACGTCATGAATCCCACCGCTGCAACGGTGCCCGATTCCGCTTCCATGCGCGAGGTCATCAGCATCATCGCCGCGACGAACACCACCGGCGTGTCGGTCGTGAACAAGGACGGCGACCTGGTCGGATACGTCACCGACGGCGACGCGATGCGCTATCTCGGTCGCGCCGACGTGAACATGTCCATGGGCACGGCGGGCATCAGCCTGTCGGTTTCCGATACCGAAAGCATCGAGACGCGCCTGGCGAACCTGGCCGACCTCAACGTTATGGAGCTGGCCACCAAACGCGTGGTGTCGGTTGAAGAAGACACGCCGCTTGACGTGGCCTGCGGCGTGCTGGCCGGTAAGCGCATCAAGAAGGTGCCGGTCACGCGCAACGGCAAGCTCGTCGGCGCGCTCAGCCGCCGCAACATCCTGCGAGCCATGGTGAACGCCATCGACTAGCAACAGGCGCGCAAGCGCAAAGCGAGCGCAACCACACGGGGCGCGGCAGGAAGGTCCTTGCCGCACCCCGATTCGTTTGCCGCTCCCGCACCGACGCGCCCCGATTCGTTTGCCCGTTCCCGCACCCGATATGCACCGCGGGTTCGCCGCGGGACGCCCCTACTTTGCCAGCTCCCCGTGGAACGCGCGCTTCTCCTCGTACATCTTCTCGTCCATGCGGCGCAGGAACACCTCCGCGTCATCGCCAGGTCCCAGCTTCGCGTAGCCCATGGCCGCATGCAAGCTGAACGGCTCGACCTTCGCCTCGTTGATCTGCGCCAGGGCAGCGCGAATCTCATCCATCGCCAAAAGCACCTGCTGCTCGTCGGTCCCCGGCAACAGCACGATGAACTCGTCACCGGCAAAGCGAATCGCCCGCGCGCCGTCCGGGATCGACCGGAACAGCACCTCCCCCATCACGCGGATGGCGCGGTCGCCCACGTTATGGCCGAAGCTGTCGTTGATCGCCTTGAAGTCGTTGATGTCGAGCATGATGCCGAACAGCGAGCCCTTGCCCTCGACCGCTTTGCCCCGCTTCTCGAGCATCCGATCGAAAAACCTGCGGTTGAACAGCCCGCTCAGCTCGTCCAGGTAGGTCTTTTCCGCGTAGCTTTGCATCTGCACGAAAATCATCGCCACGGCCACGGAAATCCACGAGGTCGTGATCCCGTAGCAGAAAAACTGGATGAGCACGCCGGCGATGCAGGGCCCCACGAAATACAGCACGGGAAAGAAGTGCAGGTTGTTCGCATCTTCTCGAGATCGGATCGTCAAAATCACGCTGTAGGCGAAATAGATCATGAGCGAAACGTAACCGATTACCACGCCAGGGCCTCGCGCATAGAGGTTGTCCGCGGAGACGGTGAACAGAAATCCGACCCCGAACAAGTTGATGAAAATGACGACCACTTCAACGAGCCAAGGGATGCAAAGGGCGGCCACGCGGCGCGATGTGCGCTTGTAATTCCCGTAAATGCGCAGGTCAACGTAGAGGCTCCAGAGGAAACCGATGCTGACCGTTCCCAGGAAGCACAGGCTGTTGGTCAGGTAGCTGATTTGTCGCCCGCCAAAGACGTCCGTGCCATCGACCAGAAAGGAAATCGTCTCGAACAGGGCGCCGGCCAAATTGACCACGCACATGCCGTCGTAGATTCGATCTTGCACATGGGTGCTCTCACGGTTTTTTCTGCGGCAATCAAGCAGGTACCACATCAACAGCACGGTCAACCCGTTCGCGACCAGCACTTCTTTAAGGTCGATCAATCTTTTGGCTCCCGTGTCCTCGTCTCGATTACCCGCTTTTCCTGCGGCGAATATCATAGTGGAGCCCTGGCCATTCCGCAAATGATGCGCGAATCAAGCCAGCCCAAGCCGCCCTGGCCGCCCAAGCCAGCCCAAGCTGCCCCGGTCCACCCCTCAATCAACTTACCGTCCACAGCCCCACAGGAAGCGGCGAACGGGTATACTTCATCTGTGTAAGTAAATCAATATTTCGGCAAATCAGTCGAAAGGCTGAGACGCAAAGCTATAGGGCCTGTAAAATGGCAGCCAGTTGCAAACTTCGAAAGCGCTGTCTGCTCCTGCGACAGCGCTTTTTGCATGAGGGGACGACGAGGGAAAATCAATGGGCATGAACATGACGAGACGCTCGCTGGTGAAGGCGGCCGCAGCCTTAGCGCTCACGACGCCGATCACCTTCGGGGGCTGCGCCACGAACACCCAAGGAGCCACGCGCTCGGCAACAAGCAC
>CAVHFC010000082.1:6228-9946 GCA_963635025.1 Eubacterium sp. CAG:786
TCAACTGGCTGCCCATCTGCGGCATCCCGCAAACGATCATCGCGAACAAAACGCTCTTCGAAGAACACGGCCTCAACCTCCCGCAGAACTACGAAGAGTACGCAGCGGTCTGCCAGGCCTTCTACGACGCGGGCATCAAGCCCTATGCGCTCGACCTCGCAGAGGACTGGTCGAGCCACGAAATGGTCCAAGCAGGCGGCATCGGCGAGCTGAACAGCCTTTCCGGCATCAACTGGCGAGCACAGGCGGAAAGCGCGCAGACCGACATCTCCTTCGACGACACCCTATGGAACAGCATCATGGCGCACACCGCAACGCTGCTCGAGGACTCCCATTTCACCCAGGACGACTTGAGCGTCGACACCGACGCCGCGATGCAGCTGTTCGTGGAGGGCAGGGCGGCCATGTTCCACGGATCGCCCGTTCATCTCAAGCAATGCCAGAAGCAAATGGATGCCCAGCTTGTTCGCGTGCCGTATTTCTCGCAAACCTCCAACGAGGGCTACGTTTACATGACGCCGTCCCTGCATGTCGCGATGAGCCGAAACCTGGCGGATGACCAGGAAAAACTCAAGAGCGCGCTGACCGTGCTGGATCACCTGATCTCAGCCGAAGGCCAGCGGCTCATCGCCAACGGAAGCAGCGTCATCTCGTTCAACCCCGCCATCGCATCCCTCACCAACGGCATGACCGGGCTTGAAAGCGAAATCGAGAACAACCAGTTCTACATCCGCTATTCGGCGCAGGCGTCGTTCGATGCCAGCGTGAAAGCCGTAAGGGGCCTGCTGACGAAAACGATGGACGAGGCCCAGGCCTATGAAGCCTTCCGCGAAGCCATCAACAGCACGAACCCCGCGGCAGAAGCGTCGGTGACCTTCGAGTGCGACTACGCGCTTTCCCCTAGCAACAACGGCGGCAGGGACGCCGCCTCCTCCATCCTGACGACGGTTCGACAGGAAAGAGGGGCGCAGCTGGCATTCGCCCCCTACTACTATTTCACGTCCCCCCATCCATGCGGGGCCGTGCACCAAAGGTCGGGTCGGCCTGATGATCGCCAACAAGCCCTCCGCCGCATCGTTGTATGCCGAAACGATGACCGGCGCCGAGGTAAAAGAGCTGGTGGCGCGCAACCTTGCAGGCGCAGACGGCGACTTTTGCCCCGCAAGCGTCTACGAGCTTCCCATCGCGTCCGGCATGAAGATCGTCGCGCAAAGCTCTGGCGATGATTTCGCCCTGAAGGACATCCTGGTGGACGGCTCGCCGCTTGACGAAGCGGCGCAGTACTCCGTCCTGCTCACCGACGGCGTGCTGTCCGGTTTCGACGGCAAGCTTGAAGCCGCGGCTGACGCGACGCTGTCGAGCGCATGGGCCCAGGCTATGGCAAGCGGGCGCCAACCGGCGCAGCCCGAGAACTATATCGAGGTGCAGAAGTAACATGCAGCCTGCGAACACTTTCTTGAACAACAAACGAGTGATGCTACCGGTAGTAGTAGTAGTAGTAGCGATCGTGCTGCTCGCCGCCGGATCCATCAACGTGCTTTTGCACCGGATGGACGACGCGATCGAGGAAAACGGCAAGACCAGCATGCAAGCCGTGGTCGAGCAGCTGCAGCAAAGCTACGAGCTGCAGGTGGAAAACTACTACAGCCGCCTGCGCATAATCCAAAGCTACACCAGCCAAGACAGCAGCGTCCTTCTCACAGATGACAACTTCAGGCACCTCGTCAACACGCTCGAGGACGAAACAAGCTGGAAAGTTATCTTCATCAGGGACAACGGCTCGTCGATGGGCATCAACGGAAAGGAGCGCAGGCTCGATATCCCCAGTTCGATCCTGGCCGATCTTGCGAATAACCAGAATATCGCCAAGCTCATCTCTTACAACGACGGGCAAACCACGAAAAGCAAATTCCTGCTGGCCATCCCCTGCCCGGCATACGAAATCAACGGGCAAACCTTCACGGCGGTAGGCGCGCTCATCGACCGTGAGGAAATCGACTCCGTGCTGAAGCTGTACGCCTACAGCGGCGATGCGTTCCTGTTTTTGCTCAACGCCGATGGGGACGTTCTGTACACCAACCAGTCAGACGAAAAGCTGTTCCAGAATTATTCGCTGCTGAAACATTTGAAGCAGGATAGCGCGCTCACCGCCGACGAGGCGGATTCCCTGCAACAATCGTTTGCCGAGCGAAGCATCGGCGTGCGCCTGTTCAACGGTGACCAGGCGCTTTACCTGGGCTACGCGCCAATCCAGAACAACGGCGCCACGCTCGTTTGCATCGCGTCGAAGGGCACCGTCGACAACACGTTAAGCTCCTACCAAAAGACGGTCCTTTATTCGACCATGGCCATGGCAACGGCGCTGTTGCTCCTGATCGCAGCGCTGTTCTTCAGCCTTTGGAAGGTGAACGTCGCCAGACAGAAGGCAGCTTTCGAAAAGCAGAACATCAAGCGGGAACGACAGAACAGCAAGCGCCTGGAAATTCTGAACACCGAACTTGAATCGGCGCAGTCCGTCACGGCTCAGGCCCTGCAAAACGCGAAGGCCGCGAACGCGGCGAAGACGAACTTCCTCGCCAACATGTCCCACGACATCCGAACGCCTCTCAACGCGATCATCGGCCTTGCCGCGCTGATCGACCACGACGCGGGCAACGAGGCGCGTGTGCGCGAATACGTGCGCCGGGTTCAGCTTTCCTCCGAAAACCTCCTTGCCATCATCAACGAAGTTTTGGACATGAACAAGATCGAATCGGGGAAGACGACGCTGAACTGCGAGGACTTCAGCATTCTTGAGTTCGTGAGCAACGTTGAGGACATGTTCCGTCCTCAAACGGATGCGCGACGCCAAACGTTCGAGGTCATCACCAAAAACATCCAGCACGAGCACCTGAACGGCGACGATGTCCGCTTGGCGCAGATAGCGAGCAACCTGCTGTCGAACGCCGCGAAGTACACGCAAACAGGCGGCACGGTTCAATTCGTTGTTGAGGAACGCCCGGCCCGATCGGCGTCGTACGCGAAGTTCCGCTTCCAGGTGATCGACAACGGCATAGGTATGGACAAGGAGTTTCAGGACAAGATCTTCGACGCGTTCACCCGCGAGGAAAGCTCGCTGACGAACAAGATCCAAGGCACGGGATTGGGCATGGCCATCACGAAGAGCCTGGTTGAGATCATGGGCGGATCCATTAGCGTCACCAGCGAGAAAGGGCGCGGCAGCTGCTTCGAGGTTTTGCTCGAAATGAAGATCGCGCAGCGTGGGGGTGCCACGGCGAAGCAAGACGATGCGCGCGACGAGAAGAGCGCGACCTCGCTTGAGGGGATGCGCTTCCTGTGCGCAGAGGACAACGCCCTGAACGCGGAGATCTTGACGGAGCTGCTGCACATCGAGGGCGCACAGTGCGTCATCTGCGAAAACGGCAAGAAGGTCGTGGCGGCGTTCGAGCGTTCGAAGCCCGGCGATTTCGACATGATTTTGATGGACGTGCAGATGCCCGTCATGAACGGCTACGAAGCTGCACGCGCGATTCGCACGAGCTCGCATGAGCGGGCGACGTCCGTGCCGATCATCGCCATGACCGCCAACGCGTTTTCGGAGGATATCCAGGCCTCCCTGGCAGCAGGTATGAACGCCCACGTCTCGAAGCCGATCGACATGGAAGTGCTGAAGAAAGAGGTCGGGCGCGTGCTAGCAGAAGCGGCCGAGTAGGCGGCG
>CAVHFC010000083.1:0-9800 GCA_963635025.1 Eubacterium sp. CAG:786
GCGCGCGGCACGGCGAAGGTGATGTGCGCGATGGCGCCGGGGTGCGCGGCGATCCAGTTGCGGAACAGCTCGATGACCACCGCGGGCTCGAAGCCCTGCGGGCCGCAGCCGAACGCGCCGACGATCAGGGTTTGTGCCTCGTTCGCAGCCGCGATGCGCAACAGCGCCTCGATGCGGGCGGTCAGGGCAGCTTCAACCTCGCGTTCGCTGCGATGGTTTTCCAGCGCGCGGGTGCGGTTCGGCTCGGGGATGGCCAGCACGTCGGCGTGGCGGATGTCGCCGTCGTGCACGAACGCGATGTTGGGCAGGTACAGCGCGCGATCGGTGAACAGCTGGCCGGAGGCGAACCCGCGGTTGGCATCGTGGTAGAGCTTCTTGCAGCCTTGCAGCGCGGGATAGAGGTTGCTCTCCGCGCACAGAATCTGCTCGGGGCCGAACGAGCCGTCTTCATAGCCGCCGCCGGGGCGCGTGAAGGCGCACGGGTCGACGATAAGCGTCTTGCCTTCGGCCCGGCGCAGGGCACGTGGGGCGAAATCGCTGGTCACGGAAGTGGTCGTGGCGGCGTCTTCCGCGGCCTCGGGCAGGGGCAGGTCGCGCCCTTCGCCGTCTTCGTACACGCGCGCGGCTTCGATGGTGGCTTGGGTTTCGGCGGCGAATGCGCCGCGCATGAGGGCGAGGTTCTTGCGTGCGTTTGCTTGGCGTTCTTCACGGGTTGGCATGGGTTCCTCCTTGGTGAGGGATGATTGATACGCTGATTATAGTGGAAGGCTCGCGCGGACGGCTTTTCGTGCCGTACGGGCGGTATCCCTTCTTCCGCCGCTCGGCCTTCCTTGTTGTTTATGCGTCCGCCGCTTGTGTATTCGCCGGCTTGGCGACGCGCATG
Source organism: Eubacterium sp. CAG:786 (assembly GCA_963635025.1). Lineage (GTDB taxonomy): Bacteria > Actinomycetota > Coriobacteriia > Coriobacteriales > Eggerthellaceae > Senegalimassilia. Next base: position 884 of record CAVHFC010000083.1, read on the forward strand.
CGCTTGCCGGTTGGTGCTGCGTCTGTGCGCCTGCTGCTTATTTGTTTGCCGCTCGGCGCTATTTCGAGTCGCGAATCTTCTTGATGCCGCCTGCGGCTATCGCGGCGCCGGCGCCGATGGTGAGCACGCCCGGTCCGGGCAGGATGAGCATCGGCACGCCGATGGCGGCCACGGCCACGCCAGCGACGGTTTGCGCAACGCCGGCGGCTGCTGCGGGAACCGTGTGACTTTTGCCGTCTGAAGTGGGCCTTCCGTGCTCGTCGACATAGGTGGTGTGCAGCGGCTCGTTGTCGACGGTTTTCGCCTTTTTGCCGAACGAGGGCGGGATGAATGCATCGCTTGCCGCTTCGGCGGCGGCTGCGGCGCCTCGGGCAGCCGAGATGGGCGTGACGTCGATGATGCGCGGGTGCAAGGGCATGTCGTTCACCTTCGATTCTGCATGCGGCGCGGCCAGGTGCGTGCCGCGAAGGGTTTCGTTTGCGGGGCGGGCGTTGCGAGGCGCCCCGTCTCGTCGAGGGTAGCGCACCTGATGGGCGCCCGGGTCGCTTCCCGCAAGCTGTCATCATCGCGTAACGGGTTCTCCACGTGCGGTGACGTGCACGTGCTGCCGACCGTTAACCGTCCGCTCGCTCGTCCGGGAAATGTGTGTCGCATCCTTCGGATGCTCTCGAATAAGGCCCGAGCCATGGCTCGGGCCTACGAACACTGGCAGCAAGCTGTAGCGCTTCGGACCTCAATATTCGTGGGTGCGAGACATGTCTCGCACCGTAATAGGAAGCACCGAAGGTGCACCACTCTTCTTTTCGCTCTGGCCCGCTTTGGCCTTGCGAATCCTACCGGTTCGCGCATTCCGGGAAGATCCCGGCCAGACGTCGGATGCTTTCCTCCACGCGATCGGGGGAGATGCCCGCGTAATTGACCACGATCGCAAGGGCGTCGGCGCCTTCGGGCAGCTTCTCGCGCTGCTCTTCGCGAACGCTTGCGCTGGTACTCGCGCCTTCGCTTTCCCCCGTGCGCCCGCAGCTCCGCTCTTCGCGTCCCTGCCGGGGCGAAGCGCCCGGTCCCGCTCCAAGTTGGTAGTCGCTCAGCATGGAGATATTCAGCCCCGCCTCACTTCCGCGCTGCCGAACCTCTTTCTCGCTCAAGGCTGTGCGCACATGCAGCAGGAAATGCGTGCCGGCGTTGCGTTCCTCAACGGCGGAAATGCCGGCGAGCGGTGACCGGGCGATCTCGCGCAGCACCGATGCTCGCTGGTTGCGGTAGAAATTGCGCATGCGGTTCACATGCCGTTCAAGGTGGCCCTCGTCGATGAACCGGGCCAGCGCATACTGCTCGACGCTCGAAACGGTGCACGAGTAGAAGCTCATCGTTTCCAGGTAGCGCGCTAAAAGCTGAGGGGGAAGTACCAGGTAGCTGATCCGCAGGCTCGGCATCATCGTTTTCGAGAACGCGTTCATGTAGATCACCTTGCCGGCCGCATCGTCGGCGAACAGCGGCATGATCGGCCGGCCGACGTAGCGGAACTCGCTGTCGTAGTCGTCCTCGATGATGAACCGCTTGCGGGCGCGCCCCGCCCATTCGAGCAGCTCAAGCCGGCGTTTGATGGGCATCACGATGCCGGTGGGGAAGTGGTTGGCCGCTGAAACGTGCGCCACGTCGGCGCCGGATTCCTCAAGCGCGTCGATGATCAGGCCCGCCTCGTCGATGGCAACGCCCCTCCAGGGGTTTCCGTACAGCTCCGAGATGGCGGCGAACTTCTTGTAGCCGGGATTTTCCATGGCGAAGATGGTGTTTGGGCCCATCATCTGCAGCAGGCGGCCGTACAGGTACTCGCTGCCGGCGCCGATGACGATGCTTTCCGGTGAAACGTCCATGCCTCGGGCGCGCCGCAGGTATGCCGCGATGGCCCGCCTCAGCTCGGGCAGGCCGTTCAAGGGAACGGGGCGCAGCAGCTGGTAGGAGGGCAGCGACAGCGCCTCGCGCATGTAGTGCGCCCACACGGAGGTGGGGAAGAGGTCGACGCTGGTGCGGTTGGCCTTCAAATCGACGAAGAAGTCCTGGTCGTAGGCGGGCTTCATGGTTTGTGTCGCCTCGTCTGCGGGTGTTTCGTTGTGAGTTTCGGTAACCGCCTTACACCGGTATTGCGGTACGTTTTCCACGAAGAAGCCGCGGCGTTGCTCGGAGCGCACGAAGCCCTCGGTGATCAGCTGCTCGTAAGCTGCGGCCACCGTGGCAACGCCGATGCCGAGGTGGGCGGCGAGAGCGCGCTTCGAGGGAAGCTTGGCGTTGCTCGGGATGGTCCCCTGCGCGATGTCCTCGCGGATCAACTGGTAGAGATATTCGTAAACAGAACTGGTTCCTCTGTTGTCCAGATTATAGGTGAGCATGAGCGCTTGATTTTTGCGAGCCAAAGATATTCACCTCTTATTACTTCGCCATATCAGGAGATAGACGCCATTTTTCTCCGGTGTTTCGCGTGAGTTGGTAGCAAGATTCAGCGCAAAACTGGTTTGCTCAAACAATAGCACACTGGTTCTTCCGACCAAACCAAATCATTCCTACACTAGTACAAGGTTCGTTTTCTTCGCGGCTCACAGAGTACGCCTGCCGAAAGGCTCGCCGCTTCTGCCGGCCGCGCTGGCAACGGGCAAGACGCAATGCCCTATCGAAACGAGAAGGATGCGCACGGGTTGCTTCACCGTGAAAACCGCGTGCATTACCGGTGTCGGATTCGTCGCCCTGAAAGACGAATCGGCTGGATCGATCGGCTACAGCATTGCGAGAGCCTTCGCCAAAGAAGGCGCGAACTTGGCCATCACCGGGCGCAGCGCGGCGAATCTTGAGGCCGCCAAGGAGCGCTTGGAGGGCGAGTTCAAGGTCAAGGTTCTGCCGATCTGGGCAGACGCGAACGCGCAAGCCGACAACCAGGCGGTCGTGCAGAAGGCCGCGAATCTGGTTGTCGGCGAGTTCGGCCGCCTCGACTCGCTGGTGTCAGCGAGGCTCGCCGTCGCGTAAATCTTCGTTACTTCTCTCATTGTTTCTTCAACTTGCCGGGTCGTGATGGTATTTTTCTTCTATCACTGTCTCTTATAGGGAAAGAAGCATATGGAAGAGGAAAAGCAGGCTGAAGCCCCCGCGGCTTCGCAAGACGCCCCTGCGACCGCCGAGGCGACAGACGCCCCGGCCAAGGCCCCGTCGCTGGGCGTCTTCTCGTTCGAAGGCGACATCACCGTTGCCCAGGCCATCCCGCTCGGCTTGCAGCACGTGCTGGCCATGTTCGTGGGAAACCTGACGCCGCTGCTCATCGTGACCGGCGTGTGCGGCCTGGCAACCGCGGAATTCGCCGACGTGCAGCTGGCGCTTCTGCAAAATGCCATGCTCGTGGCGGGCATCGTGACGCTCGTGCAGCTGTTCGGCATCGGGCCCATCGGCGGCAAGGTCCCCATCATCATGGGCACGTCCTCGGGCTTCATCGGGGTGTTCAACTCGGTGGCGGCCTCCATGGGCGGCGGTTTGGTCGCCTACGGTGCCATCATGGGCGCCTCCATCATCGGCGGCCTGTTCGAAACGGTGCTCGGCTTCTTCTTGAAACCGTTGCGCAGGTTCTTCCCGTCGGTGGTCACGGGCACGGTCGTGCTTTCCATCGGCCTGAGCCTCATCAGCGTCGGCGTCAATTCGTTCGGCGGCGGAAGCAGCGCCGTGGACTTCGGTTCGGCGGAAAATCTCTGCCTGGCGCTGGTGGTGCTCGTCGTCATCCTGGCGGTCAAGCATGCGACGGGCGGCTTCGTGAGCGCCTCGTCCATCCTGGTCGGCATCATCGTGGGCTACGTCATCGCGGGCATCATGGGGCTCGTGCTGCCCACCACCGGCATTTCCGCCGACGGCGCCGAATACACGAAGGCTTGGGTTCTGAACTGGGATAAGGTTGCCAGTGCGGCCTGGTTCGCCGTGCCCGACCTCATGCCGGTCGCACCCGTCTTCGACATGCGCGCCATCGCCCCGGTGATGGTGATGTTCATTGTCACGGCGGTCGAGACCGTCGGCGACATCTCCGGCGTCACGCAGGGCGGCATGGACCGCGAGGCCACCGACAAGGAGCTTTCCGGCGGCGTGATGTGCGACGGCTTGGGCTCGTCGTTCGCGGCGCTGTTCGGCGTGCTGCCGAACACCTCGTTCAGCCAGAACGTAGGCTTGGTGGCCATGACGAAGATGGTCAACCGCAAGGCCCTGGCCGCCGGCGCCATTTTCCTCGTGCTGTGCGGTTTGTGCCCGAAGCTCGGCGCGGTCATCTCCATCATGCCGCAGGCCGTGCTCGGCGGCGCGGCCGTCATCATGTTCTCGTCCATCGTGGTCAGCGGCATCCAGCTGATCACGCGCGAGCCGTTGACCGCGCGCAGCTTGAGCATCGTCTCGGTCGCGCTGGGCTTGGGCTACGGCATCGGCGCCAATTCAGCGGTGCTGGCCGGCGCGCCTGAATGGGTGAGCTTGATCTTCGGCGGTTCGGGCATCGTTGCCGCCGCCGCGGTGGCCATCCTGCTGAACATCGTGCTTCCGCAGGACAACTTCTCGCGCTGGGAGCGCAAGCACCCGCGGTAGGGGTTAGGGAAGCGGTGTCGGATTTGCGCTGCCCCTCGCGTGCAGCGCAAAAGCGGTTAATCGGTGCTTCCCTTGGAAAGATGTTTTGCAAGCGCCTGCAGGTCCTCGACGGTGTCCACATCGAAGAGTTCCCAGGCGCTTGCTGCTTCAATGAGGCGCACGCGATCGGGGTGAGTCTTCGCCACGAATCCGCCGCCTTTGCCTTCGGGAAGCGTGCGCAGTTCGTCAAAGGTCCAGGCGGGGAACAGCACCGGCGCGCCCGGCGTGCCCGCAAAGCTGGCGCGCCAAATGCTCGCCGGATCGTCTTCGGCGCTGCGCAGAAGCGCGGCGATGGTTTCCGGCGCGATAAGCGGCTGGTCACCCTGGAAGAACGTGACCGTGTCGCAGTCTTGCATCGCGTCCATCCCCAGGCGCACGGTGTCGTTTCGGCTCGGTTCGGCGTGCTCGATCGCGTTCACGCCCGCCTGCCGGCAGAGTTTCGCCACTTCCGCATGGCGCGTCACCACTACCCGCTTTGCGAACAGCCCTTCCGTTGCTCGCAACACGTGGGCGATAAGCGGCGCGCCGCCCACCTCGGCTAAGAGCTTGTTCCCTCCGAAGCGCCTGCCCACGCCCGACGCCATGATGATGCATCCGTGCATGCATTTCAGGCTTTCGTTGCGGTTCATCATGGTGGTGGGCACCTCTGCAAATTCAGTGGTTGAACGGGGGCGTTTTCAAGGACGGGTGGGTTCTTGAATCGCGCCCACAGTATACTGTGGGCAATTGTGCAAACCTCCAGTAAGAGGCGATTATCATTCTAACGTTTCAGAAATATATCCGCCCGCAAAGCCTCGACGAGGCGTGGGAGCTGAACCAGAAGAAGCGCACGCGCGTGGTGGCGGGCATGCTGTGGATGAAGATGGGCAACCATTCCCTCGGCACCGTCATCGACCTGTGCGACTTGGGGCTTGACCAAATCGAGGAGACCGAGGAAGAGTTCCGCATCGGGGCCATGGTCACGCTGCGTCAGCTGGAGACGCATCCCGGCCTGGCAGCCTATTCGTGCGGGGCGGTTGCGGCGGCGTTTCGCGACATCGTTGGCGTGCAGTTCCGCAACGGGGCCACGGTGGGCGGAAGCCTGTGGCGGCGCATGGGGTTCTCCGACGTGCTCACCGTGTTCCTTTCCATGGACAGCTACGTTGAGCTGCACGAAGGCGGCATCATGCCCTTGGAGAAGTTCGCGAACATGAGGTACGACCGCGACATTCTGGTGCGCCTCATCGTCAAGAAGCGCCCGGGCGCGTTTGCTTATCAGGTGGTGCGCAAGCAGCGAACCGACCTGCCGTCGCTGAACTGCGCGGCGTCGTGCGTGGACGGCGAATATCGCGTGTGCGTGGGCGCCCGTCCCGCGCGCGCGGTGGTGCTGCGCGACGACGAGGGCATTTTGGCGGGCGGCATCACCGAGGATTCCGCCGCCGCCTTCGCCGACTGGGCTGCCGGCATCATCACGGTGTCGGGGAACATGTGGGGCAGTGCGCAATATCGTCGTGCTTTGGTGCCCACTCTGGTGCGCCGCGCCCTGCTCTCGCTTGCGGAGGTGCTCTAGATGGAAGTGAGGATCAAGCTCAACGGCCGCGCCGTCGCCGAGGACGTGCCGGCCGACCTGCTGCTCATCGATTTCGTGCGCGCGCACGGTTGCGCCAGCGTGAAGCGCGGCTGCGAGACGTCGTCCTGCGGTTTGTGCACGGTGCTGCTCGACGGCACCCCCGTGCTGTCGTGCTCGGTTTTGGCGGCGCGTGCCGACGGGCATGCCGTCGACACGTTGGAGGGTCTGCAGGAAGAGGCGTCCGCGTTCGTGGGGTTCATTGCCGACCAAGGCGCCGAGCAGTGCGGTTTTTGCAACCCGGGTTTCGTGATGAACACCATCGCGCTTCTGCGGGAAAACCCCGATCCGACCGACGACGAGATCCTGGCGTACCTAAGCGGCAACCTGTGCCGCTGCTCGGGCTATGTCGGGCAGCTGCGCGGCATCCGCAACTTCTTGGATGGCAGGGGTGCGGGTGCTGGGCGCGGCGAGGCCGGCGCGGGAGAGGGCGCCGCCGCGGGCTGCGCTGCCGTCGCGCCCCGCTCGGACGCAGCCCCGCAAAACAAAGACGCAAAGGAGGTGTCCCGTGGATAGGCCGGATTACCAATCGGTGGGCAAGTCCGTTCGCAAGAAGGACTCGCTGCAGCTGCTGCTGGGCAAACCCCTCTACACGCAGGACATCACGCCCGACGCGCTGGTGGTGAAGCTGCTGAGAAGCCCGCATGCCAACGCCATCGTGAAAGCCATCGACGTTTCCAAGGCGAAGAAGGTTCCCGGCGTCGTCGACGTCTACACCTGGGAAGACGTGCCGAACAACCGCTTCTCCAACGCGGGGCAGACCTACCCGGAGACAAGCCCCTACGACCGCCTGATCATCGATCGCCACGTGCGCTTCGTCGGCGACGTGGTCGCCATCGTGGCCGCGGAAAACGAGAAGGCCGCCGCCACGGCCCTTTCGCGCATCAAGGTCACCTACGACGTGCTCGAGCCGGTGCTCGACTTCCGCACCGCGAAGGACAACCCAACTCTGGTGCATCCCGAGGACGACTGGCGCATGCTGTGCGACCTGGGCGGCGACAACACGCGCAACCTCGTGGGCGCCACCGCCGATAGCGAAGGCGACGTTGACGCGGTGCTCGCCGATTGCGACATCGTGCTGGAGCGCACCTATCACACGAAGGCGTTCAACCAGGCCATGATGGAAACCTTCCGCACGTTCGCCCACATGGACGCCTACGGCCGTTTGCATGTGATCTCCTCCACGCAGATCGTCTTCCACGTGCGTCGCATCCTGTCGCACGCGCTCGGCATCCCGAAAAGCCGCATCCGCGTGGAAAAGCCGCGCATCGGCGGCGGCTTCGGCGCGAAGCAGACCGCGGTGTGCGAGGTGTACCCGGCGTTCGTCGCCATGAAGACGGGCCGCCCGGCGATGTGCGTGTTCAGTCGCGAGGAGGCGCAGACTTGCGGTTCCCCGCGCCACGAGATGGAAGTGAAGGTCCGCTTGGGCGCCGCTTCATCCGGCATCATCCGTGCGCTTGAGGTGACCACGCTTTCGAATTCGGGCGCCTATGGAGAGCACGGCTGGGCGACGGTGGGGCTTTCCGGGCACAAGTCCATCCCGCTGTACTCCGGCTCGCTCGAGGCGTTCCGGTTCACCGCCAACGTGGTGTACACGAACATGCAGCCCTCGGGCGCGTATCGCGGGTTCGGCGCCACGCAGGGGCAGTTCGCCGTGGAAACGACCGTCAACGAGCTGGCTGAAACGATTGGGATCGACCCGGTGGCGCTGCGCGAGCGCAACATGGTGCGCGAGGGCATGCCGATGCTGGCGTACTACGGCGAGATGGCGAACTCGTGCGCACTCGACCGCTGCATGCAGCATTGCCGCGAGATGTTCGACTGGGATGCGAAGTACCCCGTGCGCGACATGGGGAACGGTCGTGTGCGCGCCGCGGGTGTGGCCATGTCCATGCAGGGCAGCGGCATTTCCGGGGTTGACGTGGGGTCGGTCACCGTCAAGGTGAACGACGACGGGTCGTTCATGCTGCTCATCGGCGCGGCCGACATGGGAACGGGTTGCGACACCATTCTGGCGCAGATGGTCGCCGAGCATATGGAGTGCTCGGTCGACGACGTTTCGGTGTTCGGAGCCGACACCGACGCTTCTCCCTACGACTCGGGGTCCTACGCCTCCTCGACCACCTACGTCACCGGTATGGCGGTTCAGAAGGCCTGCACGCAGCTCAAGGAGCGCCTGTGCGCCATCGCCGCCGAGCTTTTGGGCTGCGAAGCGGCCGAGCTGCGCTTCGAGGACGGCCAGGTGCTGCGCGAGGGCACGGGCGAGACGGTTTGTCTGGCCGACATCGCCGGGAAGAGCCAGCGCAGCAGCTGTTTGTCGGCCGAGGTCACGGCCACGCATTCGTCGCCTGTTTCCCCGCCGCCCTACATGGTGGGCATGGTGGAAATCGAGCTCGACCGCGAAACCGGCGTGGTGGAGGTGCTCGACTACGCCGCCGTGGTCGATTGCGGCATCCCCATCAACCCGGCCCTGGCGCGCATTCAGACCGAAGGCGGCATCGTGCAGGGCATCGGGCACACGCTGTTCGAGGACGTGACGCGCACGCCTTCGGGGCGCATTCGCGAATCGAGCCTGTTCACGTACCGCATTCCCTCGAGGCTGGACACGGGGCGCATCAAGGTGGAGTTCGAGCAGTCCTACGAGCCCACCGGCCCGTTCGGCGCGAAGTCCATCGG
>CAVHFC010000084.1:0-3820 GCA_963635025.1 Eubacterium sp. CAG:786
GTTTTGGAGCAGTGTCACCCTGACTGGTAACCGATTCATTATGCACATGCGATAATGCCGGAATAGGTTTTGGGGCATCGTGCTTCAGCCTGGTCGGATCGGACATTCGATAGCGGATGGCGAGAGCTTCGGCGCCATAGGATCAGCGCTGTTCATGACAGGCGAGACGCGCAGGCGACAAGATTTGCTCGTGGTTCGAACAGCTGGTCGCTTTACTGTTATGCATATAAAATGTGAAAACTTGTAAAGCTTCACGTTGCAGCGCAGAATGCAGCCATGGAAGAATTCGATGAAATATTGCTGGAGCGGTTCGGCGAGGGGCGCCCAATCCTTGTCGGCGACATCCTGTCGCTGTTTTCCGACGTTTCGCGCGTTACCGTGTATCAGCGCATCGATACCGCTATTTCCAGGGGCTCTCTGGAGCGCTACGACCGCGGGGTCTACTACGTTCCCCGGCAGGGCCTCTTCGGCAAGGTCCCCCTGTCCGCGGAGTCCGTCGTCGAGCGAAGGTTCATCGCGTGCGGCGATGACGTGTTCGGGTACTACTCGGGCCTGACCCTGGAGAATCGCGCCGGCTTGTCCGAGCAAGTCCCTGCCGTGCTGGAGGTTACGACCAACGTTGCGTCGAAGAGGGTGAGGAGCCTCGGCCCCTTTGGCGGCTGGAAGGACGTCGTCATCAGGAAGCCCAGGTGCGAGGTGACGGCAGAGAACGTTGATGTGCTCAGGTTCCTTGACGCCGTGTCGGCGGTTTCCCCGAAGGAGCTGGGCAAGGCTGCTCTTTGCAATCTGCACGACCTTGCGTGCAAGGCAGGCCGCGACCGTGCCTTCGCCTACGCCGCCTACTATCCGGCGAAAACTTCAAAGAGGCTGATAGAGAGCGAGGCTTTCGGTGTATTTGCATGATGACGCGGCTCTTTTCGAGGAGGCGCTGCTGGGTGCGGCCGCCGAGTTCTCAATGAGCGAGGAATTCGTCGCCAAGGACTATTGGGCGATGGCGATGCTCGCCGAGGTCATGAAACGCAGCGACACCCTCGTGTTCAAGGGCGGGACGTGCCTGTCGAAGTGCTACGGCGCGATAAGCCGTTTTTCCGAGGACGTTGACCTGGGGATTCCGTACGAGCATGCGACCGAGGGCATGCGAAAGGCCATAAAGCGCGCGGTTGTCGAGTCCGCCGGCGCCCTCGGCGTCGAGATATCCAACCTGTCGGGCACCAGGAGCCGCAGGGAATACAACCGCTACGACATCGCCTTGGGCGGCTTGGCGCGATCGCTGATTCTCGAGACGGCCGTGATGACGCCCGCCTCGCCCTACGGCATCAGGCCCGTGCAGAGCTTCGCCGGGGCCTTTGTTGAAGCGCGGGATGCGAAACTGGCTGGGGAGCTCGGCCTGCTGCCTTTCGATGTGAGGGCGAACTCGCTCGAGCGCACGTTCGCCGACAAAGTGTTCGCTATCTGCGACTACTACCTGTCCGGCAGCATTCCGCCCCGCCAGTCCAGGCACATCTACGACCTGCGCAAACTCCTCGGCATGGTTTCTCTGGACGGCGGGATGCGCTCCCTTATGGATACCACGAGAGCGCAGAGGTACGGCGGACATGGGAACCTGTCGGCCGGCGACGGTATCGACCTGTCGACCGTCCTTATGGAAATCGTCGAAAAGGAACCATATAGGTCTGACTACGAGCGCATAACGATGCCGCTTTTGTACGAGGACGTCACCTACGATGAGGCGGCGACCGCCCTGCGGGAGATAGCGGCGTTTCTGGCCTGACGGGTGAGATTGTTTGGTATGGGTTGATGTCCGCCTCCTCCGACGGCTCCGTGGAATCCTCGAAGTCCCCGAGCGAATCGAAGCCGAACGCATCCATGTCCATGTCGAGGTCGGCGAGCGCTTCAAGCTCGGCGTCCAGCTTCTCGAAGTCCCAGCCGGTGTTCATGGTCAGCTGGTTATGGACGTGGGTGTAGGCGCGCCTCTGCTCGTCGCTCAGGTGGTCCAGGCGGATGACCGGCAGGGTCTCAAGCCCCATCTTCTTCGCCGCGATGACGCGACCGTGCCCCTCGATGATCTCCGTCTCTCCCTTCGGGTTGTCCCAGACGGCAACGGGGTCGTTGAAGCCGAACTCCTCGATGCTGGCGATTATCTGGTCGATCTGCTCGCTGGTGTGGATCTTCGCGTTGTTAACGTAAGGCACCAGCTGCTCGGTGGGGACCTCCTCCACCGCAAGCTCCGGCATTGGCCGCATGCGCGCTCCCTTCTATCGGTTGCTTGCAGCGTAGCCCCCAGGTAACGGCAAAGAAAAAGCCCCGCAGTGGCGAGGCTTGAGTTAGTAAACGATTTCAGGTTCCCAAACGTAATGGGTTTCGATCATTTCCGCGTACCCGTAATGGTCGGCGAGGATTGATTTTGCGGCTTTATAAGGGTCGATCGTGTATCCATACTTGCCAGCAAGGTCGGGCTTTATGATTCTTTCTTCGATGACCTTCTCTATCTCAAGTTCGAAAGGCGATAGCTCATAATCATCTGGGCGCGACATATACAAACGGGCAGTCCGGATCACCTCGTTATCTGCGATTCTATATTTCGCATAATCGCTCATTTTGCCCCGAATCTGCCTAACATTGACAAGACCCATTTTAGCATATTCGGGTCGTTCGAATATGAAACCGGTGACCGATATAGCGTTTCGACCCCCATGCTCATAAGCTCGTAAGCACCTCCTCCGTAATCCTTAAAAACGTAAGGGTCGATGCAATTGCCGCCCATGTCGTAAGCGATTTCATCGGTGCGGTAACCCATATCGCCGGTAATATCCCGCAATGTTTTAGTCTTCTTGCTTGCGGTTCTGTCTTTGAAATAACGCTCTTCAGCAAGATGAAAATCCACGTCGTGCGCACCTACCGCGTGCATAAGCTCATGCACGACGGTAAGCTCGTCAGCCTCCCACCCGACAAAGATGGTGTTCTTTCTCGGAGAGAACTTGGAACGAGCGTTTGCTGGATCGTGCGCCGCCTTAACGCTAGCGGCCTTGACGGTGTTCAGCATCGAGGTTGGAACGTATGTTATCGCCTTGTCGAACATCGCTATGTGACGGTTCGGAAGATTGCTTGTGTCGATGTAATCCGCAGCAGATTTGCCGCGCTCGGGGCCGAGAGGCACGACCTTCGAGATGACTGCGCGCACGGCTTTCGCGCTGACGGCCTCCCCGGTGGAGAGGCTGGCCCTCAGCGTTTCCGCTGCTGCTTCCGCCCGCTTCCCAGCCTTCCACTGCTCATACGTCATGCCCTCGGGCAGCTTGCTCCATCGCTCGGAGTCGCTTTGATCCACGCCTTCCAGCACCGGCCTCAGCGCGCACCGGCAGTTGCATATCTCGCTGTACAGCGCGCTCGGGTCGCCCGTGTATCGGCACCCGTTGCTGAATCTCTCCCCGACCTCGCGCACCTCGCCGTCGATCTGACGGTGGCTGTGGCGCGTGCGGTCGTCCAGCGTGGCCAGCCATTGGTGCTTGAGCTTGATGCCCATGGCGATGGCCCGCTTATACGACGCGATGCGACCCGCGCCCTCGGCGGCTGCGGTGAACGTCCTCGCCCATCGGACGGCCTGCGCCTTGTTGGTCGCGCCCACCCGCTCCATGCGCTTGGCGATCTTGGGGATGGACTCGCCGAGCATGATGCCCTGGGTTATCTGCGACTGGATGCCTTTGCGGTTCCAGGCTATGTCCGCCGTCTCGTTCACTGCCGCGGCGGCGACTGATAGCCTAGCCGAACGGGGGTGATGTTGCCCCGATTGGCAACAGACGGCTTGCGATTTAGCGACTGCCCT
>CAVHFC010000084.1:4113-9661 GCA_963635025.1 Eubacterium sp. CAG:786
GCTTCGGTAACGATAAGCCCCGCCTCTTCAAGCATCAGGTGGGCTATCTCCATGTTCAGCTCGTTGTCCTCAACCACTAAAACGCGCCTTCCGCGCAGGTCGATCGGCTCGGCGGTCTTTGGCTGCGCCGCCGCGTTCTGCGCTTCGTGGTCGATCTCGAACGTCAAAACGACCTCAATGGTGGTGCCGACGTTCTCCTGGCTTTCAAGCGTGATGGTGCCGCCCATCATCTCGACGATGTCCTTCACGATGGAAAGTCCCAGGCCAGATCCGGTGAAGCTCGTCGTGGTTTCCTTCCCTTCCTGGGAAAACGGTTCGAAGGCGTGCTTTTGGAATTCCTCGCTCATGCCCAGGCCGTTGTCCTTGCAGATGAAGCGGAAGGTGGCGGTATCGTTGTCGCTTGCTATTTCGGTGGCGCTGAGGAACACCTCTCCACCGACTCGGTTGTACTTGATGCCGTTGCTGGCAAGGTTCATCAGAATGCGGTTCAGGTGCACCGCGCTGCCGATGAGGTTGCGGTGCTCAAGGTTGCTGCTTTCGACCCCGCCGGTTACCTTCACACCGTTTTCCGTGGCGGTCGTCTCCACCACTGAAAGCGACTTCAGCAGCAGTTCCCCCAGGTTAAACGGCTTGTTTTCAAGCTCGAGCGCGCCCGATTCCAGCTTGCTGATATCCAGAACGTTGTTCACCAAATCGAGCAGATAATCGGCCGAGTGCAGGATTTTCTGCTTGCATTCGGCCGACTTCGCAGGGTCATCGGCATAGCGTTCCTGAATGTGCAGCATGCCGATGATGCCGTTTAAGGGCGTGCGGATGTCGTGGCTCATGCGCCGCAGGAAACTCGTTTTCGACAGGTTGGCCTTTCTGGCTTCGGTTGCGCTTTCGATGAGCCGGTCTTGCAGATCAAGCTCGCGCTTTTTCTCGTCGGTGAAGTCACGCGCGGCGTAGAGCACCTCGGTGACCTCGCCTTTTTCATTGCGTTTCTTCGCAATGAAGCGTGCCTGGAACCATCGCCCGTTGGGGTTTCGATATTCCGTCATGACGGTGTTCGCGGATCCCATGCGCTGCGAAAGGGTGCCCACGTCCAGGAATTTGCGCATGTCATTGCGCATCTCGGGGGCCATGAAGGCGCCGAGGATGCCTTCGATCGCGCTATCGACGCTGCCGGTGCGCGCGGTCAGCCCGTGCATCAGGTCAACGCTCTCGATGATCTCATAGGTGCGGGTTTCAAGATTGACCATGAAAATGGTGGTGTAAATGTTGGCCAAGGCCGAAATGATCTCGGAATGCTTGGTTTCCCGTGCAAGTGCGTCTTCCAGCTGGCTGTAGCTGTTCAGCAGCTTGCGCTGGTCTTCCTCGTCGCGGATTTGGTAGTGGCGCACGAACAGGAACACGCAGATCATCAGGGCGATCACGATAATCGCGGCGATGATGGCGGAATTGCGCAGTGTGATTTGGTGGTCGGATATGAACTCGTAGGTTGGCTCCATGTCGGTTTCGATGCATACCGCGCCGATGATTTGGCCGCTGGCATCGTCGTAAACCGGGTAGCAGGAGGTGAAGATGTGTCCCCATGTGGTGTCGATGATGTCCTGTGAATAGACGCTTTCCCCGCTCAGCGCGCGTTCGATGTAGGGGATCATCTCGTCTTCGATGGGGTCTCCGGGGTTGCGGAAGTCCTCCGCGTCCTTTTCCAGGCCGTCGACCAAGTAGACGAGCATGCCCTTTTCGTTTCGTTTGGCGGTGTAGAAATAGCGCGTGGAGTTCATGGAACGGATTTCGTTCATGTGCGCCTGAAGGTTTTGATAGCGATCGCTGGGCTTGTCGTCGATCGTGTTGATCTCGGTGAAGTCCTCGGTTTCTATGAGCTTGTTGAAACCTTGGTGCATCACGTCCGTTCGGTCGGTGCTTTCGGTGATGGCGTTTTCCAGCACGCTTTTGCTGAGCGTGTCGGACAGGGCGACGGTGTAGAGCGTCATGGCGAACAGCGTCAGAAGTACTAGAATGATAAAGCCGCTGGTCGTCCGCAGCTTCGTCTCCTTGTGATCAACGTTTCGCAAGCTCATTTTCGCCGCCTATCGACGATTGGTTCGCGCGTGGTGCGAGGCGTGCGAACCGGGTGCGTACAGTTCCCGAACATTCTACCTGCAACTCCTTGCAATTCGCTATGTCGGCTCCGCGAAAGGCGCGAGCGGCGTTGACAGAACATCTGTTCGTATACTATAGTATAAGCAAGATGAAACAACGGATGCAAGTGGTCGTGTCGAAATCGAAGGAAAACGGGTATGGCGGAAGTGCAATCATATGAAGGCGAAGACATCGTGGAGGCGCTCGCGGATGGGGTCGAGAAGCTTGAGCCCGGCGAATTGGGCGCGCTCGCGTACCATCTATATGACACGAACCCCGATCTTACGGAAGAGGAGGCGTTCGAGGCCTTCACCGAATGGGTTTCCGGGCGTGGCATAGAGCTGTGGCCTCACCAGGAGGAAGCGCTTATGTCGCTTATGGTGGGGGACCATGTCATTTTAGGAACGCCCACCGGAAGCGGGAAAAGCCTGGTGGCGCTGGGCATGCACTTCATGGCCATGTGTTTTGGGGAAACGTCGTACTACACCGCTCCCATCAAAGCGCTCGTCAGCGAGAAGTTCTTCAACTTGGTGAAGCTGCTGGGCAAGGAAAACGTCGGCATGATCACGGGCGACGTGCATATCAACACCACAGCTCCGGTTATCTGCTGCACGCAGGAAATCTTGGCGAATCAGGCGCTGCGCGAAGGCCCGGATGCCCTTATCCACAGCGTTGCCATGGACGAATTCCACTTCTTCGCCGATCGCGATCGCGGGTGGGCCTGGCAGGTGCCGCTGCTCACGCTGCCGAAGACGCAATTCTTGCTGATGAGTGCCACGCTTGGCGACATCAGCCAGATAGAGGGACTGTTGAAGCGGCAAACAACCCGCGATGTTTCCCCGGTGGTCGACGCCCCGCGTCCCGTGCCGCTTGCGTACGAATATTCCCTTGATGCCCTGGAAGGCGCTGTCGAGCTTGCCTTGCGCAAAGGGGAAGGGCCTATCTATGTCGTGCATTTCTCGCAGGATGCTGCGCTCACCTCGGCGCAATCGCTGGCAAGCTATGGCGTTGCCACCAAGGAACAGCGCGAAGCCGTCAAAGAGGCCATGAAGGGTACGCAGTTCTCCACGGCGTTCGGCAAAACCTTGAAGCGTCTGCTGGGCTGCGGTGTGGGCGTGCATCATGCCGGCATGCTTCCGCGTTATCGCTTGTTGGTTGAAAAGCTTGCTCAGCAAGGCCTGCTGCCCGTTATTTGCGGTACGGACACGCTCGGCGTGGGCATCAACGTGCCCATCCACACCGTGCTGCTCACGCAATTGACGAAATTCGATGGAAAGAAGATGCGGCGTCTGCGCAGCAGGGAGTTCCACCAAATCGCCGGGCGTGCGGGTCGTTCGGGCTTCGACACCGAAGGCGTGGTCATCGCCCAGGCCCCCGAGCACGATATCGAAAACCATAAGGCCGAGGTGAAGGCGGCGGGCGATCCGAAAAAGCTCAAGCGAATCAAGAAGAAAAAGCCGCCCGAGGGGTTTGTCGGCTGGAATGAGAACACGTTCGAGACGCTGGTCGCCTCGGAGCCGGAGAAGCTTGCATCTCGCATGAAGGTGACGCATTCCATGGTTCTTGCCGAAGTGGAGCAAGGGGGCAATGCGAAGGCTCGCGTTGACAAGCTGATCGATGACAGCCTGCAGCCTGACGAGGAAAAACTTGCCCTGCACGTGCGCGCGGCCGAGGTTCTGCAAACGCTTATCGATGCGGACGTGGTGGTGTATACGCCTGGCGGTGGCGTCGATGGGGAAGACGATTACGCCGTCACTGAGGACTTGCCGGAAGATTTCGCTCTCGACCAGCCGCTTTCGCCTTTCTTGCTCGCGGCAATCGAGCTGCTTGATGCGGAAAGCCCTGAATACGCGCTCGACGTGGTGTCCATGGTCGAGGCAACGCTGGAAGACCCTCGCCAAATCCTGCGCGCGCAGGAGCGCAAGGCGCGCGATGCCGCCATGGCGGAAATGAAGATGGACGGCGTGGAGTACGAGGAGCGCCTGGAGCGCATTGCTGAGGTGACGTATCCGAAGCCGTTGGAAGAGCTGCTTGATCAGGCGTTCGGCACGTACTGCGAAGCGGTGCCGTGGGCGCGGGATTACTGCCTGCGGCCGAAATCGGTGCTGCGCGATATGCTGGAGAGCGCGGCGGATTTCAAGGGCTATATCCAAAAGCTTGGCATCATGCGCTATGAGGGTATATTGCTGCGCTACCTTTCCGAAGCGTTCCGCGCATTGGACCGCACCGTGGTGGAGGGGAAGCGCGATGAGCAGCTTGAGGATATCGTGTCGTGGCTTGGCCTGGTGGTGAGAAGCGTTGACAGCAGCTTGATCGACGAATGGGAGAACGCTGGCGTAGCGGTTGACGCGGCGCCTCCCGACGTGAGCGGTCGCGACGCGGTTGTGAAAGATAGGCGTGGCCTTACGGTTCTGGTGCGCAATGCTCTGTTCGCGCGTGTTCGCCTGGCGGCTCATCGCGATGCCGCAATGTTGGGGACGATGGATGCCGATTGGGGTTTCGGGGAGCACGTGTGGGCGCAAACGCTTGACAACTATTACGAAGCGCATGACGAAATCCTGCTCGATGCCGATGCTCGATCGAAGGCGTACCTGATCATCAACGACGCGGACGAGTCGGAAGAGCATGTGTGGCATGTGCGTCAGATCTTCCACGATGCCGAGGGCGACAACGATTTCGTCATCGCTGCCGATGTGGATTTGGATGCGACGCAATCGAGCGATGGCGTGGTGTTTACGAACTACCGCGTCGGGTTCGCGGAGGATATCGCCGAAGGCTGGTGACAAGGCTTGGCACACCCCGCGCCTTGTGTCGCGTCAAGTGATTGAGAATTCAGGGGAAAGTAACTTGCGAGTCCCATATGTGGTACTCGCTCAAGCAAGCAAGAGCGTAGTATTCCTTGCCATCGAAAGCAAAATGTCGACGGCAAGGAGGACGCAAATGTTCGGTAGGGATCGCAAAACGGAAACGTACCTGAGGACGAAGGACGACATGAAGGCGATGCATGGCAGGCATGCGCGCCTTGATCGCGACCAGGCGGGGAAGCCTTACGGGCAGGGTCTCGAGGGGTCTCGTGGTCAGGCTCCCGCCTCCGACCAGTCGAGCGTTTCGACTCCGTTGCCGGCAGTGCGTGCGGTATCGCAAAGGGACCTGGAGCGCATGTTCGAAAAGTTTTTCCGCATGGGAGCGGCGGTGGCCGTAGGCGAGCTTTTCGAGGAAGGGATGCTCGACGCGGCGTCGCTGTTCGAGATTCGGGGGTTTCTCGAAAGCTTCGATATCTGCGGCATGAAGGATATCCGCGCTCTTGGCGTAAGCGGCCCGTACCTGGAGGATTTCGCCAGCATCTTCTCTAGCAGGGAGGAATTTCCCCCTGCTGCATAGGAATCCTGCGTAGGTGCCAGGTATCGACGGCTCACTCACC
>CAVHFC010000085.1:0-9606 GCA_963635025.1 Eubacterium sp. CAG:786
TTTCCCCATAGGCGCCGCCGTTGCCGTCGAACTCCCACCAGCCGTGGAAATCACCTGAGGTGATCGTCTGGGAATAGGCCGCCGCGTACCCTAAACAGGCCCCCGACCAGGCATCGCACTGCTTGCCGATCTGATCGATCTGGTATTGGTTGAAGGCAAGCATCGCGCTGGCGCTCGCAAGCTGAGCGTCGTCACCCGCCGCAGGAGTGGCGGAAAACACGTACTCGCTCGCGTCTTTCGCAGGCTGCCATTCCTCCTGCAACGTGATGTACGGCTCGCCGGCAACCTGCTCGGCCGTCGAGTCGCCCTCGGCGGAAACGGCCGCCTCGTCAGCGAAAGCTGCTCCCGCCGCGCCCATCGAGCAAGCCAATGCGAGGGCAACAGCGCCCGCCCCGAAGCGCGAGGAGGCACCGATGTGATGAAAAGCCATGAAGCGTTCCTTCCTAAAAAGCTTCCAAAGCCGCCACGGCGGCCTCTATCTGATCGTCAGGCGTCGAGGCGCCAGCCGTGACGCCGACGGTTTCGCACCCGGCGAACCATTCCGCGGCCAGCTCAGCCGCCGATTCCACATGATACGTCTTTGCGCAAGCCTTCGCGCAAATCTCGGCAAGATGCGTGGTGTTCGCAGAATTGCGCCCGCCGATGACCACGATGGCGTCCACACTCCCGGCAAGCTCGGCCGCAGCCTGCTGGCGCTGGCGCGTGGCGAAGCACACGGTATCCTTGACGTCGGGTTCGACCCCGCGCGCGCGGATGCCCGCGAGCACGTCGGCGAGCGCCTCGGCCGTCTGCGTCGTCTGCACCACCACGCCAACGCGTGCCGGCAGCCGATCGGGCAGATCGGCCGCGCACTGGGCTACGCACACTTCCCCGCCTGCTTCGCGCGCATACGCCACCAGACCCTCCACTTCAGGATGCCCGGCCTCGCCCACCACCACGACGTATCCGCAGCGCTCGGCCAGCACGGCGGCGGCCTTCTGCGCGCGGAACACGTGCGGGCACGTGGCGTCGATGACGGGAAGCCCCTGCGCCTCCACATCGCGCCTCACCTGCGGCGTGACGCCGTGGCTGCGGATGATGATGGCCCCGTGCGTCGCCGCTTCGGGCGCATCGACAGCCACCACCCCGCGCCGCGCCAGGTCGGATACCACCTGCGGGTTGTGGATGAGCGGCCCTAAGGTGAACGCGCAGCCGTCTCCTTCGCTGGCCTTCAGGGCCAGGTCAAGCGCGCGCTGCACGCCGTAGCAGGCTCCCGCGTTCTCGGCTTTGATCACTCGCATGGATAAATCCTCTCGTCTTGCGCACCCAGACACGCCCGTTCGAACGCTCGGCCTGGCCGGCGCCTAGTCCTTCTTCGGACGCGTGAGCGCGATGGCTTCCTCGGCCGTATGCTCGGGAATGGGATGCTCGGCGAAAGTGGCAGACCAGTCGCGCCCATTCGGGAATAGCGCCACCATGTCCACCTCTTCGCGCGGCACGCGCTGCGACAGCGCGAACACCTCGCGCATCGCGTACCACGTGCAAGCCTCCAGGCGCTCGTCCTTCGGCAGGAAGTCGAAGTCGGAAAGCACCACGGGCCTGCCGTATTCGATAGTGACCTTGGGGAAACGCATGCGCTCGCCTTTGCGCTTGATGTTCTCGGCGTTGCGCACCGTCATGGGGACGATGGGCGCCTTGCCCATCTTGGCGATGAACGCCGCGCCCGAATGGATTTCCGGCACTTTGCTGCCCTTGCCGCGGCGCGTTCCCTCGGGAAGGATGCCGACAAGCTGGTTGCCTTTGAGCATGTGAGCGGCGCGTTTGATGGCCCCGCGGTCGGCGGTGTCGCGCTTGATGGGGAACGCCCCCACGCGCGAGAGTATCTGCCCGAGCAGGCCATGGGCGTTGCCGAACAGGCTGTCACGCCCCATCAGGCGCACGAACTGGCTTGGGCGCGCGGCGATGTACATGTAGGCCACGTCCAAAAACGAGGTGTGGTTCGCGATGACCACCGCGCCGCATTTGTCCTTGAAGGCGCGCAGGTTCTCGCGCCCGTCCACGCGATAGCGGAAGAGGATCTTGAACACGAACGCCACCAGCACATAGGCGAAGTTCGCGAACCAGTGCGGGATCTGCTTTTCGTCGGAGTTGCCGCCCAGCGCGCGGTCCCACATATCCTCGTAGCGCAGAAACAGGCTCATCGGCCCACGCCCCGCTCGGCGGCGATCTGGCAGATGCGGTCGATGATCTGGTCGATCGAGCGGCCCGTGGAATCGAGCTGCACGGCGTCGCGCGCGGGCTTCAGCGGGCTTGCCTCGCGCGAGGAATCAACCTCGTCGCGGCGGATGATGTCGGCGAGGACCTGCTCGTAATCGGTGCCGCCGATGCCGCGGCGTTCGTTCTGCGCGACGCGGCGACGCGCCCGTTCGGCCGCCGATGCGGTGAGGAACACCTTGATGGGCGACTCGGGGAACACCGCGGTGCCGATATCGCGCCCTTCGACCACGTAATCACCCGCGCGGCCGATGCGCTGCTGCTGCGCCACCAACGCGGCGCGCACGCAGGGATGCGCCGCCACGGGGCTGACCGCGCGGTCGATCTCGGAGGTGCGGATGGCGTCGGTCACGTCGACGCCGCCGATGGCCACGCGGCGGGGAATAGGGTCGCCCGCCTCGTGGGAGAACGAGATCTCGAACGCCTCGGCGATGCGGCCGAGCGCTTCGGCATCGTCAAGGCTCACGCCGTCGTTGAGCGCCTGCCAGGCGACGGCGCGGTACATGGCGCCGGTGTCCAGGCACGAAAAGCCCAGACGACGCGCCACCGCCTTCGCCACCGTTGATTTACCCGCCCCGGAAGGGCCGTCGATCGCGATGATCATCGTGCAAGCCTTTCGATATCGCCAAGGAAGCCGGGATAGCTCACGCCCACGGCCTCGAAGTTTCTCACGCCCACGGAAACCTTGCCCGCAAGACCCACCAGCGACCAGGTCATCGCCAGGCGATGGTCGCCCAGGGAATCGAACTCAAGCCCGTCGGGAACGACCAGGTCTGGCTGGCCTTCGATATACAGGTCGTCGCCTTCGCACCAGGCGTCCACGCCCAGCTTCGCCAGACCGTCGATGATGGCCGCCAAGCGGTCGGTCTCCTTCACGCGCAGCTCGCCCACCTCGCGGAACACCGTTACGCCGTGCGCATGGGCCGCCACCAAGGCCAGCACCGGGATCTCGTCGATGATGCCGGCGATTTTCTCGGCGGGCACCTCGCAGCCGCGCAGATGCGGTGTGTAGCAGGCCTGAATGACGCCGTAGGGCTCCTTGCCGGCCGCGCCTTCATGAATGACGGAAACCTCGGCGCCCATGCGCTCAAGCGTGCGAGTGAAACCGATGCGGGCCGTGTTCAGGCTCACGTGCTCCACCTGGATGGAGCTTTCCGGCGAAAGCAGCGCCGCGCATACCAGAAACGCCGCCGACGAGGGGTCGCCGGGAACGAGCACTTCGCTGGCCTGAGGCTGAGCCGGACCGGTGACGCTGGCCGTACGCTCGGCCGCGGTGGTGGCCACGCCGTATTCGGGCAGCATCAGCTCGGTGTGGTTGCGGCTCGGCGCGGGCTCGTTTAAGACGGTGGTGCCGCTGGCGTACATGCCGGCAAGCAGCACCGCGGTCTTCAGCTGAGCCGACGCCATGGGGGCATCGTAGGTGATGGGATGCAGGCCGCCGCCGCAGACGGTGATGGGCAGATGCTCCTGACCTTCGGGCTCGAAATGCGCGCCCATCTTCATGAGCGGCGCGGTGATGCGGCGCATCGGGCGCTTCTGCAGCGAGGCGTCGCCAGTGAGCGTGACGCGGATGTCCCACGGCGCCAGGATGCCCATGAGCAGGCGCACCGTGGTACCGGAGTTGCCGCAGTCGATGGGGCCGTCGGGCTGGCTCGGGCCGGCCGCGCCCCAGCCGGTGATGCCGCCGGCCAGGCTTCCGTCGGGCTGCTTCTCCAGGCTCACCTGCGCCCCGAGCGCACGCACGGCAGCGATGGAGCTGCGCACGTCGGCGGAATCGAGGACGCCGGATACGCGCGAGGTGCCCTCGGCCATGGCCGAGAACAGCACGGCACGATGGCTGATCGACTTGTCGCCCGGAACGCTGATGCTGCCGCGCAGCGGCGCGCCGAGCGGTTCGATGGTGGTCACGTTATTCGACATGGATATGCTCCTTTGGCTCGATCGGGCTGAAAGAAACGGAGAAACCCGCATTGATCAGGTGCGACGATAGTTTTCCGATGTCGCCTTCGTCGGTGAGCACCAGCGACAGCACGGCGGAATCCTCGGTGACGTGATCGATTTCGATGGACTGGATGTTGCAGCCGACCTTGCTGGTGATGGTGGTCACCTCGGCGACCACGCCGTTGCGATCCTCCATGGGGATGCGCACCTCCAGCAAACGCTCCGTGCTGGGAACCCAGGCCGCCGGCAGGGCGCGGCGCGCGTCGGCCGCTTCGGCAAGCAGGCTTGTGAGGGTTGCGCGATCGCCCACCTCGAGCGCGTCGGCGAACTGCCCCACAATGCCCTGCATCTCGCGCAAGCCGCCGAGCAGCGCATCGCGGTTGTCGAAGGCGATACCGCACCACAGCTCGGGCGAGCCGGCCGCGATGCGCGTGGAGTCCTTGAAGCCGCCAGCGGCCAGGCGCATGAGCGAGTCCTGCCCCTTCGCATGGCGAACCGCCAGCTGCACGAGCGAGCTTGCGGTGAAGTGCGGCACATGGCTGACCACGGCGACCGCCGCGTCGTGCTGCTCGCGCGGCAAGCTGATGACGCGCGCGCCGAGCGAGGTGATCAACTCATGCAGGCAGGTGAAGTGCTCGGCCGGGGTGTTCGCGTCGGGGCACAAGATCCAGTAGGCGCCCTTGAACAGCTCGGGGCGCGCGCCGGCGATGCCGTTCTTTTCCGAACCGGCCATGGGATGCCCCGGCACGAAGTTCTGCGGATGAGGGAGCGCGTCGGCCGCCATCTCGATGATGCGGCGCTTCGTGGAGGCGGTGTCGGTGATGATGCCGCGGTAATCCCAGGCGGCAAGGTCGGCGAGATAGCCCTCCACAACGCTCACGGGCGTTGCCAGAACCACCAGGTCGCAGGAGCTTTGGATGAATTCGCGAAACGCGGGATCTTCGGGCGTTGCCGCCGCGCTCGCCCATCCGCGGCGAAGCGCCTCGTCAAGCGTCGCGCGGTCGGTGTCGACGGCAAGCAGGGAAACGTCGGGGTGCGCGGTGCGCAAAGCAGCGGCGAACGATGCGCCGATCAGGCCGAAGCCGATGACGGCGACGCTGCGAGGGCCGCTGGGGTCAGTATGGTGTGCCATAAGGCGAAAGGAACCTTCCGTAACCTATCCAGGATAAAACGATGAAACGGGCTGGCGGGCGGGCGCATGCGCGATGCGCCCCGCTGCCGGCACGTTCCGAAAGGCCATTCTACCATTGCAGCCCGCACGGGGGCGCTTGGCAGAGCGGCGCTTCAGAAACGCTCCTCGAGCTGGGAGGTCGATTGGATGGCCGCATCAGTCAGCTTGGGGCTTGACGCGGGACTCCTCGCGTTGGATGGCCGCGTGCAGCGCCGCAACCTCCGCGTCGGTGAGCTGGCGCCACTGCCCGCGCGGCAATTCCCCCAGCTCGATGGGTCCGAAGCTGTCGCGGTGCAGGGCCAAAACCCCGTGCTTGATGGCCGAAAGCATGCGCTTGACCTGGCGCTTCCTTCCTTCGCGCAAAACCACGCGCACCACGCTTCGCCGCTGCGAGCGCTTCCGCAGGATGGCCGCGCGCTGCGGGCTTACCGGGCTGCCATCCGGCTCGCGTTCGGGCACCGCCGGTGGAACCTCCAGCATGGTCAAGGCACGCTTCGCTTCCGCGCCTTCCACGAGCGCAGCGCGCGCCGGGGCCGTCATGCCGTCGTCAAGGCGGATGCCGCGCTCAAGGCGCGCCAGCTCCTCGGGGGTGGGCCGTCCGTTCACCAGCGCCAGGTAGCGCTTTTCCACGTGATGACGCGGATGCAGAAGCCCGTTACCCAGCTCGCCATCGGTGCTGAACAGAAGCAGGCCGGTGGTGTCGAAGTCGAGGCGCCCGATGGGATACAGCCCCGGGAAGCGGTCGGTGGGCACCAGCTCGGCCACCGTGGGGCGGCCCTGCGGGTCGGACATGGTGGTGACATAGCCGGCGGGCTTGTGCAGCATGATGGTGACCGGCCCGCCCTCAAGGCGCACGACCACGCCGTCGACAGCCACCTCGTCCACGCGCGGGTCCACCTTGCTGCCCAGCTCCGTGACCACTTGGCCGTTGACGGTGACGCGCCCGGCGCTCATGAGGTTCTCCGATCCACGCCGGCTTGCTGCGCCGGCGCGCGCCAGGAACTTCTGCAGGCGCATGGGGACCGCCTGCTGCTCGGGGGGCGTCTGGTTCGGTTTCAATTGCCTGGTCATAGGTGCATCACTCATCGTCGGTGTCGAAGGTTAGGCTGTCGAAGTCGATCTTGTCGACCAGGCCGAAGCTGCCGGCCATGGCATCGGCGAGCATCTGCTGCGCGCCGTCGCTTGCGGGCGCGTCGATTTCGGGCGCGTCGGCCGCCGCGAACGAGGGCTCCAAGCCCGCCGCGCTCCCACCGGGAGCCGCCGTCCCACCAAGCGCGACCTCGCCCGGAGCGCCCAGTCGCTCGCGGATCAGCGCGCGCGTCGCGTCGTCGGGCGCATACAGCTCCAAATCGGGAAGATCGGCCGTGGAGCGCAGGCCGAACTTCTCGAGAAAGCCGCGCGTCGTGGCGTACAGCGTGGGGTTGCCGGGCGTGTCGGCCTGACCAGCTTCGCGCACCAACCCCTTCTCCACCAGCGAGTTTATGGAGCTGTCGGAATTCACGCCGCGCACGGATGCCACCGTGGCGCGCGTGCAGGGCTGCATGTAGGCCACAATGGCCAGCGTTTCCAGCGCTGCTTGCGACAGCTTGCGCGTGTCCCACGACAGCACGTACTTCTCCACCAGCTCGTGGTAGGCCGGATGCGTGTACAGGCGCCAGCCGCCGGCCACCTCACGCAGCTGGATGCCGCGCCCGTCGCGCTCAAAGCCCTCGCGCAGCTTAACCAGCGCCGCTTCCACCTGCTTGGGGTCGACCTCCAGCATGTCGGCCAATTCGATAACGCCCACCGACTCATCGGTGACGAACAGCATGGCCTCAACGGCGCCTGCGATCTGGCTTTCCTGCAATCCTTCGAACATCTATTCCTCCCCCACCGACGTCAGCGCGTCGTCGCCTTCGAGCGAAAGCTCGCCGGACCCTTCGATATACGAAAGCTCGATGTCGCCGAACAGATCGTCTTGGGCGACGTTGATCATGTTGCGTTTGAACAGCTCCAGCACCGCCAAAAACGTGACCACCACCACCGGCGTGGACGTCTTGTCGTTCACCAACTCGGAAAAACGCAGATGATGGGCATTGCGAATGCGCGCATGGATGGCGCGCACGTGTACCTCAACAGGGATGGGCTTCGCGGCGATGTGCTCGCTTTCCAGCAAAAACACCTCGCGACGCGCCAGCGCCCGTGCCGCGATAAGCGCGAGCGAATCGAGCGAGGTGTCACGCAGGAAATCGGGCATCAGGTTCACGAAGGACGCGTCGGGCCCGAACGGGCGCGCATGCATGCGACCTTCGGCGATGAAACGGGCATGCAGGGCCGCCGAGGCGTTCTTGAACTGCTTGTAGGTGAGCAGGCGCTCGATGAGCATGTCGCGCGCCTCGCTGGGGGCGAGCTCGGCAATGTCGTCGTCAACCTGGTCGGTCTCGCGCGGCAGGAGGCTTTCGGCCTTTATCTGCAAAAGAGTGCTTGCCACCAGCAGAAAGTCGCTCGCCACGTCCAGGTCGAGGTTGCCCATGCGCGCAACCTCATCAAGATACTGGTCGGCGATCTGCGTGATGTTGATGGCCCCGATGTCCACCTTCTGCCTGCTCACCAGGTACAACAGCAGGTCGAAAGGCCCCTCGAAGCTTTCTGTGCGAACGCGGTACGACACCGGCGCGCCCTTAGGAGATTCTGAACGGGAACAGCAGGTTGCCCACGTTTCCGGCCGTGACGTCAAGGTACACGCCGAAGGGGTTGACGTTGAAGATGTAGGGCAACAGGATGACGGCGATCATGAAGATGGGAAACGCGTACTGCTGCACCTGGTAATACTTCGGAAGCCACTTCACCGGCATGAAGAACGCGAAGATGGAGCTGCCGTCAAGCGGCGGGATGGGAAGCAGGTTGAAGAACATCAGATACAGGTTGATGAGCGCGAACATGGGCAGGAACACCAGGTAGAAGTAGGAAAACGCCTCGCTTTCCATCACCCATTGCGCCACGGGCGCGAACCCGTAGAGCATCCAAGCCACCACGCCGGCAAGCAGCGCGAGCACCAGGTTGGCCGCAGGGCCGGCGAGCCCGACGATAAGGTCGCCCTTGCGCGGGTCCTTGAAGTAGGCAGGATTGTAGGGCACGGGCTTGGCATAGCCGAACACCGGCATGTTCATGGCCATAAGCAAAAGCGGCATGATGACGGTGCCGAACGGGTCGATGTGCGCAAGCGGGTTGAACGACAGGCGCCCGGCGCTTTTGGCCGTGGGGTCGCCCAGCTTGTATGCGGCGAAACCGTGCGACATCTCGTGCAGCACGATAGCCGGCACGAAGCTCACGATGGAGCAAATGAGGTATGGCAAAGAAATACTAGACATAATGTTCGCCAGTATAAAGCAAAAACCCTCGCCGCGCACCCAGCACAACGAGGGCAATACTCGCAATTCGCTTCTGCGGTGATTACTGCAACCTCTGCGTTCAGCCTATTTGATCCCCGAGAGGCCTCAAGACCCCCAATCGTGGATAATGGTGGAAAGAGCGAAAGAGGAGTCACGGAGAAAGAGGGCCGCATGCTAAGCATTGGGTGTCACCTGTCCACATCGAAGGGTTTCGCCGCCATGGGGAAGACGGCGCTGGCCATCGGGGCGAACACGTTCGCCTTCTTCACGCGCAACCCGCGTGGCGGGGCGGCGAAGGCCATCGACCCGGCCGATGCGGCGGCGCTGCGCAAGCTTATGACCGCCAACAACTTCGGCACGCTAGTGGCGCACGCGCCATACACCTTGAACCCCTGCTCGGACAAGCCGCACGCTCGCGAGTTCGCGCGGCAGTGCATGGCGGACGACCTTGTTCGCATGGAGGCCGTGCCGGGAAGCTTCTACAACTTCCATCCGGGGAGCCATGTCAAGCAGGGCGCCGAGGTGGGCATCGGACTGATTTCGGGCCTGCTCAACGAAGTGCTGCGCCCCGAGCAAACCACAACCGTGCTGCTGGAAACCATGGCCGGCAAGGGAACCGAGGTCGGGCGCACCTTCGAGGAGCTGGCGGCCATCATCGATCGCGTGGAGCTTTCCGACCATGTGGGCGTGTGCCTGGACACCTGCCACGTGCACGACGGCGGCTATGACATCGTCGGCGACCTCGACGGCGTGCTCGAGGAATTCGACCGGACCCTGGGCATCGAGAGTTTGCGCGCCGTGCACCTCAACGACTCGAAGAACCCCTGCGGGGCGCACAAGGACCGCCACGAACGCATCGGCGAGGGATTC
>CAVHFC010000086.1:0-9486 GCA_963635025.1 Eubacterium sp. CAG:786
ACGGCTTCAGCTGCGCGACGGTCTGGCGCACCTCAAGCGTGTCGGAAGCCTGCAAGTCATCGAGCAGCAGCGATATGTAGTCGGCCTGGAAATGATTGGCGTACAGTTCGATATCCGCCAGCCAGTCGCCCTCAAGTGCGCCGCGCGCGCGACGGCGGTACAGCAGGTAGTTGGCGTCAGCGCACTCGCGCGCAATCTGGCGCTTCGAGGCGAATGTGTTGCCGTCCGCAATTTCCAGGCACCG
This sequence comes from Eubacterium sp. CAG:786, assembly GCA_963635025.1. Lineage (GTDB taxonomy): Bacteria > Actinomycetota > Coriobacteriia > Coriobacteriales > Eggerthellaceae > Senegalimassilia. The sequence continues at coordinate 245 of CAVHFC010000086.1, forward strand.
CACGGTGCCACCCGGCAGGTCCGCGTCGCCGAACGCAAAACCGTCCTGGTCCGCAAGCGACGCGAACTCGGCGGCGAACTCCCCTTCCGGGTCGTGCCAAATGACGATGCGGCGCTGGGCATGGTCGGCCAAGGGGGCCGAAAACCGCTGCCGAACCTGATCGATGATGTCTATCTTCGCCATGCTGTTGTATCTTTCGTACTCGTATCATCTGCTATTACACCGCTTTACACCGACACCGCAAGCGGGCTCGAAAGCGCCCTGGAGTCCCCGACGGACGAACCCGAAGGCCAGACGCCATCGCCGCCCCCGGGCTCCCGCCCCCGCGCCCGCTGCCGCTACTTCACCTTGGCCAGCACGTCGGCGAAGATCGCGTAGTTCACTTTCACGCCGTCGTCCAAATCGATGGCGATCATCTGGTCGGCCAGGTGATGCAGCCTCTCCTCGAACGACGCCGTCTCGCTCAGCTGTTCGCGCAGCTTCTTGAGGCGCTTCTCGTGACGCACACGGTCCGCGCCCGACGTTTCCTCGACGGACGCCTCCTCGTTGGCAATCTGCGTGCGATAGCGTTCCTGCTGCTCGTGCACGTAATCGGTGCGCACGCGCGCCAGCAGGTCGGGGCGGTAGCGGTGCAGGTACACCAGCGCCTTGAACCCGTTCTTCTTGCCCGAATCGAACAGCCAGTAAATGGGGCGCTTCTTGTATGTTTGGCAGTGATCCTTGAAGAACTCCTTCAGGAAATACTGGCGAATGACCTCGCGCGATGTCCCCTTGCCGCCCAAGGCATCGGCAACGAACTGCAGGTTCTGCTCGAGCGTTTCCGCACCGTACGCCGCGCGCATAAACTCGACGAAGCGCCCGACGATGTCGTCGTCGAAATATTCGTCGTCGGTGATGGGGATCACGTTGTCCGCATCGGGCATGAAGGTGACGTTTGCCGGGTCGGGCATCTTTTGCAGATAGGCGTCCAGCGTGTCGCCCTGATCGGCCAGCACCAGCCCGTCCACGTCGAGCGAATAGCGGCCGAACATGCAGCCGACCGCATAGCTGATCAGGCTTGTTATCTCGTCGCGCTTCGTGCGCACGTAGCGGTTGCCCTTGTACGATTCGGGGATTTCCTCAGCCGTGTCGAAGATGCGCGCGACCGAAACGTACTTATCCTCAACCTCGATGGGCACCTCACCTTCCATGTTGTAGATGCGCGCGAAAATGCGGTTGAGCTCCTCCTCGTTCGCGCGAAGCTGCTCAAAACGCTCGTTGACCTCAGCCTTGCGAGCCTCATATTTATCTGCAAGAAGTGCCGCCATTACGCCACCTTTCATTCCAACCGTTCGTGTTGCGCTTTGCTACGGGGGGGTCAATCACTCATCGCCCGTATCGCCCCTATAGCGGCGATACGCCTCGTCACGCTCCTCCCTCAACTGCTTAAGAGCAGCCTTGGCCTCATCGACCCTGTTGCGCCGCCGTTCCTCTTCGGCTTCGGCATCTCCACCGAGCTTCTCTTCCGCAAGATCGATCAGCTGCTTCAGATTTTCAAGCCTTGGTTTATTCTCGCTCAGCCATGCTCGCTTTTCCTCCAGGCGCGAAGACGACTCGCTCTTCTCTTTGTTGGCTTTATCGAGCTTTTGCCTGGCCTCATTAATCTCGGGAACCAGTTGCTCCTGCTCGCGCTTCAGGTCGGCACGCTTCCCGAAGGCGAAAAACGGCACTTGAGATACTTCCTTCTCCAAGGAGGTTCGCTGGTCTTCCAGGCGCAACATGGTGTCATTCAAGGCGTCGACCATTTTCGTGAGGGCGGGAAGCTCGCCGGCAAGCCTGCTCTCATCCGCCTCGGCCTCTTCGATCTCGGCTTTGAGCTTGGCTGTTCGCTGACAGTTCCACCTATATTCCGACAGCAGTCGCTGGTACTCCCTCAAATCCTTTTCGGCATCGTCTCGTTCGCGCCTCGCGGACTCCAGGGCAAGGGAGGCTTTATGCTGTGCCGCCAACGCGACCACGTACGCGACCCTCTGCGCGCCCGCCGACGCGATTGATGAAGCAATCCTCTTAAACGGCATGACCAGCAAGGGGTCGACGGCACCCAGACCGCTGTAAGGCTGCTGGACTTTTTCTCGTTCGACCTCGCGTGCCGCCGTTTTGGAGGGCGCGGCGTCCAAATTGATTTCAGGAGGACAATCAACGTGCATCATGATCGGATTTTCCTGGGCGCCAGCTACCGATTCAGTCACATCCCCAAAATACTGGTTGGCGTCGAGATTGCGACAGGAGGCGAAACCGATATCGAACGGCTGTCCTTTAAGCGATCGAGAACACTGCCGCAAATCCCAAATCATACGGGCAACAAGATCGAAAAAGCACGGTATTCCCTGCCCCAGGCGAACGTCATACATGACGCCATAGGCATCAGAATCCTCTATTTTCCTGAGGACAATAGCCCGGTTGCACGCAGCCAAATTTGCAAACGTGATTCCCGTCAGGGGGCCCTCCGGCAACGCCTCCTGAATGCCGGGAGCGATTTCGGCACGCGGCACGCAGATTTCCTTGTCTTTCTCAACTTCCGAAAGAAATGCCTCGAAGTAGAGAATGAAATCGCGGATGTCGTCATATCCAAAGCTGCGAACCATCGAATCAAGCTCGTCCATCTGCGTGGCATTCACTTGAATGCCGGCGAAATAGTGCTCGCTCCCATTCCAGGCAATTTCACCTTCGTTGAAAAAGAGGTAATCATCCGAGAGCATCGACATGACGAGAGTTGGGAGATCAGAAGCCATGCTATGCCACCTTTCCATATCTTCTACCTGCGCTTATATATTGTGATACGAACGCATGTTTGCTATAATTGCTTCTTGAAAGAACACCCTTGGCTGTGATATAAAAGTGTTGGTCCTCCCGAAAGGGTCGGCCTCCAAGAGCTGGGGGTTTCCCCAGCATTTTTTGTTTTTAGAGGTCACATCAACCATCAAACCGTTCTTGAATACGAATAGCCCAATCAATCAGCGCTTGCGGCTTAACAACAAATCTCATCGTCAGCCGCTTATTCAAGTCCTCAAATAATGCGAAATCGCCTAGAGTACACACTCGACCATGCGCTATCGCGTTGCGAATATGCTTGACGACACAATCGAATTCGTTTTCTGGCTGAGCCCCTGTCCCCTTGGGAACATATTGCCAAAAGAACCCTTTCGGTTTATCGGGGATAAAATTTTCGTCTTCCAAATTAAGTTTCGAGATCTGATCCAACTTGCCATCACGCAAAGTGATGAAACACAGGTCGTCTCTGTCGCATCCCGCCACAGTGCAGAGTTCGTCCAACAATCCGTTCTTTTCAATGTCTGACAAAGCATGCGAAAGATCGAGCGATAAAGGCGATGAGTCCACCGGCGCCGCGTAATACAAGAAGAATTCCATGAGAGAAATTGCATCGGCATCAGAAACAGCAGAAAAGATACCCGATCCGGCAATAGGCTGCACAATGCTCATAGTAATCACCTACAAGAGGGGATGGCGTTTGAAATCCCAGGAGGTTTCAAACGAGTCCCAGTCGGTTTTAGATAAGCTTCTCAAGTCGTCAACCGTCTGATTTACAACGGCTTCCGAGTCGAAATCGACAATGATTGGATATGTGGCAATCTGACCAACCTCGAAATTGAGCGTCGGGGAAAGCATGCTTGCGATTTTCATAATCACCGAACTATTGCACGCACCTTGCAGATACTTCAGCTCAGCCTCTTTGCCAAAAATGCTAGTTCCGGCAACATCAAATACGTGACCACGCGGCTTAAACCTGAACGCGATAGTTCCACTCGAAATCTTTGACCAGGTGATTGAGGGCTTGAAATAACAGTCCGGATTACGAATTACCGAGCCGGCGAAACTCCGCACCGCAAAGCCATCTTTGGCCCAGTCAATTACAAACTCGTTGTTTCCGTACCACTTTCGGAAGTCTCCGCCCTTGTTGTAGGGAAACCATTTCATGCCGCTGTTAGCTGCTTCTTCGGCCGGCTCACAGTCAAACGACTCCTTAGAGGCAACCACTTCCCACCACTCGCGGACGAAGCGCGCATTCTCGCCTGTTGCCAGGCCCTGCCGTGGTTTACCAATAGATTCGAGTTTCTTACCACTCACAAAAGCATTGAGGATTCCCTCGCTCGCCCAATAGGCTATTGGGGAGCCGGGGATGGTTTTGAAGGTGGTGGCGTCGGCTCGATAGAAGTAACCGCAGTCGGGGTTCTTGATGGCCTCCAGCAGGGCCTGGCGCTTGGGCTCGCTGCCGTTGATGTCCACTAAGCGGAAGTAGGCACCACGACCTGCGAACGCCGCGTTGTAGAGAACGTCGGCAGTAACGGAGACAACTTCGCCTCCGATGGCGTCAAAGGCGCGCGGACCAAGATGCGCCATGGTGACGATGCCCTTCTCGGCAAGGAGCCTCTCGCGCATCTTCTCGAAGCTGCCAAGGAACATCCAGCTCTGCATGGTGACCATGGCAGAGTAGCCCCGCTCTTTGGCGAGGGCGTAGCCGCGCTCGATGAAGCAGGTGCAGAGGTCGCTCTTGGTCTCGGGGTAATTCTTCTTCGCCCATTTGCTCATGAACGGATTGAAGCTTGAGCTGCCCATGTAGGGAGGGTTGGCTACCACCACGTCGAAGCGGCGGGCAAGCTTTTCGCATTTCTCTATCGCGAGCTTCAGCTTGTCGGCCTTGGCGTTGGCGAAGAGGTCGCCTTCGCAGGTTGCCAGTTCGGCTTGCAGGCTGGCCAGGTCTTCCTCGGTCGGAGCGAGCAGGCTGCCCACCTCACCAAGGTGCGCCAGCGCATCCGCGAGCGGCTTGCCGCAGCAGGTGAGCTCGCCTTCTTCGAATGGAATGCTCTCCAGCACGCACACGTCGGCCTGCACGCCTCGCCCGAAGAAGCGGCGGTCGTGTTCGCGAGCGCGCAGGGCCAGCACCAAGCTCGCGATCTGCGCAGCGCGCTGGTCGATCTCCATGCCGGAAAGGTTCTTCGTCAGAATGAGCTCGGGAATCTCGCGCGTGCGGTAGCCCGCTTCCTCGTACATGTAAAACAGCAGCTCGAAGGCATAGGACAGAATATGCCCCGAACCGCAGGCCGGATCGCAGAAGGTGATGTCCTCGGGGCTTTCCACGCGCAGGAAGTCCTCGTGCTCGGCGTCGGGCTCGATGTAGTACTCCATGCGCTCGCGCAGGCTGGACTCGGGGCGATTGAGCATCCACAGGCGCCCGAGCGAATTCTCCACCATGTAGCGCACGATCCATTCGGGCGTGAACAGCTGCGTCGCCGGCGCGATGTCGGCCGCGCTCGCCTTGCGCTTGGCTTTGAAGAAATCGTCTTTCAGCTCGGCGTTGTAGAACTGGTAGAGCCAGCCGAGGACTTCAACCTTGTCCCAGTCGGCCACGTCGAGGCCCTCGACCATATTCCAAATGACGCCGCCTTCGCGCAGCAGCCGCTCGGGCAGCAGCAGCTCCATCGCCGACCCCACGCGCTCGAACACCGTAGGCAGCGCCGCGGCCAGCTCGTTGCATTGCGCGAGCAGCAGATAACGGAACAGCGCGTCGGGGTCGCCCGCCTGCACCAGCTCGGCCACGCGCACGCGGTCGACACCTTCGATGTCGGCGTTCAGCGCTTCGTCAAGTACCTGCGGCTTGCAGCTTACCGCGTCGTCCGCCGCGCTAAAAAAGCGCAGGTGACAGGGCAGATAATCGTGCAGCTCCATGAAGCGGATGGCTGCAAACCGGTTGAACCAGGTGTAGGCAACCTGTTCGCACAACGCCTCCTCGCCCACCGCTGCGCAACGCTCCAGCAGCGCCCGCCGCTGTTCGCGCTGTTGCGCGGTGAGCGGTTGGCCGTTGAGCACGTCGGCCGCGGCAGGCACGGTAGCGGCGGCGTCGATGGCCCAGCGGCGCATTTGGGTGAGCACGTCGCGCATGAGCGTGGTGCGCGATTGCGTGGCGAAGTTCTTGAGGGCGGTATCGTTCATAGCGCAACCCTTTCCCTAACGAAGGCGAACAGAGCCGGACTGCTCGATGGCCCGCAGAAGCTGCTGACGGATGTTTTCCACGTAGGCGTCCACCTCTTCGGGCGTGGCAAGGCGCTTGGACGGGCACACGGTACGGCGGTCAAGTTCTTTCGTGGGTTTGGGAGCGGCAGCAGGTTCGACCTTCTCGTCGACCGCTTTGTCGATGGCGCTCATCTGGTCGTCGACCAGCTGCCCCAGACGATGTTCCTGCGCATCGAGTGCCTCCATGGTGGTGGCAGCGTTCACTTCCGCACGGCGGCCTGCCAGCGTGGTTTCCAGGTTGCTGAGCACGCGCGCTGCGGCCGGCTTGCCTTCCGCATAGGCCTCGATTTCGGAGCGAGCGGCATTCAGTTTGTCCAGCAACTCCGTCTTGCGGGCGGCAAGCTGCTTGGCGTGCGCCTCCCGCACCTGCGCGGTCAGAGCACCCAAGTTCTGAATGTCTCGCCAGGGGTCTTCCTTCTGCACGATCTCCCGTATGCGGGAAAGTGCGTCGGCAACCTGCGGATCGGTCTGCACGGCCTCGCTCTCTTGCGAGGCGCCCATCAGCTCCAATACCGCAAGCGCCTCGTCGAAAATGCGCTGCTGATTCGGGAAGAAGCCGCGCACCGATTCCAAATCTTCCGCCATATCCAGCAAGTCTTTGGAGCCGCTTGCGACGGTGTTGAACAGCGCGATGCGGTCCTTCGCGCTGTCGAGCACGCGATCCAGCACGCCGATGGCATTCACCACCGCGTCGCGGCCTGGATAATCGGCCTTCGTATATTCGCCGGTCAGCTTCGCCTTGCACCAGTCGCGCAGCTCGGTGAAGCGATCCGTCGCATAGGCGGCCAAGCCGTCCTCGTCGGTGGGCACGCTACCCTCAAGATCCATGTCGGTAAGCGTGGTGCGCACGCGGCGCAGCTGGACATCGTCCACCTTTTTGCGAATGCGCACGGAGATTTTGTCCACCTCGGAACGGCGCGTCAGGTACTGCGTCAGCTTCGGGTCGCCAAGCGCCACGCCCGCACCCGCGCGCACGAATTCGGCCTTCTGATCGGCGGCAAGACGCGCCAAACAGCCGGCAATGTCCAGTTCGCGCCAGCCGTAGGGCGGCTTCTGGAAATGGCGGACCACCTCGCCCACCGATGTTTCGGCATACCCGATCGCCCGCGCTTCCAGGAAGCTTTGCACCTCGGCGTCGGCCGCCGCGTTCGCGCCGTCCATGCCTTCGAGGCCTTCCTGTCGAACGCCACTGCGGCGCAAGATGGCCGTGATGTCGGTTTCCTGTCCCACGGGCGCGGTGATCTTGTTCGCATGGCGGTACACGCTTTTCGCCAGGAGCTGCAGAGCCTGGTCAAGCTTGTCTTTGCCGCTTGCTGCGCGCACGTCCGCAGGCGCGCCGTCCACCGCCACGGTGGCATCCTTTAGGTCGCGCTCGATCATGAGGCGGGCGATTTCCTTCGCGGCATTCGACTCTTTGCGCTTGAGGTCGAAGATGCGCCGCGTGCCTTCGGGCAAGGCCTCGCGCGAACGGGTTTTCATCCACTTGTCTATCTTCGCGGCGTTTTCCAGCACCTCGTAATAGTCCTCGGCGGTGCCTAGCACCACGATCGCCTTGCCCGAGCTGGCGAGATCGACCTCGTGCGAATCCTGCATCGACAGCGGGTTCGCCAGCGTAACCACGTTCACCGGCATGCCTCCGGCGGGCTGACGGACCGGGGCGTCGTCCACGAAGGCGTCGAATTTGAAGTCGTTCACGCCCACGCGCACCTTTGAGTTGTCGTAGATGCCTGCGAAGATGATCTTCTTCACCTCGTCGATGATGCGGGCCTGGTCCACGTCGGTGTTTTTGATCTCTCGCGTGATGTCCTGCTCCTCGTTGGTGAGGAACTGGTACGTGTCGCCGCTGCGGCTCACGTAGTTTTCGCGCACCAGGCGCGCCAGGGAATCACCCAGCCAGCCGCGCAGTTGCACTTTGTCGGCGGCCATGTTGTCCACCATCAGCACGGCTATGTTGCCAATGGTGGGCTTCACGTCGTCGATATAGCGAATGAGGTAGAGCGTTTTCAGCACCGCGACGTCTTGCGGCTGGATGCCTGCGCCATCTTCGGCTGCGCGCTGGCAGCGGTCGACGACCTGGCGAATGTCGGAATCGAGGAATTCCGTGAGCGTATCGTAGAATCGCCATAGGGGCACGAGCACGCCGGTTTCCTCGGCAGCCACCGCCTGCGCCGATTCCTGGAAGCCCGAAAGCATGGAGCGCGCGCCGCTGGAGAGATGCTTGCCAGAATTGCCGTGGATGCGGATCTGCCTAAAAACGTCATGCATGAGGTTGAACTGGTACTCCACGAATGGGTAAGACTCGCGGAAATCCTCCGGTCCGCGATAGCCCACCAAGTCGTTGCGCGATTCTTCGAAAGTGAACAGGTTCTTCAGCACCGCCGATTGCTCTTCGTAGGTGGCATCGAGCAATTTCTCGGCCGCACCAGTTTTCTCGAGCACACGACGCTTGATTACCTCATCAACATCCGATGACGAAAGCGACAAACGGGTGTCGAAGCGTCCCTGAATCTTCGAGAATCCGTCTCCGAAAACCTTCGTCACCTTATCGATAGCCTCTTGACTGGTAATCACCACCCACACGCGCCCACGGCCCTTCACGCCTAGGCCCTCAACAACAGTTTGCAAATTCAGCATCAACTTTGCATCTGAGCCGATAAACTGCCCCACCTCATCGACCATGAACAGTAGACGAAACTGTCCGCCAAGCTCACTAGCTCGCGAATCAGCGTAAGCAGTTATCTGGTCGACCAAATCTTCGGGTGCGACAACTGGATCGTCGTACAATAATCCAGTCTGATTACGAGCCTGCTGCTCGGACCAACCTAGAGCTTCCTGCAGCGTGTCAACAAGAGCCCCTTCAAAGAAGCTACATTTATTACGAGTGTTTTCCCAAGTATCGCCATGGATTCGCTCGAATGCCGCGCGGAACTCGTCAGTTTTGCCCATTTCGGCAATATGCTCTTCCAAGCGTGCGACACTCGGGTACCTGCCGCAAAACCCACGATGCTCGTTAAAAGCACGAGCAAAAGCGTACAGCAGCGACGACCTTTTTGCTGCAGAGCTCACCTCAGAATCACTTGCCTTGTCGTCGATGTTGAACAGGATGGTTTCGGTGGGGATGTCGCAGGCGCGCTTCATCTGCGCGCGCACCATCGGGTCGGCAACCTTGTCCT
>CAVHFC010000087.1:0-9174 GCA_963635025.1 Eubacterium sp. CAG:786
ATCGCCGCGTCCATCTTCCAGTCCGTGGTGACGCAGACCATTTCCGGCTTGGCGTGCGGGCGTCCCATTCGCGGCTACGTCGCTTTCCTGGGCGGTCCTTTGCAGTACCTGCCGCAGCTGCGCGAGCGCTTCTACGAGACGCTGAGCCTTGACGAGGAGCATCGTATCGTTCCCAAGAACGCGCACCTGTTCGTGGCCGGCGGCTGCGCCATCGCGGGCGCGGCGAGCGATACGGTGAAGGCTGAGAAGCTCGATGACGTGCTCGAGCGCCTGAAGAACCTCGGCGATGTGCAGGGGTCCGAAGTGGTGCGCCTGCCCCCGCTGTTCGCCAACGAAGCCGAGCTTGCCGAATTCAACGACCGCCATGCCGCCGAACGCGTGCGCCGCGGCGACCTTGCCAGCTATCGCGGCACGGCGTTTCTGGGCATCGATGCCGGTTCCACCACGTTTAAGGCCGCGCTCATCGGGCGCGATGGCGAGCTTCTGTGGAGCCACTACGTTTCCAACAAGGGCGACGTGCTCGGTTGCGCGAAGACGGCCGTGGCGAAGCTGTACCGCGAGCTGCCCTGCGACGAGGCGGGCAAGCCGCAGGTGACCATCGGGCACGCGACCGTCACCGGCTACGGCGAGCATCTGCTGCTCGAGGCGCTGCGCGTCGATTCCGGCGAGATCGAGACGGTGGCGCACCTGCGCGGCTCGCAGGAGATGCTGCCGGGCGTGGAGTTCATCCTGGACATCGGCGGGCAGGACATGAAGTGCTTGCGCGTGAAGGACGGCGTGATCGACCACATCATGCTCAACGAGGCGTGCTCGTCGGGCTGCGGCAGCTTCATCGAAAGCTTCGCGAGCGGGTTGAACCTCGACGTGTCGGAATTCGCCAAGACGGCTATCAAGGCGGAAAACCCTGTTGACCTGGGAAGTCGCTGCACCGTGTTCATGAACAGCCGTGTGAAGCAGGCGCAGAAGGAAGGTGCCACCGTCGGCGATATCGCGGCGGGCCTGGCCATTTCCGTCATCAAGAACGCCCTGTTCAAGGTTATTAAAATCCGCGACCCGCATGATGTGGGCAACAAGGTCATCGTGCAGGGCGGCACGTTCCTCAACGACGCCGTGCTACGTGCTTTCGAGCAGCTTGCCGGTGTGAACGCCGTGCGCCCCGACATCGCGGGCAACATGGGCGCGTTCGGCGCGGCCCTGCTCGCGCGCGACCGCTTCAGCCGCCAGGATTCCGAGGTTTCGGGGCTTTTGCCACTTGATGAGCTGGAGGCCCTGGAGCCGACGCACAAGACCGTGCGCTGCAAGGCGTGCTCGAACCACTGTCTGCTGACCGTCAACGACTTCGGCAAGGACAAGGAGACGGGCAAGCATCGCCGCTTCATCACGGGCAACCGCTGCGAGAAGGGCGCCGGTGCGCTGGGCGCGGCGACGAAGGGCGCCGAGATTCCCAACCTGTTCGAATACAAGTCGAAGCGCCTGTTCGACCACTACACGCCGCTTGAGCCGAACGAGGCTCCTCGCGGCACGGTGGGCATCCCGCGCGCGCTCAACATGTACGAGAACTATCCGTTCTGGTTCACCTTCTTCACCAAACTTGGGTGGCGCGTGGTGCTTTCCGACCCTTCGACGAAGAAGACCTACGAAGCCGGCATCGAGTCCATGCCGTCGGAGAGCGTGTGTTATCCGGCGAAGCTCTCGCACGGGCACATCATGAACCTGCTGGACAAGAAACCCGACTTCATCTGGTTCCCGTGCAGCAAGTGGGAGCGTCAGGAAGACGAGACCGCCGGTAACCACTTCAACTGCCCGATCGTGGCGAGCTACGCCGAGGCGCTGCGCCTGAACATCGATGAGCTGCGCACTTCGAAAACGCAGTTCTTGAACCCCTGGCTTCCTTACGACAAGAAGGATCATCTGAAGAAGCGCCTGATGGTGGAGCTGGTTCAGGCGCATCCCGAGCTGTGCGGAAAGGGCGTCGCCGCCCCGACGGTGGCCGAGATCGACGCCGCCGTGGAAGCCGCGTGGGCCGAGGACGAGGCGTTCAAGGCCGACATGCGCGAAAAGGGCGCCGAGACGCTTCTGTGGATGGAGCAGACCGGTACGCACGGCATCGTGCTGGCGGGACGTCCCTACCACAACGACCCCGAGATCAATCATGCCATCCCCGAGCTGCTGACCAGCTTCGGCCTGGCGGTGCTCACCGAGGACTCCATCGCGCACTTAGGAACGCTCGAGCGCCCCATCCGCCTGGTGGACCAGTGGATGTACCATACGCGCCTCTACGCTGCCGCCAAGGTGGCCTCCGAGCGTCGCGACCTCGACCTTATCCAGCTGAACAGCTTCGGTTGCGGCCTTGATGCCCTGACTACCGATCAGGTGCAGGAGATTCTGGAAGCCGCCGGCAAGGTGTACACGGTTCTGAAGATCGACGAGGTTTCCAACCTGGGCGCCGCGCGCATCCGCGTGCGCAGTCTGCTTGCCGCGCTGAAGGATCAGGCCGACGAAGAGGCCGAGGCGCACGCTGCTGAGCAGGTCGAATCGGCCGCCGGGTGCGGCGGGTGCAGCATCGACGTCGAGGAGCTGCTGGCCGAGGCCGAAGCCGCCGTCGCCCAAGGCACCGCGGGCGCGGCCGATACCGAGGCGGTGCGCGATGCCGCCGCGGCCATCAAGCCGCCGCAGAGCTTCACCGACAAGGCGACCCCCGAGGTGCAGGCGAACTTCAAGCAGCGCGATGCCGGCTCGAGCACGGAATTTGCGCGTGCCCAGTTCACGCAGGAGATGAAGGATGCCGGTTATACCATTTTGGCCCCGCAGATGGCTCCGTACCATTTCGAGCTTCTAGTGCCCATCTTCGAGCGCTTCGGCTACCACGTCGACTTGCTGCCTTCCGTGGACCACGGTGCGGTCGATGCGGGCCTCAAATACGTGAACAACGACATCTGCTACCCGTCCATCCTGGTCACGGGCCAGATCATGGAAGCGGTCATGTCGGGACGCTACGACACCGACAAGCTGGCCATCCTGATCACGCAGACCGGCGGCGGCTGCCGCGCGACCAACTACATCTCGCTGATCCGCAAGGCGCTCAAGGCCGTGGGGCTCGAGCATATCCCGGTTATCGCCATCAGCTTCAAGGACCTTGGCGAGGTGAACCCCGGCTTCAGCATCACGCCGGCCATGCTCTACCAGGCCGTTTCGGCCCTGCAGTACGGCGACTTGCTCATGATGTGCCTGTACCGCACGCGTCCCTACGAGGTGGAGCCCGGCAGCGCGAACGCCCTGTTCGACCACTGGATGGGCGAGTGCAAGCGCCAGCTTGGGCGCGGTGTGAAGCGCAGCGAGTTCAAGCGCACGGTCAAGCAGATCGTCGAGGACTTCGACACGCTGCCCTTGGAGGGCGAGGGGACGAAGCCGCGCGTGGGCGTCGTCGGCGAGATTTTGGTGAAGTTCCACCCGACGGCGAACAATCAGATCGTTGACGTCATCGAGCGTGAGGGTTGCGAGGCCGTGGTTCCCGGCTTGATTGAGTTCTTCCTGTTCGGCGCCGCGGGCGGTATTTTCCAGAAGGACCCGCTCGGGCGCAGCGCGAAGGGTGCCTTCGGAAGCAAGATCGCCTTGCAGGTGGTGAAAGCCCTGCGCGCCCCGGTCACGCGCGCGCTTGAGGAATCGAGTCGCTTCAACCCGCCGGCAAGCATTTATGAGCTGGCCGAATACGCCAGCGAGATCCTTTCGCTGTGCAACTCGATGGGCGAGGGCTGGCTGCTCACGGCTGAGATGGTCGAGCTCATTCGCACCGGTGCGCCGAATGTGGTGTGCACGCAGCCTTTCGCGTGCCTGCCGAACCACGTGGTGGGCAAGGCCGTCATCAAGGAGCTGCGCCGCCTGTATCCGGAAAGCAACATCGTCGCCGTCGACTACGACCCGGGCGCGTCGGAGGTCAACCAGATCAACCGCATCAAGCTGATGATCGCCGTGGCGAAGAGCAACCTGGCCGAAAAGGAGGCCGAGGCACGCGCGGCGGCTGAGGCATCCGCGCGACCTGCGGCGCAGGCCGCCGGTGAGCTTGAGATCGAAGAGACGCGCGCGTAATGGCCGGCAAGCTGATCATATGCCCGACGCCCATCGGCAACTTGGGCGATATGCCCGCCCGTGCGCTCGACGCGCTCGGCTGTGCCGACGTGGTGTGCGCGGAGGACACGCGCGTCACGGGCAAGCTGCTCGCCGCGTTCGGCATCGAGAAGCGTCTCGAGCGCCTTGACGAGGCGCTTATCGGTGCACGCGCCGAGGCCATCGTGGCGCGCGTGGCTGCGGGCGAGGTCATCGCGTATTGCAGCGACGCCGGCATGCCGGGCGTGTCCGATCCGGGGTTGCGCCTCGTGCGCGCCTGCCGGGAAGCGGGTGCGCCGGTGGAGGTGCTTCCCGGGCCGACGGCCACCGCCACAGCCTATGTGGCCAGCGGCTGCACGAACGCGCGCTTCTATTTCGGCGGCTTCTTCCCGCGCAAGGCCGGTGAGCAGCGCTCGGCCCTTGAGGCGGTGCGCACGTTGGACGCGGCGCTCATCTTCTACGAAAGCCCGAATCGCGTGGCGAGCGCGCTGGCCACTTTGGCCGAGGTGTTCCCCCTGCGCGAGGCCGCGGTGTGTCGCGAGCTGACGAAGCTGCATGAGGAAGTGGTGCGCGATGCTCTGCCCGCGCTTGCCGAGCAGTTCGCCCGCCGCGAGGCGGCCGGCGCCATCAAGGGCGAGATCGTGCTGGTCATCGATGGGCCTAGCGAGGCCGAGGGGCAGCAGGCGCAGGAGGGCGCCGAGGATGCCGCCCGCACCCGTGCGGCCGCGCTGAAGGCCGAGGGCGTGCGCAACAAGGACATCGCCAAGCAGCTGGCGGCCGAATTCGGGCTGCCGCGCAACGCGGCGTACGATATCGCGTTGGAGGCGTGAGGCGCGTGGCCCGTTCCAATATGTCGGGCCCGGCGCGTACGCGCCGGGTCGACCCGCAAACGCTTTTGCCCGTCTCCGCTTCTTGCGCGGTTGTCGACGTCGATGGCATAGAGGTTCGCCTGTCCCATAAAAAGGTGAAGAACCTGAACCTGCGCATCGCACGCGATGGCGGGCATGTGGAGGCGTCGGCTCCTGCGTGGATGAGGGAAGCGGAGGTCATCGATTTCGTTCGTCGGAAGCGCGACTGGATCGATGCCCAGATGGCGCGCATCGCTGAGACGCCCATGGCGCGCGCGGCGCAGGCGTCGCCGGTTGAGGTGGCGCAGTGGCGCGCGGTGGTGCAGGCGTGCGTGCCGCCGCTTATCGCGGCATGGGAGCCCATCATGGGGGTGAAGGCCGGAAATCTCGCCTACCGCAACATGACCAGCCGCTGGGGAAGCTGCCAGCCCTCTACCGGGCGCATCTGCATCAACGTGCGCCTGGCGCTCTATCCTCCCGAGTGCTTGGAATATGTGGTGGTCCACGAGTTGTGCCATTTGCTCGAACGTGGTCACGGTCCGCGGTTTCACCAGCTCATGGATGCTTTCATGCCCGACTGGAAGGAGCGGCGGGCGAAGTTGCGCTAGGGCTTGGCCTGCCTGCGGCCGATCCTCGTTCGCCTCACCGTGCACGTTTCGTGCACTTATCGGCCCCGGTGCGGCGGACTGCTACCATCAGCTTCCATGGATACGAACACTGCACTTTCAGAAGGTGCTGGCGAAGCGCCTTCTTCTTCATGCGGACGCGCGGGCGCGCTCGATTGCGAGCACGAGCCTGCGGGCGCCCGAGAGCGCGACGGCCTGCCCCCGCGGCAGCGCCGCGCGGTGCTCGGCATCATGGTCACCGGCACCACGGCATCCTGCATCACCCAGTCAATGCTCATCGCGGCGCTGCCCGCCATCATGAGCGAGTACTCGATCAGCGCCTCCGCAGGTCAGCTGCTCACCACGGCCTATATTTTCACTCTGGGCCTCATCAGCGCCCTCACGGCGTTTTTGATGAACCGCTTCAACTCGAAGAACCTCTTCCTCGTTTCAATGGCCTGCTTCGCCGCGGGCTGCGTTGCGGCCATCTTGGCGCCGAACTACCCGCTGCTGCTTGCCGCGCGCCTTTTGCAGGCGGGAGGTGCCGGCATCAGCCTGCCCTTGGTGCAGCTGGTCGCTCTGAACATCTACCCGAAAAGTCAGTACGGGCGCGCAACGTCCATCGTCGGCATGATCATCGGTTTTGCGCCCGCGATCGGCCCGACCATCAGCGGTTTTCTTATCGATGCTTGGGGCTGGCGGTCGATGTTCTGGATCTTGGGCGCCATCGCGATCGCGGTCATCGCGCTCACGGCGCTGCTGCTTCCCGATGTGGTGCGTCGTCCCGACAAGCCCGGCAAGCTCGACGTGGCCTCGACCTTGCTTTATCTTGCCGGGTTCATCGCGGTGATGGTGGGGGCGTCTACCTTGGAATCGGGTGGAAGCATCGGCCCGGCGGCCTTCGCCCCCATCGCGGGCGGTTTGGTGTTGCTTGCCGTGTTCGCGCGCCGTCAGCTTCGGATAGAGAACCCGCTGCTGAAGCTTGCGTGCTTTCGCGATCGGACCTTCGCCGTGTCGGCGATCCTGGTTGTGTTCGCGCACATTGCGTTCATGGCGCCTTCCATTATGGTGCCGCTGTTCGTGCAGGATATTCAGGGGCAAACGGCCACGGTATCGGGCCTGACCATCCTGCCCGGTGCCATTATGATGGGCGTGCTGAACCCCTTCACCGGGCGCTATCTTGACGCGCATGGCCCGTGGCGCCTTATCGTGGTGGGATGCTTGCTCATTTTTGCGGGCACGGCGGCGTTCGCGGTCATCCCGGCCAGCGTGCCCGAATGGGTGGTGACGGTGCTCTACGGAATCCGCTCGGCAGGCGTGGCATGCCTCATGATGCCCATGACCGCCTGGGCATGCACGACGCTCAAAGACTCGGAACTGGCCCAGGCATCGGCCATCACAACGTCGATGCGCCAGCTCATCGGAAGCCTCTCCGCCTCGCTGTTCATCGCAGCAATGGCTTTGACCTCGCAAAACGATCTTGGCGTCGACCTTGGCGGCTTCGACTTCAGCTTCTGGCTGCAATGCGGGGTGCCGGTGATCGCACTGCTGCTCGGCGTCTTCGCGCTCCCCAGGACGGACAAGCGCTAGCTGCTTCGTACCTGCGAAAGGTATTTGCGGGCGGCGCGAAGGGGCAAACGAAAAGGCTCGCCGAGGCGAGCCTTTCTTCCTCAGATCGTTTCCATTTGCGCCAAGGTTGCGCTGTACCAGTGTTCCCAGTTCGGCGGGCAGTATTTCTTCGCCGCCTCCACCGATATGGTGTAGCCGTAACCGCGCGCCAGCCCGGCCACGTGGTCGCGGATGGCGTCTTCCCAGCTATCCCATGACTCCGATCCCCAGCCCCAGGCGTTGTGGCTGTTGAAGCAGTACAGGCCCTTCGAGCTTTCCGTGTTCGAGATGGCGGGGGAGTAGCGGGGGTCGACGCCGTAGTCCCAGGCCGCTTCCGCAAACACCTCTCCGGTGCCCGCCATGGGCGACCCGGCGAGATAGGAATCGATGCGCCCGGCCCATTCGCTGACGAACGAAGCCTTGTCGCTGGACCAGTCGGCACCGTCCGGCGTGGGTGTGGGAACCTCGCTGGTCTTCGAGGAATCGCTTTCGGTCGTCGCGGCGGCCTCTGCGCTCTTCGCATCCGCCTCTGCTTGCTGTTGCGCCTCCTGGGCCGCTTGCGCTTCCTGGGCTGCCTTCGCCTCGGCCTCGGCCTGGGCGCGTGCGGCTTCCTCGGCTTGACGGGCCGCTTCCTCCTGCGCCTTGCGCTGGGCCTCTTGGCGTGCTTCCTGTGCGGCGGTGAGGGCCTTTGCGGCGTTGTTGGCTTCCGTGTCCGCTTCGGCTAAGGTGCTCTCGAGTTCTTGGCGGGTTTGCTCCAGTTCCTGCTTCAAATCGCTTAAGCGGTTGATTTCGGCCTGGTTGCTGTTGAACACATGGGCTATGTATTCAAGCGAGGTGAAGAAGTCGACGACGTTTTGGGAGCTGAGCACCATTTCGAGGAGCCCCGGGGTGCTCGCCTGCGCCTTATAGAGTTTCACGCAGGCGGCCGAGCTGCGCTGTTGCTGCTCGGGCAAGCTTTCCTCGAGCTCTTCGATGCGCTGCTCGTTATCGGAAATTTGCCCGCTGAGCTCCTTGATGCGCGAGATGGCGCGGTCGTATTCGGCCGCCGTGCGCTCAACTTCCTGCTGTGCGGCGTCTGCCTGCACGTTCGTGTCGATGTCCTCGGCCAGCGCACGCTGCGGGTGGGCGGCCAAGGCTCCGCATCCCCCGAACGCCAATGCTGCGGAAAGCGCCACGGCAAGTGGGGCGCTGCGGTAGGTGCGGCTGTTCGGGTTCGAATAAAGTTTGTTAGAAAACATCCGTCATCCTTTGATTTGTAACAAGAGGGCATTATAGAGAGGTGCCGGCGTCATTGCATGCCACCCACGAAACGTGCATAAGCATGTGGAGACGACGCGTCGCGTGGTACAATCGACGGCACTGCTGAAAACCAGGTTGGCGGGGCACCATTCGCCTGTCTGCGACCACGAGCAAAAAGGAAACACCATGTCAAAGGGAACTTACTCGTTCACCACGCCCATCTACTACGTGAATGCCGAGCCGCATCTGGGCACGGCCTACACCACCGTCGCGGCCGACACCGTCGCGCGTTACCAGCGCATGAACGGCTACGATGTCGCCATGGTCACCGGCATGGACGAGCACGGCCAGAAGGTCGCCGATACCGCCGAGGGCAAGGGCATGACCCCGCAGGCATGGTGCGATTCCATGGAGCCGGCGTTCCGCAACGTGTGGGATCTGCTCGACATCACCTACACCGATTTCGTGCGCACCACCGAGCCGCGCCACGCGCGCAGCGTGCGCAAGTTCTGGCAGGATCTTTACGACAAGGGCTATTGCTACAAGGGTTCCTACGAGGGCTGGTACTGCGTTCACGAGGAAACGTACTACGCCGAATCCGACCTGGAGAAAAATGACGAGGGCGAGTTTGTCTGCCCCGACTGCAAACGCCCGGTGCAGAAGGCCGGCGGCGAGGAGAACTGGTTCTTCAAGCTTTCCGAGTTCCAGGAGCCGCTGCTTGAGTTCTACGAGGAGCACCCCGACTTCATTCGCCCCGAAACGCGCAAAAA
>CAVHFC010000088.1:0-8946 GCA_963635025.1 Eubacterium sp. CAG:786
TTCAGATGCGGTGGTCGGCGAACTTGGCGCGTTGGAAGGCCGAGTGCGCGGCTGCGGAGAAACCGGCGAGGGCGGCCGACGTGAAGTCGGGCGAGGGCGGCGCGAAGGCGACGGGCGCGGCCGAGTAGGTATTCTGGCTGGGCTGCTTGCTGGTATGTTTTGCGCAATGGTCGGTAGCGCAAGCAAGGGGCAGGCAGCCAAACCTAGGCCATCGGTACGCATCATGCGTATGTGCATGGTTTGAAGGCGGACTTTGCACAGGCGGCGGCCGTGCTATCATAAAAAGGCACATGCGCATTTTTACGAATGCGTGCACCCGAAACGTACAAACAGACAAACCCTGGGGTGGAAGGATCATCATGGACGAAACAGGGGTCTTGGGGCTTTTGGAAGAGCTCTCGATTCTGCTTGAAGACTCTAAGCCGGTGTTCGGCAAGACCAATCTGCGCCAGGTGGATATCACTGCCGCGTTCGAGATCATGGACGAGATTCGCGACACGTTCCCGAGCGAGTTCTCCCAGTCCCGCCAAATCGTGCGCGAGCGCCAAAGCCTGCTCGACGACGCCGAGGCCGAGGCCAACCGCATGATCGAGGACGCTCAGAGCCAGGCCATGACGATCGCCTCCGAGCAGGAGATCGTTCGCATTTCCCAGCAACAGGCCGACCAGCTGCTCGCCGATGCCCGCGAGCTGGAGCGCCAGACGCGTGCCGGCGCGGAGGACTACGCCGACGAGGTGTTCGGCCATGTCGAGCAGAGCCTTGACACGCTGCTGAACAACGTGCGTCGCTGCCGCGATCGCCTCAACGCCAACTCCATGGCGAGCCGCCAGTAATGGACGCGATTCGCTTCGAGGTACCGCCGGAGCTCTTCGTCACCACGGAGAGCTCCTCTTTTGCGGGCGAGCTTGAACTGCCGGAACTTGCCGTCGGCCCCGACACCTATCGTTTCGCCAACCCCGTTTCATGGAACGTGACGGTGACGAACACCGGCGACGCTTTGCTGGTGATGGGAAGCGCCCACGGTGCTGCACGCACCGACTGCGCGCGCTGTCTTGACGAGTTCGAGCTTGAGCTTGACGGCGAGGTGGAAGGGTACTTCCTGTTGGCCGACGAGGATGCTCGCCCGGAGGGCATGGAAGACGACGAGTTCGAGGTGCTCGGCGCCGACAAGATGATGGACTTGGAGCCTTTGGTGGTAGCCGCCCTGCTCGTAGAGGTTCCGCTCGTGCCCCTGTGCAGCGAGGATTGCGCGGGTTTGTGCGCGAAGTGCGGCGCGAATCTCAACGAGGGTCCGTGCGCTTGCGAGGCGCAGCCCAACGACGGTTTGCCGCGCATGAGCGACGGCCGCGTGAGCCCCTTCGCCGCGTTGAAGGATTTGAATCTGGAAGGGTAGAGCGGCGCTTGCAGCCTGCTCTTATGCGCGAATTGTGGAACCTGCGTGGCCTCGATGGCGCATCATGTAGTGGTTCTTGCACGCGGCCTTTCTTTTTGATAGAGTATCACCTCGCGTGTTTACCAAGCAACGACGAGCGCAAGCGCGCCCGAAATTTGAGCAAGGAGATAGATCATGGCAGTACCTAAGCAAAAAATGGGCCGCGCCCGCACTCATTCCCGCCGCAGCGCTAACGACAAGATTGCGGCTCCTTCCCGTTCGGTTTGCCCGCAGTGCGGCGAAGTCAAGCTTCCGCATCGCGTGTGCCCGAACTGCGGCTTCTACAAGAGCCGTGAGGTTATCGTTACCGAATAGCCTCGAGCGATTCATCGTATGAAGAGCCTCTCGTGCCGCAGTGCTTGCGGCTGAGAGGCTTTTTTGTTGTTGAGGAGGGGAAGCAAGATGAGCGAAACAGTGACCGTTGCCGTCGACGCGATGGGCGGCGACCATGCGCCTGACGTGGTGCTCGAAGGCGTTGCCCAGGCGCTTGCCGCCGATGCGTCCTTAAGCGTTATCCTGTGCGGGCCGAAAGCCGTGGTCGAGCCTTTCTGCGCCGCTCATGAGCGCTGTCGCGCGCAGGTGACGAGCGAGGTCATCGACATGGCCGAGCATCCCGCACGTGCCGTTCGCAAGAAGAAGGACTCCTCGCTGGTGGTGGGGTGTCGCATGGTGAAGGAAGGCCAGGCGCAGGGCTTCTTCTCCGCCGGGTCGACTGGGGCGTGCCTGGCTGCCGCTATCTTGGTGATGGGGCGCATCAAGGGGGTTGCCCGCCCGTGTTTGGCCACGGTGGTACCAAGCCCCGTGCGCCCCATCGTTTTGTGCGATGTGGGGGCCAACGCCGATTGCAAGCCGGAATATCTGGTGCAGTTCGCCCAGATGGGTTCCATTTACGCGCGCAAGATGCTCGGATACGACGCCCCGCGTGTGGCGCTGCTCAACATCGGCGAGGAGGACACGAAGGGCAATCAGTTCGCGCAGGAGTGCAACAAGCTTCTTCGCAAGAAGGTGCCCAATTTCGCCGGGAACGCCGAGGGTCGCGACGTGCTTTCTGCCACCTACGAAGTGGTGGTCACCGACGGGTTCACGGGAAACGTGTGCCTTAAGACGATCGAGGGAACGTCGAAGGTGCTCATGGGCGCTATCAAGGACGCCATGCTGTCGTCTACGGTGTCGAAGATCGGCGCGCTTGCTGTCAAGGGGAGCATGAAAAAGCTCAAGGACCAGGTATCGGCAGACACCTATGGCGGCGCCCCCCTGCTCGGCGTTCGCGGCGCTTGCATCGTCGGACATGGGTCGTCAAGCGCGCTCGCCGTGAAAAACGGTGTACTCACCACGGCTAACATCGTTCGCGAGCAGGTATCTGAAATAATCGAGCAAACGGTGGTTGCCGGAAACGTCTCGGCTACAATTGAGCCCTAGGAGACGATAGCGGGCGACGCGTGCGTTAAGCTTTCATAAACGAGGACAAAATAGGCATTGAGCGGGGCTCATATGACGTTAACTGACGAGCAGGCAAGCAAGCTTGCGAAGGCCGAGGAAATCCTCGGCTACGAATTCAAGGAAAAACAGTTCATCCTGTCGGCCATCACGCATCCATCGGCCACGGAGGGTAAGTCGGTCAAGTACTCCTACGAGCGCTTGGAGTTTTTGGGCGACTCCATTTTAGGCGCCATCGTGGCTTCCGTGGCCTTCGAGCGCTTCCATGATCTGGACGAAGGCGGGCTGACGCGCATCAAGGTTGCGCTTGTGTCGGGCGCGAGTCTGTCCGATGTGGCCTCGGGGCTCGGCTTCGCCGACGTGATCGTGTTCGGGTCGTCGGAGACGGGTACGGGCAAGCGCGGCCTGCATTCGGCGCTAGAAAACGTGTACGAGGCCGTGGTGGCGGCGCTGTTTTTGGATGGCGGGCTTGATGCGGCGCTGGCGTTCGTGGAGCGCACGCTGATCCCGCGCATGTCGGGGGAAATGGCCATGGAGCCGGAAAACCCTAAGAGCGCGCTGCAGGAGAAGCTGCAGGAAGACGGCATCACGCCGACGTACAAGCTGGTGGAAACCCAAGGTCCGCCGCATGACCGCACGTTCGTGGCGCAGGTGTTCGCCGGATCGCAGGGTCTTGCGCGCGGCACGGGCCGCACCAAGAAAGAGGCCGAGAGCCAGGCTGCCAAGAGCACGCTTGCAAGGCTCGGCGAGTTTTTCGGTTTGGGCATGGATGAATCTGCCCGCGCCGAGAAGGCCGCCGCCGCCAAGCAGGCGAAGGCTGAAAAGGCCGCCGCCCGCGCCGAGGAGCGCGCCCGTAAAAAGCACGAGAAAGAGCGTGCCAAGCAGATGAAGCAAGGGTAGGACATGTACCTGAAATCCCTTGTCTTGAAGGGCTTCAAGTCCTTCGCCGACCGCAGCGTCCTTACCATGGAACCCGGCATCACCGCCATCGTGGGACCGAACGGTTCGGGCAAATCGAATATCTCCGATGCGGTGTTGTGGGTGCTTGGCGAGCGAAACGCCAAGCACCTTCGCGGCGCTTCGATGGAAGACGTCATCTTCGCCGGCTCCTCGGCGCGCAAGGCCACAGGGCTGGCTGAGGTCGACCTGGTGTTGGACAATTCCGACGGCAAGCTGCCGGTCGAGTTCGACGAGGTGGCCATCACGCGGCGCATGTACCGCAGCGGGGAAAGCGAATACCTCATCAACGGCACCGTGGCGCGGCGCATGGACGTGCTGAACATCCTGCATGATTCGGGCCTGGGCACCGGAACGCACTCCATCATCAGCCAAGGTTCGCTCGATTCCATTCTGCAATCAAAGCCCGAGGATCGCCGCAGCCTCATCGAGGAAGCCGCCGGTGTGCTCAAGCACAAGCAGCGCAAGGCGAAGGCCGAGCGCAAGCTTGCCAACATGGACGCCACGCTCGCGCGTGTGCGCGATGTGTCGGGCGAGGTGGCGCGCCAGCTTGGGCCCCTTGAGCGCAAGGCGAAGAAGGCTCGCGCGCATCAGGAGCTTTCCGAGGAGCTTTCCGCCATCAGCCTCTCGCTTGCCGTCGACGACCTGCGGCAGCTGCGCAGCGCTTGGGATAGCGCTTGCGCGAAGGAAAACGAGCTGGTGGCCGACTTGGCGGTGAAGCACCAGGCCATATCCGAAGCTGAGGCCGCCGCTGAGCAGCTGCAGGAGCAGATCCGCCGTCAAGCAGCCGATGCGGGCGAGCTTTCGCGCAGCTATCAGCGGGCGAGCAACGCCGTGGAGCGTTTCGACGGCGCGGTTTTGCTTTTGCACGAGAAACGCCGCAGCGCGCAGAATGCGGAGGCCGAGGTGCGGCTGTCCCTGGAATCGGGCGCGGCGAAGCGTGCGAGCGCCGTTGAGGAGCGCCTAAGCGCCCAGCTGCAACTTGACCAGGCGTCTTCGGAAGAGGTTGCCGCCAAGGAGAAGGTGGCCGGTTTGGATCAGGAGCGCCGGGCCAACGCCGAGCGGCGTCGCGGCGCTGAGGATGAGCTCGAGAGCCTGCAGAAGCAAGGCCGTGTCGACGAGCGTGAGCAGGAGCGTCTGCGCCGTGAACTTTCCGAGAACCAAGAAGCGCTTGCCAACGGACTGGCCCATGCGCGCATCGTCGAGGCGCGCGTCAAGGAGCTGGAGCTTTCGCTTTCCCGCGCCGAGCAGGAGGCGCAGAAGCTAACGGACGCTGCGGGTGCGGCGGCGCAGGCGCTTGACGATGTGCAGGCGCGCGAGAGCGCTGCCCGCGCCGGCGTTGCCGAGGCGATGAGCGCTCGCGGGGCGGCGCGCGAGCAGCTTGATCAGGCTCGTCGTGAGCTTACGGTGCTGGAAAGCAAGATAGAGGCTCTGCAGGAGCTGGAACGCGACGGCGGTGGGGAAGGGCCTGCGCGCGGTTGGGTCGTCTCCCATGCCGAGGAGATGGGGGTGGCGCTTGAGCCGCTTTCGCATGCCGTGCGCGCCTCTGAAGGGTTCGAAGAGCTGGTCGAGCATCTGCTCGGCGCTGACGTGGCGGCGCTTGCCGTGGCGAATTCCAGCGATGCGCGCGGGCTGGTGCGCGCCCTGCGCGAGGCGGGGGAAAGCGGCCGGGCGGTTTTGCTTCCGACGGCGGATATGGAGGCACCGGCGATTGCGCGCCAGGCGGCCGATAAGTGCGCAGGCCGGGCGCTCATCGACGAGCTTTCCTATGCCGATAACGTGGCGGGAGCCGTCGCCTGCCTGCTCGGCGACGTCGTGGTGTGCGATTCGCTCTCTGCGGCGCTTGATGGGCAGGCTTCCGATACGTTCGGAGCGCGCTTCGTGACCATGTCGGGCGACATCGTGTGGCGAAGCGGGAAGATCACCGTCGGCGGGGCCGATGCGCACGCCGGCGTGCTCGCGCGCGCCCGGCAGCTCGATGAGCTGTGCGCTTCCCGCGAGGGGCTCAAGAGCGCGTTTGCCGATGCGCAAGGCGAAGAGCAGCGCTGCGAGACGCTTCTGCGGCAGGCTCAGGCGGAAAGCCTGAAGCTTTCCGAGCAGCTTGCCCAGGCCAAGGGCGCCAAGCAGGCGGCCGATGCCGAGGCGCGCCGGGCTGCCGATGCGCTCGCCTCCGCGCGTCGCGATTTTGCCGATATGGAGCGTCAGCGTGCACAGGCGGCCGACACCGTCGCCAAGGCGCGCCCCAACGTCGAGGCGCTGCAGGCCAAGCTCGACGAGCTTGCGCAGGAGGGCGTGCGTAGAAGCGCGCGCATCGAGGAGCTGCAAGATGCGGTGGTGCCGCTGCGCAAAGAGGCTGCTCAGCTGCGCGATGCCCTTTCGGAGGCGAAGCTTGCCGCGGCCACGCTTCGCGAGCGCGTGGGATACGCCTCGCGCATCGTCGAGGCGCGCACGCGCGATGTGGAGAATCTGGACGCTTCACGGGAGCAGCTTAGGGCCCAGCTTGCCCGTAAGCTGGTGGCTCAGCAACGTGTCGAACCCTTGCTTGCGTTGTTCGAGGAGCTGACGACGTCGGCGCGCAGCCGTGCGCGCTTGCTTGAGGAACGCGCCACCGTGGCGCAAACGTCTTCCGATGGCCTTCACTCGCAGGTTAGCGCCGCGCGCGAGGCCGCTCGCACCGCCCACGACGCCTACGATGCCACCAACGCCGCCTTGTCGGCCGCGCGCGTGGAGAAAGGCCGGCTTGAGGTGCAGGTCGACACCGCGGTCAACGTCATCGTGGGCGATCTTTCCTGCCCGCTCGATCATGCTCTTGAGCTTCCCGAGCTCGAAGATCGCGCCAAGGCCGAAGACGACGCCTTCAAGTTGAAGCGCCGCATCACGAACATGGGTGCCATCAACCCCGACGCGGCGCAGGAATACGAGCAGCTGAAGAGCCGCTACGATTACCTGGCTTCGCAGCTTGCCGACCTTGACGGGGCGCGAGCGTCGCTGGCGAAGATCGTGCGGGTGATCGACGCGCGCATGAAGGAAGATTTCGAGAAAACGTTTGCCGAGGTGGATGAGAACTTCCGCACCATCTTCGCCACGCTGTTCCCGGGAGGATCGGCCGAGCTTATCCTGACCGATCCCGACGACGTGGAGAACACCGGGGTGGAGGTGAACGCGCAGCCGCGCGGCAAGCGCATCACGAAGATGATGCTCATGTCGGGCGGGGAAAAGTCGCTCACGGCGCTCGCGCTGCTGTTCGCGGTGTACCGCATCCGTAGCGCGCCGTTCTACATCCTCGATGAGGTGGAGGCCGCGCTCGACGACAGCAACCTTCGCCGATTGCTGGCCTATTTGCAGTCCATCCGCAACGACACGCAGCTTATCATGGTGACGCATCAGCGTCGCACCATGGAGATGTCCGACGTGCTGTTCGGCGTCAGCATGCAAGCCGACGGCGTCACGCACGTCATCAGCCAGAAGCTCGATAACGCGCTGCGCTACGCAGAGTAAGGGAGGATACGATGGGATTTTTCGACCGCATCAGCGAGGGGCTGGCCCGCTCTCGCGATAGGTTCAAGGAAGAGATGAACATCCTTTTGGACCGCGGCCCCGACTTGGACGACGAGTTTTGGGACGGTTTGGAGGAAACGCTCATCCTCGCCGACATCGGCGGCGCGGCGGCCGACGACATCGTGGAGAACCTGCGCGAGATGGCAACCCGCAAGGCGCTGCCGGATGCCTATGCGGTGCTCGACGCCTTAAACGACCAGATTGCCGCTACGTTTTACGAAGGTGGCGAGGACATCCTGGGCGGTGATGCGGCGTGCGTGCTGTTCGTCGGCATCAACGGAACGGGCAAGACCACCACGGTGGGCAAGCTTGCCAAGGAAGCGCACGACGCCGGGCGCAACGTCATTCTGGGCAGCGCCGACACGTTCCGCGCCGCAGCTATCGAGCAGCTTGAGGTGTGGGCGCGCCGCGCGGATGTGGAGATGGTCACGCGCGAGCGGGGCGCCGATCCGGCCAGCGTGTGCTTCGACACCCTCGAGCGCGCCGAGCAGACCGGCTCCGATCTGGTGCTTATCGACACCGCGGGGCGCCTGCACACTTCGGCCGACTTGATGCGCGAGCTGACTAAGGTGGTCAACGTGGTGCGCAAGCGCTCGGGCATGCCGGTGTACACGGTGCTCGTGATCGATGCGACCACCGGGCAGAACGGCCTGCAGCAGGCGCGAGAGTTCAACCGCGAGCTCGACTTAGACGCGCTCATCGTCACGAAGCTCGACGGCACGGCCAAAGGAGGCATCGCGCTTGCGGTGAGCCACGAGCTTGAGCTGCCCATCATCAAGATCGGCGTTGGCGAGGGCATGGACGACCTGAAGGACTTCGACGCGCACGACTTCGCCCGCGCGCTGGTGGGCAGCTTCGACGAGCGCCGGGAGCGCTAGGCGTGGACGACGTCATCACCCAGGTGCACAGCGCCCCGGACGTCTTTCGCATCCACGTTCCCTTCGAGAACATCTCGACGACGGCCACCAACTGCTACGTGATCAAAGACGGAGTGCATGCCGCCGTTGTCGACACCGGTGCGCCCACCGACGGTGCGGCGCTCGTGCTCTCGCGTGCGCTTGACGAGCTGGATGTGGACCGCAAGCACGCGAAATGGTTCTTGACGCATTTCCATATGGACCATGCGGGCCTGGTCGATCGCGTGGTGCCGCCCGGGGCCGCGCTTTTCGTGGGCGCCACCGAATGCGGGGAAGCGCGCGCCCGGCGAACGGGGGTTTTCCTCGACATGCTGCGCCGCACGTACCGGCAGGAGGGCGTGGCGCTGCACGACGCCTCGGCGGCTGCGCGCCTGGGGGCGGAGTCGGAGCTGTTCGACTCCGCGCGCCTGCGCACGGCGTTCGTCCGCGACGGTGACGAGATCGCGGTGGGGCGCTACCGCCTGCGTGTGGTGGCAACGCCCGGGCATACCCCGGGGCATCTTTCCCTGTTCGAACCGGAAAGCCGCATCCTATTCGGCGGTGATCACGTGCTGTTCGTCATCAGCCCCTCCATCGCGCTGTTCCCGCGCGGCGGCGACGGGCTGCAGGCGTATCTGGACAGCCTGAAGAAGGTGGAGGATCTGC
>CAVHFC010000089.1:0-8582 GCA_963635025.1 Eubacterium sp. CAG:786
AGCGCATGGCTGGCAGCCATGAGGTCAGGGGTTCGATCCCCCTAGGCTCCACCACATTTTCAGCCACCTTCGGGTGGCTTTTTTGTTTGCAGCGTGCATCCTACAGCTACGACTCGCGAAAGGAACCCGATGAGCAGCAAATCGAAGCCCACCGCATCCACGCGCGATTCCTTCACTTCCCGCACCGCCTTCATCATCTCCTGCATCGGTTCCGCCATCGGCCTATCCGGCATCTGGTTGTTCCCCTATCGGGTATCGCAACTCGGAGGAGCCGCCTTCCTTATCCCCTATCTCTTCTTCGTGGCGCTGCTCGGACTGACCGGCGTCATCGGCGAGATGTCTTTCGGCCGCGCGATGGGATGCGGTCCGATGGGGGCGTTTCAAAAAGCACTTGCCTTGCGAGGAGTGCCCCACGCGAACACCGTTGGGCGTATTGCGGGCATCATCCCGGTTCTGG
Source organism: Eubacterium sp. CAG:786 (assembly GCA_963635025.1). Lineage (GTDB taxonomy): Bacteria > Actinomycetota > Coriobacteriia > Coriobacteriales > Eggerthellaceae > Senegalimassilia. The sequence goes on from CAVHFC010000089.1 coordinate 458, forward strand.
CGGCGCTTGGCATCGCCATAGGCTACACCATCGTCTTAGGGTGGTTTCTGAAGTACCTGGTCGCTTCAGCATGCGGACAGCTTCTTCTGCAAGAAGACCTCCCCGCTTACTTCAGCAGCTTCACGGGAAACTTCGGAAGCGTTGGATGGCACGCCGCAGCTCTCGCAATCACTTTGGGCATTCTGATGTTCGGGATTTCAGGCGGCATCGAAAAGCTTAATAAGGTGATGATGCCCATATTCTTCGTTCTGTTCATCGCGCTGCTCGTGCGCGTGGCGATGCTGCCCGGGGCCCTTGAAGGCTACTCATACCTTTTCATGCCGCGATGGGAAGCGCTGGCCAACCCGCACACGTGGGCACTTGCCCTCGGGCAGGCGTTCTTCGGCCTATCCCTCGCCGGAAGCGGAACCCTTGTCTACGGAAGCTATCTGAAGAAAGACGTCGATGTGGTCTACTCGGCCCGCAACATCATCGTCTTCAGCACGCTTGCATCCATCTTAGCGGCGATGGTGGTGGTGCCGGCGGTGTTCGCCTTCGGCGTCGATGCTCAGTCCGGTCCTCCCCTGCTGTTCATCGTGCTTCCACAAGTGTTTCAGGAGATGCCGTTTGGCGCGCCGTTCTGCTTCGCCTTCTTCCTTGCCGTCGCATGCGCCGCCATCACCAGCCTGGTAAACCTCTACGAGCCGCCTATCGAGGCGCTTCAACAACAGCTCGGCCTGCCCAGGCGCGTCGCCGTCATCATCGTCGGCGTCATCTCGTTCGCAATCGGCATACTCATCGAAGGAGGAGACACCGTAAGCACCTGGATGGATATCGTCAGCATGTACGCCATCCCAACAGGAGCGCTTATCGCAGCCGTCATGTTCTTCTGGATATGCCCAAGGGGCTTCGCGACCAAGCAGGCGCAGCTCGGCCGCGCGCGCCCGGTCGGCAAGCACTTCGAGGCATGGGGGCGCTATCTGTTCGTCCCCATCACGGCGGTCGTCATCGCGCTCGGCATCGCCCTTGGCGGCATCGGATAGAAAGCCGAAGCTTCCCTACAGCCCCAACTCGTCGAAGTACCTTTCGGCAATCCTCGCCGACGCTGCGGCATCTTTCCCGTAAAAATCGGCCCCGATCTGCTGCGCGTATTCCGGCGTCAGAACCGCACCGCCCACGAACACCTTGCAATCGGGAAGCTGCTCATGAATGAGACGCACCGTCTCCTCCATCGCGCGCACCGTCGTCGTCATAAGCGCGGAAAGGCCGACGAGGCGCACCTGTTCCTCGCTCGCCACGCGCAGCACCTCTTCGGGCGCAACATCGCGTCCCAAATCGATAACCCGATAGCCGTAGTTTTCCAGCAGCATCTTGACGATGTTCTTGCCGATATCGTGGATGTCGCCCTTCACGGTGGCCACCGCGATGGTGCGCGAGGAAGATTCAGAGACATCAGCTTCCCCCATATGCGCCTTCACCACATCGAAACCGACCTTCACTGCTTCAGCCGATGCCATAAGCTGCGGGAGGAAGAACTGCCCCTTGTCGAACTTATCCCCCACCACATCGAGCGCGGGGATGAACACGCCGTTGACCAACTCGAGCGGATCGTGACCCTCAAGCAAGGACTTCGTAGCAGCCTCCATAGGACCGCGGCGACCAGTCAGGATCAGATGAACCATGGCCTCCGCATCCGCCTGCACGTCCGCAAAAGACTCGGGGACGGCAATCGGGCACGCTTCAGAAGCCGCCGGCGACACCTGTACCGAATCGCCTGATGCAGAAGACCCCGCCGGTACCTCATAAGGATCGTTCGCATCGGCATACGTCGCAATGAAGTCAACGGCGCCGCCATCCTGGCAGTTCAGCACCTTGAACGTGTTCACCGTGTCGATATAGCGGCGGGCTTTCGGGTTGAGAATGGGCATATCGAGCCCGCACCCGAAGGCAGCGGCCAAAAACGTCGAGTTCACCATGTTGCGTTGCGGAAGCCCAAAGCTGATGTTCGACACGCCCAGCACCGTTCTCACACCCAGGCGCTCCTTCACCATCGTTATGGCTCGAAGAATCTCCACCGCTTCGCTTTGATTGGTAGCGCACGCCATGGTCAAGCAGTCGATCACCACATCGGTACGCGGGATGCCTTGGGCCTCGGCCGCTTCAACGATGCGCTTGGCAACGGCGAAACGTCCTTCAGCCGTCGGGGGAATACCGCTCTCATCAAGCGCCAAGCCGATCACTGCGCAACCGTACCGTTTGACGATGGGAAGCACCGCCTCCAAGCTCTCCTGCTTACCATTCACACTGTTGATAAGCGGCTTGCCGGCATACCCGCGCACCGCAGCCTCTACAGCAACAGGATCGGAGGAATCGATCACCAGCGGCAAAGTCACCGTCGAAGCAAGTTTGTCCACGGCAGCGGTCAGCATCTTCGGCTCGTCAAGCTCCGGCAAACCCACGTTCACATCAAGGACATCGGCGCCGTGCTCCTGCTGCATGACGGCTTCGCCAACAAGGTAGTCAAGATCGCCCGCACGCAGAGCAGCCTTAAGCTTCGGCTTGCCCGTCGGGTTGATACGCTCGCCGATAACGGCGATGTGGGCACGCGATGCGGGAAGCACCACGGCATCCTGGGCGCTGCACAAAACCGTCGCCGGCACGTAAGGCCTCGGTGACGGCCTCTTCCCACGAACCATGTTCCGAAGTTGTTTTATGTACTCAGGAGAGGTGCCGCAACACCCACCGATGATGCTCGCGCCCGCCTCGACCATCGAGGCCATCGCATCGGCAAAATCACGCGCCGACACGTCGAAGACCGTGCATCCATCCTCCATATGAGGAAGCCCGGCATTGGGCTGCACCATCAGCGGGCAGCGATTTCGCGCGGCCATCTCCTGGGCGGCTCCCACCAACTCCGCCGGGCCAAGCGAGCAGTTCAGCCCCACGGCATTGGCACCCATGCTTGAAAGCACTTCCGCGGCGACCTGCGGAGACGTGCCTAAAAACGTACGGCCATCCTCACCGAACGTCATGGTGACGAACACCGGCAGATCGCTATGTTCGCGTGCAGCCAAAAGCGCTGCCTTCGCCTCGCGCAAGTCCGCCATCGTCTCGATCAGGATCAAATCGCATCCGCTTGCAACGATGGCGTCCACCTGCTCAGCAAACAAGTCGTACGCCTCATCGAACGACATGGTTCCCATAGGCTCCAGCAAGGCGCCAACGGGACCGATATCGCCCGCAATGTAGGGAGCGCCCGCCTTGCGCGCGCACGCAGCGGCCGTAGCATACACGTCCGCAACCTTCGCGCGCCCCTCAAGCTTGCAGGCATTAGCGCCAAATGTGTTGGTGGTAATGACTTCGGCACCTGCCGCCACGTAACGTTCGTGAATAGCAACGATGTCATCGGGATTGGAAAAGTTCAAAAGCTCGGGAATCTCTCCCGCATCGGCAAGCCCTCGCTCCTGAAGCTGCGTGCCCATTGCACCGTCGACGATGAGGAAATCCTCTCCCCTCAACGCGCGACGAAGGTGCTCGTCTTTGATGCGAAGCCCCGTCAAATCGACTGCAGGGCAGACATGCCTCCACTCGTTTGCACCGTTATTCATCAGCAAGATTCCTCTCCGATCTTGCGGCTTGACCATGGCAGGTCAAGCCCTTTTCGCGTAGCGTGCAGCATTTGCGCAGCTGACAGGTTGCGCAGGCGCCTCGCACGCCGTCTCCACCCTTGCCGGACTCGAACAAACCCACCACCGCTGTGATGCTCTTCTGCGGAACGAGCATGAAGGTGTCGGTCGCAGAAAGCCCGATCCTCTCCGTTGCCCCCAACGCCTTCAAAAACGCTGGTTGCACCGAAAGCGGCAAGTCACCGTATCCCGGGCTGTAACGCCAATTGGTACGCAATCCCTGCGAGGCCGCCCAAGCAACCACCTGCGCCTCAACGGCATTTGCCGCAGCCTCCACCAACGCCGAAGAGCATGCGCCGAACATCACCCCGTCGACCGCGCCGAGCGCCGCGTGCTTTCTCAGCTCGCGTTCGCTCTCAAGCCCAAGCGTGCATGCCATCAGCACAACCTTGCTCGCACCGTCAAGATGTCGCACTATGTCGCACCCCGGCAAAATCAACTCGCAATCTTGCAGGGCGACACAAGAGCGAGCATCGTCTAAATCCGCATGCGTCGCACCCGACTGCTCGAAAATGCTGCGTCGGAAATCGATGTCGAAGGCGCCCCATACGAACCGTGCGCTTAACACTCTTTCGCATTCGTCAGCCAGCATATGGAAACGGGTCAGCAAGGTTTCATCAACCTGCTGACCCGCATATCCCATATAGCTTAAGGCCTCATCCCTGTTGAGACGCAGCCCGCATCCATCCTGAGCCGAGAAGCGACCGCAGAAGATGCTCACCGAACCAACGCCACCTTCAGAGCACATGCAGCGGCGCGTGCGATTGCGGGATTGTTCATCGTGTAGATATGCAGTCCATCCACGCCATGCTCCTGCAGATCGGTAAGCTGTCGACAGGCAAACTCGATGCCAGCCTGTTTCAGACTCTCCGGATCGTGCTCATAGCGAGCCAATAACTTGATGATAGGGCTCGGCAAGGATGCGCCGCACATGAACACCATCCTCTGAATCTGCTGCTTGCTCATGAACGGCATGATGCCCGCCGTTACGGGAATCGTGATGCCTGCGGCGCTCGCCCTGTCGCGGAAACGATAAAAATAATCATTGTCAAAGAACAACTGCGATACCAGGTAGCGCGCACCCGCGTCCTGCTTCTGCTTGAGATGCTCGATGCCAATCGCCACGCTATCGCAAGCGATATGCCCTTCCGGATAGGCAGCGGCGCCGACGCAGAATCCAGCTTCCGCTAGCTTGGGAATCAAATCCTTCGCATAACGGAACACTGTCGGCTCCTTTCCGTCGGGCAAATCCCCTCGAAGAGCCAGCACATTGCAGATACCGCGCGCCGACATGTCTTCGATCGCCTGGTCAATGGATTCCTCCGAAGCCCCAGCGCATGTCAAATGAGCAATGGAGGGGATGGAGAAATCATCTTGGATCATGGCCGCGATTTCAGCAGTAGCCCGTTTGTTCCCGCTTCCCCCGGCCGAATAGGTAACGCTGATGAAGTCGGGAGAGAGCTTCGACAAGCTGCCCGCGACATCACGAGCGTTCTCCAAACTCAGTTCCCCTTTAGGAGGGAAGATCTCAAAGGAAACCGGTTGCCTGCCCGCTTTGCGAGCTTCCGTGAATATGTCTTCAATAGCTTTCATAGTGGATAAAAGTATACCGGATGCGAACCTCTTGTTATAGATTTATCATTGGATTCAGCTATACAAATTGCATATGGTTAAACATAACGAGTCACGATTACCTCACTATTCGCCACCCGTATACGCCGCAAAAGGGCGAACCTCATGCGGCAGCCGGCAAGACGCGGGCCGGCGACGAGGCGCCGAATTCCGCACTCCGAAAATCGCTCATGCAGACGATGAGGCGCCAAAACTCACGCTGTCGCTCAGCGCACAACGACTCTTCGTGCGTTTCGCCCGTACCAGCGGAAGAGCGCCTAGACTCGCACGATGCCGACCGAACGAAAATCCTGCGCACCTCCATGCACAGCTCCCAATACGACTCGTAGTCAAGCATCTGGGGAAGAGATACGGCGCATGAGCTTCGAGGCATGCGCGACACATTTCCCGATCCCATTAAATGGATGAGGAAGGGTCGAGAATCACCCACGGAATTGTTTTGCCTCTTCCGTCCTTTAACCACCAGAACCGCGTCGTCTTCAGCACCCGAACGCTTCATCGTCAACGAGTGAGTCACGCGATGACGGTTTCTTCTGCTCATGGCGACCAGTCCAACGTTGAATCCACCTAAGACGACCGGCATACCAAGCCCCATCGCAAGAGCCGATTCCATCGGTGAGTTCGACCCGTTCCTCACATACGCGACCGCACGCCGAGCTTTCCCGGTTCCGTGCATCCGCGGATGAGCGTCTATGAAGGCGAGCAGTTTTTCGCGCGACGTCAACGGCCCGCAAGAAGCATCGCGCATTACCACCCCATGGGGCGCATAGGGCTCGATTCGATAGTTGGAACAGAGCGCGAAGCCCATATAGACGGTTTCCAAAAGCGAATGAGTTCGTGCCAGCTGGACAAACGTCTCTTCAGGCGATGTGACGCACACTTGCCCATAACCGGAGATTGGCACTTCCCAATACAAAACAGAAACATCTTTCGCTGCGCGATGAGTAGCAATTCCCGGACAGCACCTTCCCGCTACTCCCGTAAGCACGTCAACGCAATAGGGACCCAAGCCTAAGTCTTGAGCCAGAAGCGCTGCGGTTTCCCCACAAGGCGGGCTTAATTTCGTCAATTCATCACCGTCAGCTTGCCTGGTACAGGCAATTCGCTCGTTTCTCATCAACCACCGAAATGCCGAATCATGTGAAAGGCAGATATCAATTGCGGCCATAGTACAGTTCCTTCCCCAGATAAACGTAGTATCAGAATGCGCGCTATGACCATATTGAACTTCCCCGCTTACGCCTCCTTTGCGAAATCCTTGCACCAAGGTTCACGAAAACTTGCCAGGCAACCATCGGGTAAAACACGGAAAGATTACCGAAAGGCTCCCAAGATCTCAGCAGTTATGCTCTTTATGACATCGGTAACCGATTGTTACCGGTTATACTAAGGGCAGGTATTGAGGCCACATCCACCAAAAGGAGCAAGGAATGGCTGAAGAGCATAGCAAGGACAAGCGTCAGATGGCTGCATGGGTTGAAAAGCAGCTTGCCGAAAAGGTCGACTCCGTAGCTTCGAAACGAGGCATAACGCGAACCGCGGCGATTATTGAAGCCTTGCAGCGCTACGTGGAGGAAGAAACCAGCACTGCCAAGCAACTAGAAGCACTCGATATGAAGCTCAATGACCTGATGGAAAGCAAAAGCCAACAAGCCGTCCCAACGCTGGAACCAACCAACCCCGAACAGCTTGATGCGATGCAGGAAATGCTTCATGAACTGCTGGAAACAAGCAATAAGATCCTCGATGATGTCAATCGCATCAAAACCGGGAAGGTTCGCAAACAAGCCCCGAAAAAGCAGCCAGACGAACAAGCAACGCTCTCATTGTTCTGAGCCGATACAAGCAAGCTTCTCATAACTCAAACGAGTTGAGGTGATCCATGACCATATTCGTCACAGGGGATATTCACGGCTCCTACGATATTCATAAGCTATCAAGCTCCAGCTTTGATGCCAGTCAGCTTACAAAGGATGATTTTCTTATCATATGCGGTGATTTCGGTCTGGTTTGGGATGGCTCGAAAAGCGAGCAGTATTGGCTACGCTGGCTTAACGATAAGCCATTCACAACGCTCTTCGTTGATGGCAACCACGAAGGCTTCACAGCGCTCAACGCTCTTCCCGAAATAAGTTGGCATGGCGGACGGATTCATAAAGCAGCCGATAGCGTATTCCATCTGCAACGCGGGGAAATATTCGATATCGATGGCGTCAAAGTCTTCACCATGGGAGGTGCTCGCTCCAGCGCATACGATATAGAGCATAGAGAAGCAGGTATTTCCTGGTTCCCGGAGGAAGTCCCCTCCGGCGAGGAACGCAGTCACGCAACAGAGATGCTCGAAAACTCAAACTGGGACGTTGATATTGTCATCACGCACTGCGCACCAACATCCACACAACACCATTTGGAACTGGTAACAGATCGCCTTCAAGTTCATCCGATGGATGAATACACCGACTGGCTCGAAACCATCAGAGAAAAGCTCACATACAAGCAGTGGTTCTGCGGTCATTACCACACTGATGCGTCCTTAGGTGCATGCATCCAAGTGCTTTATAGATCGATCTGCAAAATCGAAAGCGAGACGTTATTAGAGCCAACATTCGAAGAGCCGCTTCCAGAAAGTAAAGCCGCTAACGAAGAGCCTTTAGAGATAGATATTGAATAGGAATAGGACCCTCTAAAGGTTCGCAATCGTCAAGATGATCAGCTCATAAATGCAACAAAGCCCGCGGAGGACCATCCCCCGCGGGCTTTTCCGGGCTTTCCGCTGGCGCCCGCGCGCCCAAAGGACGAACGCCCGGGGCCCAAGGCCTGAAACGGCG
>CAVHFC010000090.1:0-3010 GCA_963635025.1 Eubacterium sp. CAG:786
CAGATCGAGGTCACCTTCGACATCGACGCCAACGGCATCGTGAACGTGTCCGCTAAGGACCTGGGCACCGGCAAGCAGCAGCAGATCACCATCAGCGGCTCCACGGCGCTCAACGACGACGAAGTCGATCGCATGGTCAAGGACGCCGAGGCTCACGCCGAGGAGGACAAGAAGCGCAAGGAAGAGGTTGAGACCCGCAACAACTGCGACGCGCTGGTCAACGCCACCGAGCAGACGCTCACCGAGCTGGGCGACAAGGTTCCCGCCGATTCCAAGTCCGCTGCCGAAGAGGCCATCAACGAGGCCAAGAGCGCCCTGGCAGGCTCCGACATCGAGGCCATCAAGGCCGCGACCGAGAAGCTGCAGCAGGCGGGCTACAAGCTGGCCGAGGTTGCGTACAGCCAGCAGGGCCAGCCGGGTACCGACGGCGCCGCCGCCGCTCAGTCCGATGACGGCCCCATCGAGGCCGACTACGAGGTCGTCGACGACACCAAGGAAGGGAAGTAGCAGCCATGGCAACGCAGAGCACGCCCGAGCCCGAGCGCGCGACGCAGGACGAGGGCAAGCAGATTCCCATCCAGGACGCCAACGAGGCGAAAGCCGAAGATCAGGCTGCGGGTGCTTCGGAATCGAAGGAAAACGACCAGCCTGCGCAGGCCAAGGTCGCCGATTCCGACCCTGAAAGCTCCGAGGAGGCCGAAGCCGAAGGGGCCGAGGAGCCCACGAGCGACGAGCGGGTTGCCCAGGCCGAGGCGAAGGCGGCTGAGTGGCAGGACAAATACCTGCGCTTGCACGCCGAATGGGACACGTACCGCCGCCGCACTGCCGAGCAGCGCGAGGCGGAACGGGTTCGCGCCGGCGAGAAGCTGGTGGAAAGCCTGCTTCCGGTGATCGACGACTTCGAGCGCACCATCGATTACGCCGAGCAGAACGGCGAGGCGGGGCTGATGGATGGCGTGAAGGCCGTGCACAGCAAGTTCGTTGGCGTTTTGACGAGCGGCGGCGTTGTCGTCATCAACCCAGCGGGCGAGGCCTTCGATGCGCTCGAATGCCAAGCGGTGGCAACGGTTGAGGACGATACGGTTCCGGACGAAACCGTGAATCAGGTGTACCAGAAGGGCTACAAGATGGGCGCGAAGGTGCTCAGGCCGGCCATGGTCACCGTGACCACGGGCGGTCCGAAGAGGCCTAAACCCGAAACGGAAGAAGAGTAACCAAGCACATGGGCAAGGGCGGGCGGTAAGTCCGCCCTTGTTGTTCAGGAAGAAAGGAAGGTGGAGCGCATGCCGGCTACTCCGGACTACTACAAAACGCTGGGCGTTCCGCGCACGGCGTCCACCGACGAGATTAAAAAGGCGTTTCGCAAGCTCGCTCGAAAGCATCATCCCGACGCTGGCGGTGACGAAGCCAAGTTCAAAGAGATAAACGAGGCGTACGAGGTCTTGTCGGACGATAAGAAGCGAAAGCTCTACGATCAGTACGGCACGGCGAACCAAAATCAGATTCCCCATGGTTGGGGAGGCGGCGCCGTCAACATGGACGACATCTTCGGCGGCGCGGGCGGCGGCTTCGGCAGCTGGGCGGACATCTTGGAGAGCATCCGCCGCGGCGAGGGAGCGTTCGGCACCGACTGGAACTTCAACGGCGGGTCCGGCTTTTCTGGGCGCGGACCTCGTCCGCGCAAGGGCCAGGACATGAACGTCACGCTGAACATCACGTTCGACGAGGCGTTTCATGGCACCGAAAAGCGCGTGACCGTTCGCATTCCCGGAAAAAGCGACCCGGAAACGCTGACCGTGAAGGTGCCTGCAGGCGCCGTCGACGGAGGGCGCGTCCGCTTCCGCGGAAAGGGCGCACCCGGCGAGGCGGGCGGTAGTGCCGGCGACTTGCTGGTCACCACGCGAATCGAAGCCCATGAGCACTTCAAGCGCGATGGCGCCGACGTGCTGCTCGACATGCCCGTCAGCATCGCGGAGGCGGCCTTGGGCGCAAGCGTCGTCGTGCCCGCCCCCGATGGCACGAGGGTCCGCGTGAAGGTTCCCGCCGGCACGCAGGATGAAACCGTCTTGTCGGTGCGCGGGAAAGGTGCCCCGAAGCTCAAAGGCTGCGGCGTGGGCGACTTGAAGATCACCGTGAGGGTCCAGGTGCCCCGGTCCATGAACGAGCAGCAGCGGCAAGCCATGGAAGCGTACCTGAACGCAACCACCGACAACGTGAGGAGCTGGTAGGTATGCCCGAATGGACCGATCGCAATCGCCCGCTGTACATGATCGGCGTCGCCGCCGAGCTTGCGGGAGTTCATCCGCAAACCCTGCGCGCTTACGAGCAGAAGGGTCTGGTGACGCCCCAGCGGACAAGCGGCAACACGCGCATGTACTCGCAGGCGGACATCGAGAGGCTCAATCTCATCAACGAGCTCACGGGCGAGGGCATCAACCTGGCCGGCGTTATCCGGATCCTCGATCTGCAAGGTCGGCTGGACGAGCGCGACCAGGAGATAGACGACCTGCATAAAAGGGTCCGGCGTTTGGCCGACCGCGTGCACGAGCTCGAAACGCGCGAGAGCGTGAACTCGCTCGTGCAATCTCCGACCGCCATCGTCGTGCGCCGCCCGAGCGCATTGCTGTAGCGGCTTGCCGCAACGAAACCGTGTTCGAACCTTTTGTGAGGAGGTTCTTATGAGACTAGATAAATTAGCAGTCACCGCCCAAGAGGCCTTCCAGGCGTCCATGGGCGTTGCAGGAGATGCTCAATCCAGCACCATTCAGCCCATTCATCTGCTGAAAGCGATGCTGGACGCATCGGAAAACAACCTGTCGGCCATCATCAAGCGCATCGGGGCCGATCCTGCGGTGCTGGCGCAAAACGTCGATGACGCCATCGCGAAAATGCCCAAGGCGTCGGGATCGGGCGTGCCCATGGCCATGCCGAGCAGCGATTTGATGAAGGTCATAGACAATGCCGTGAAGGCCGCCGAACGTATGGGCGACAGCTATGCGACCACGGAACA
>CAVHFC010000090.1:3902-8090 GCA_963635025.1 Eubacterium sp. CAG:786
AGCATGCCGGAAGAGGTCGACCTTGCCGAGCGCAAGCTCACGCAGATGCAGATCGAAGAGCAGGCGCTCATGAAGGAAACCGACGAGGTCAGTCGAGAGCGCTTGGAGAGCCTGCGTCGCGAAATCGCCGAGGCGAAGGATGCTCTGTCCAAGCGAAAGGCTGAATGGCAAAACGAGAAGGACGTCATCGAAAACGTCCAGAATCTCAAGGCCGATCTCGAAGCGGCGCAAACCGACGAGGAGCGCGCCACGCGCGAAGGCGACCTGGTTAAGGCTTCCGAGATTCGCTATGGCCGCATCCCCGAGTTGCAGCGCAAGCTCGAGGAAGCGGAGCGCGACCTGAATGCGAAGCAGCAGGACGGCGCCATTCTGAAAGAGGAGGTTTCCCAGGAGGAGATCGCCGAGGTCGTTTCCGCATGGACCGGCATCCCCGTCTCCAAGATGATGCAGGGCGAAATGGAGAAGCTCGTCGACCTGGAGGCCAAGCTGCACGAGCGCGTCATCGGCCAGGATGAGGCTGTATCCGCGGTCGCCGGCGCCATTCGCCGCAACCGTGCCGGCCTTTCCGACCCGAACAAGCCTATCGGCAGCTTCCTGTTCCTGGGGCCGACAGGTGTTGGCAAAACGGAGCTGGCGAAAGCCTTGGCCGAGTGCCTTTTCGACAGCGAAAAGGCGATGGTGCGCATCGATATGTCGGAATACATGGAGAAGTTCAGCGTACAGCGCCTTATCGGTGCTCCTCCGGGGTATGTCGGCTATGACGAGGGCGGGCAGCTCACCGAGGCGGTGCGCCGTCGCCCGTACAGCGTCATTTTGCTCGACGAGGTCGAAAAGGCCCACCCCGACGTGTTCAACATCTTGCTGCAGGTGCTCGATGATGGTCGCTTGACCGATGGCCAAGGTCGTCTGGTATCCTTTAAGAACGCCATCATCATCATGACCAGCAACATCGGGTCCCAGGCTATTCGCGAATATGAAAGCGCGAATGCCAACAAGGAAACCATGGGCGACGTCATGGAGAACGTGATGAAAGGCGACGTCCAGTCCGCGGCGAAGAGCCTGGCCGACTTGTCGAATGCTATCAACGATGCGCTGCGCAACACGTTCCGCCCCGAGTTCCTCAACCGTATCGACGATGTCATCACCTTCCACGCCCTCTCCATTGCCGACATGGAGCCCATCGTTGAGCTGCAGCTCGACGACGTGCGCAGGCGTTTGGCGGACCGCCGCGTCACGCTCGACGTCACCCCAGCCGCGATGGAACGCCTGTCCATCGACGGATTCGACCCGGTGTACGGCGCTCGTCCCTGCAAGCGTTTGGTTCAGCGGGAAATCGTCGACCGCATCGCGCAGAGCATCGTCGAGGGCGGTCTGCCCGACCGAAGCCATGTGCTGATCGATGTGGACGAGGCGGCGGACGACTACTCTTGTCGCGTAGAGCCGCCCTTGGAGCTTGATGCCCTTCTGAATTAAGCTCTCCGCTTGGCCCTCTTCGCTCGAAGATCCAAGCCGCACAAAAGCGCGCCGCCGTCCGAATCGCTTCGGGCGGCGGCGCGCTTGGTTTAGACGAAATGATCCTTCGTCGTGCTTAACGTTCGATCAGATCCATAAGCTCTTGCTTGCTGTGCACGTCAAGCTTCGTGTAGATATGCTTCGTGTGCCCCTTGACGGTGTTCTCGGTAAGATACAGCGTTTCCGCGATGTAGGCTTTCGTGCGACCCTTGCAAAGAAGCTGCATGATTTCCAGTTCGCGCGGAGTGAGGTGCTTTGCCTTGGCTATGACCTCGCAGCGATCGTCGATGCTCGTGTAATCGGCGGGCGCGGTCGAGGGTTCCCCAGACAGCTCCGCGAAAATCCACTTCGTGTTCTGGTCGCGAAGCTCCAGGCAAAACGTTGCCGTCAAAAGCAGCACGAACATAAGAGCAACCGTTGTCGTCGCGTCGATGGTTCCAATCGGCGCCGCAGTGGCGAAGGCCGACCCAATAGCGAAGGGGGCCGCATAGCATGCCCAGCCTCCGCCGAACACTAAAGGCGACGGGACGGTAGCGTGGCGAGCGATATCGGCAAGGGTCAACCATGCGAACATCACCACCAAATCCCAAGCGCTGCTTTCCACGCATCGCAGCAGGGTGAGCTCGGGCAAAGCTGTAAGGCAGAGGAGGTCGATTGCGAGCACGATCAGGGCGATGCGCCACAGCTGTGCAAAATTGAAGGCATGGTTCAGTTTCGAGACGATCACCAGAACCGATGCCGACACGACGATCTCGAAGCCGCGCGAGAGCAAAAACTCGATAGCGCCCACCGAGCTTTGGTTTCCCGAGAAGCGACCAACAAGAAAAGCGGTGACGAAGCTGAACGCCGCTATGGCAACGCACACCTTCCAAAGCCCGTAAAGGTTGTGCGATTCGAATCGAACGGTCGGTTTGCTGGAATTGGGAACATGCGCGGTGGCGATGCGGCACGAAACGATCGATATTGCGGGAAGCAGCATCGCAATCAGCGTCTCAAGAGGCAGCGGGCAGAAATGCGCCACTGTTTTCGCGATGCAGCCGGCAATATTCGCAGCGAATAGATAGCGAATCGCCAAGCCAAGCTCGATCTTCTCGTAAAATAGACCCCACTGCAGATACATCCACCCAAGCACGCAAGTGCAAAGGACGGATGCCGGCGTCTGTAGTGCTTCAAGCCCCGAAATCTCAAAGGAAGCGGTAAGCAGAAGCGTGGAGGCGGCACCTATGATGCCCATGCATATCTGCGCGGGCTTGCCTGTGAGAAAGGGAAGCCTTTTGCTGGCGAACATCCCTCCAAACAGCATGGCGGCAGAAAGCGTCAAATATGCCACCTGCCAAGATACCTGGGTGTTGGCATACGAACTGCTGGCCGCGTTGACAAGGAATCCCCAAGCAAGCGGCCCCGCGATGCCTACGTAAGCGAAATGGTGCGCGCGTAAGGAGGCTTTCCCCTTGTTTGAACCCGCTCCTCGCGCGACGTCATCGGACTCGTTTCGGTTGTTTTTCATTCCTTGATCCTCTCATCGCGCTGCATGGTATCACAGGGTACTTTTCAGGCGCTTCGGGCAGGTTATGGATATGACCCTTCGTTTACCTGGGAAAACGTCAAGCAACCCCTTTCGGGTTGCGGTAAAATTAAGCAAAATCATCATTGAAAACCCCACCATCGGGGGATGTGGGCGGTAATCGGAGCCGGTAATATGCAAAACATCAAATGCATATCCGCGGAAGTCGAAACTAAAAGCCGCGTCAAGGATCCCTCCCCTTACAAGATCCAGCACGTTCCCCTTGCGTGCGACGCGGTGAACCCCTTGTCCTCCTTGACTTCCGAAATCTCCTTCAGCGACCCGCCACCCCCTCCGGCGGGTCGCCTTTTTTATGTGCGAAATAAGGTGAGGGTCGAGAACAAAGGTGGATGTCAGTCCGAAAGCATGCAGCTGACATGTAAGAATGCGATATACAAAGACGCGATTAGCGCGTGCGAGCTTTGATGGATTGTCGCAGGGGCAAGGCTGCCAAGCGAGCCTGCCGCGCAGCGCGATTCGGCAGAGCCGTCTCAAAGGGCTCCTCCCGCGCACAGCCTCACCGGTGGGACAAGCGGCGTGTCAACCTGAGCGCGATTAGCCGTTCGGGTGGCTATCTCGGAAGAAGATCGCATCACCTTATACGTAGTTCGCAACAATCTAAATATAAGTATCTTCCCGAAGTCATTCATGTAAGCGGATCTCAAACTGGATATGCAGCATTCAAGACCCCTTGCATCAGCGAAGCATGCAGTCAATTGAAAGCTCGAGCAGACCTCGGGCACCCCAGCGACGATCGTCTTCCTCGGAATCCTCTACGTGCCCCGGCTCAAAAAGCTCCTCCGAATTAAAAGCAAGTACAACCTATTAATAGGTTAAGGAGCGGCAATCTGTTAAGTCTCTAAGCGGCAACAGCATGCTTAAGAGGTTTAAGAAGGACGGTCTAGACGCCAATATCGGGAACGCCTCATTCGGTCGATCGAAAGACGGACCGGGCGTTGGCGTCTCGGGGGTGGATGCATCTCGCGGACGACGAGCGACGCCTGCGATGCGATATCTCGCGCATTCGGTCGAAAGGAGGGTCGGGAGTCGCTGGCTCAGGGGCGAATGCACCTTGCGGGGCGGCAAACGACGCCTGCGATGCGATATTTCGT
>CAVHFC010000091.1:0-7901 GCA_963635025.1 Eubacterium sp. CAG:786
TCGCATTGCTCAGCTGGTGGTTATGCCTGTACCGTCGGTTTCATTTTCTCAAGTCAACGAATTGCAGGATAGCGAACGTGGTTCAGGTGGCTTTGGAAGCAGTGGGGTTAAATAGAGGTAGGCAAAGCGATGAATTCACCCGAGGATCAGAATAAATCAGACGAACAAACTCAAGACAAAGCGACTGAGTCGTCTTCTCCTTATTCACAGGCGCACGATTTGCATTCGTATTCTCCCAATACGGAAGATGAAAAGCGATTACGCTCCATTCGAACGAAGATCACCATCGCTTATGTTGCTGGGCCCATTTCTTTGTTCGTCGGCGGAGTTCTTTTAGGTGCTATCGGTTTAATCTGCGGATTTACTGCGTATCGTTCTATTAAGCATCTGCAGTCGAAGAACACCGAGGTTGCCGCCGCCGCGCTTTCCATGCGCAAATCGGCCATCAGGGGTATGTTGATCTGCGGAATCGCGCTCGCTTTGAATGTGATGACAATAATCGCTTTATATCCCATGGTCCTCGAAATGATCAATTCTGGCGATATCAACTTGCTTACTTCGAATGGCGCAGAATCGTCATCTTCTGCGTCGTCGGTTTGGGGTTAGTCGTTTAACGAATCTTGTACAGGCGTGGAGGTGTTTCGAATGACGATGTCGCATCAAATCGCAGACGAATCGATTATTATGTGGGGGCAACTTTTATCAGTCGTACGTAATGCTGCCGAGCGGATCGGTGTCGCCGACAAGTTATTCGACGAAGAATCGTTTTGCTGCCATCCGCGTGAGGAAGCGCCAATGGTGATCGACGCGTTGAAAGCGAAGAATGCGCTGAGCTATGACGAGACCTTTCTTGTGCGTGCGTTGATGGATAACGCAGAGCCCGGCGAGGATTACGGAACCCGTTACGAACCATTAAGCGATGTCGATCAGGAAACGGTTCGCCGAATTTCATATCGCTTTGATCCGCAATTGATGAGCCTGCAAGAAGCCGCCCAAGCATTAGGGGCCTCGGAGCAGCGCGTTCTGCAGTATGCATCCGATGGATCACTCGATGTGTTTACCAGTGCCGGAGAGTCGCGAGTATCGGAGCGTTCGATCAAAGCGTTCCTGCAGAAGCAAAACTCTCGGAGCAGCCGCAGCTATACTCGTTATTCGTCGAGGTACTAAAATCTGATAACGTATGATAAGCAATCATCACGTTTTATACACAATTCGAGGATTGCAAGACTTGATTTTAGCGTGAGCGCATATACATACCCTGACAGAACGAGCGAATGAAGGCATGATTTGAGCGCAGGACGGGGAAAAGAGTATCGGGGTACTGGTCTATAATGAACTCCACCAAGTCCGAAAACTCGTAAATATTGAGTTGTCGAGCAAGGTTGATAATCTCCATGCAATCGGCTTCCGTCTCAGCAGACGAGCGGACATAGCAGGCGGACAGGTCGGCATGTCCGAACGTGCGCAAATCGTTGATGTTGTATTGCGCCTTGTCCGGGTTGTCCATGTGGCAAAGGTACCGGATAGCGTTCTGGATGGAGTTGCAGACAAGGGCGGTGGCGCATCCAAGCATCTCGACCAAGGCCAAAACCTGCTTATAGCTTTTCATTCCCTCGAAGGTCAGCACCCCGTGATAATGGGGCTTTTTAAGGGTGCCGTCCTTCTTGGTGTCCATGTCGTGCAGGGGGGAGACGTAGGCGGTAACGCCCCAGCTGCTTATAACATCCTCCCAATCCTCGGGGCAGGACTCGGGATAGAACAAGAAGAGCCAATTACGGGCGCGAGCATCAGCCATAGTTAACCACTCCTTTTTGAGCAATGAGCAATGAGCATATAGGGGGGTCGTAGTATCCCCTATATGCCAGCCAGCCCCAGAAGTTAAAAAGTGGAGACGGATGCAGCGGAAGAGGGGGACGCTACGGAGATAAGGCAGCAGAGGAAGGCCACGAGGACAAGGCCAGCCACAGCCGCAAAGACGATAAGAACAGGCGTGCGCTTATAGGTGCCGCCGTGGAGCCGCTTGGACTGCTGCGCCAAAAAGCGCAAATCATCGAAGGCGCACACAAGGCGATAGAGCAGCCAAAGGGTAAACGCGAGTGCGACAAGACCAAGCACGAGCCACAGACCCGTTAGAGCCGTCCAGGCGGCGTAAAGCGCGGTATTCATTCGTTTCCTTCCCATCGAGGTTATACACGGGAAGGATTATACCGAACCTACGTTTTAGGCGGGCGAGCGTGCGGAGATACGCGCGCGCAAACGGGCGGGCGCGCTAGGCCTGGCGGCCTGGCTGCGCCCGTCCGTTTGCAGCTGCGACGTAATCGCCGACACGTCAACGCCGCTAAAATCGGGGTTGATAATGTCCTGCGAAGTGTCGTAATGCTGGTAGACACTCTTCTTGATGCGGTAAATATCCCGAAACGCAAGGATGTGAGAGCCGAAATAATAATACTTGGCGCATGTCACGCGATAGCCGAGCAAGGAAAGCAGGCGGGTAAACATGCTGATAGAGGATGCGGCGGTATGCCTAACATCGAACTCGCACAGACAACGGAACTGCTTATCTATCATCTCGATATCTTGCGCGATGAAGATAATCTTATAGCCGTATTTGCGATGCTGAGAAAGGAACTCCAGCCACTCGAAACGGCCTTCGTCCTTCCAGCTTCGCGCATTGAAAAGCAACTGGGCTTCGTCGATGACTAGAAGCAGGTTATTTTCCTTGTACTCGTGATTTTGATAGTACCAGGTCGAGAAGGCCATAAGCAGCCGAGGGGTAATCTGCTGAAGCTTGAGAATGGCGACGTTCGGGCAACCGTTGACATGAACGTTAGTAATGACGGGTGCCTTGTTGTTGATGATGTCGCGCACGGCGTGATAGGTCTTGCCGGAGCCGGGGACTCCTGAATAGGCGTACAGGCTCATTTGCGCACCATCCCGCATTCGTCAGCCAAAACATCCAAGCCAGTTTCAAATATGACCCGCTCAAGCTGCGTAACGCTGACGTGGTAGCGCTTAGCAACCATCGAGAGCAAGGCCGCATCGTCGCGGCTCACCATGAAGCCGACCGGCCTACCGGGTTCCGTGGCACCTCTCAAAGCCTTCACCTTGTCGATAATCAGCATAAATACCCATCCTTTCATTTAACCGTTGACGAAGGTTCCGCGCACAAGGCGCGGGACGCATCCAGTTACATTCGAGAAACTTCTACGGGAACCGACATCCAATGAGGGCTTCGCTGCGCTACGCCCCTGTGGATGTCGAGCCCCTCCGAAGTGTTCCCGAACGAAACCGGACGCGAAAAAGATCGCAACCGGGAGAATCACCCGCCGGGGTTGACCGTCTGCTTGACCCCTCGCAGCCAGTCGAACACGTGAATGGTAATCAGATAGCCAAGCCAAGCGGTCAGGCAGGGGACGACCAACGAAAGGACATATATAAACGTAGACACGGGAAAGAACCAGTTAAGCCAAGCGAAGGCCTGGGAATTCTCACCGCAAAAGTCGATGAACATATATACGGCATCACTAAAAGGGTCATCAGGAAGCCAGAAAAAAAGGCATCCGCGCAACTCATAAGGAAATCGAAAACTAAATTAATTGCAGATTGAAGCGCGTTCCAAATGATAATAAGAGCGTCCACATAGCCCCCTTACTTGTTTGTTGCATTGCGCAACAACGCGACAAAGCGGATAGAAAGATATATCGAGCCGAAGATAACGAAAAGCGAGAACATATCACGCAGGACTGCGGCAAGGCTGGAATAATCGGAAAGATCAACCGTCAAGTCATAATCGCCGTTCGGTGTCCAGATAGGCCAGGTAAAGCGCGGTGCCTCCCTGTTGGCGGTCATGGCGTTAACGACTCTTCGAACATCATTAGGGATGCAAAACGGGAACTTATCGAGAAAGGAAACGGAACTACCCGCGAAATCGTACGAGAGCGGGTTAGTCGAGGAGGTAGCAGGCGCACTGATGGATATGGTACCAGTGGGATTGCCGGGTTGCGTAATAGTTTCAAGTTCGCCCGTAAGCGTTCCCGCGACTTCTCCGGTAGCTGTGCCGACTTTCGCGCCGGTAACCGTGGTGGTAGTGGGGAAGGAAGGCGAATATACTCCATCACCGACAGCCGCGCCGGTTTTATCGAGCGCATCCGCCCAGCTGTCAACGCCGCCCCAATCCGTAGGAATACCCAATCTCCCACGGTTGATGACCAGACCGCCGGACGCGACGGAGCCGGAGCCGACGAGCGCACCGACACCGGAGCCGGCCACGATGCCGCCCTGAACGGCGCGGTTGGCATCCGACCAGTAATCGCGGCCAAGGTTAACATCTGGGTTATCTGTAAGGCTAGCTGCATTCCAGAATGGTATGCCAGCCTGCCCGGATAAACTAAACACAGCATCTATATAAGGTGAAAAGAAACCATCCTGAGAGGACGAAGCGCCAAGTCCAAGCGAAACCGGTTTAGTTAGGCCAGTGCTAAGACTTCGGGAAATAAGGGGTAGATATTCATTATCTTCAGTAAAAGTATATCGAAAACTCGTAGGGTACCCAGCCCCATAATCAGGGGCATACATATAGATATCACTAAGAAGGCTTTGCAAATCACCTGAATAATTATCTTGGTATTCGATATAGTCAATTGCGACGTAATACATAATGTCAGAAATGACACTATAGTAAACAGGAACTAAAACACTATCGCCTGCAGCATAATAGAAAGGTTCCCCGAAAAGGGTTTGTGCATCAGAACCGGGTGTTAAAATACTGAAGCTTTCCGAAACTTTCCCGCCTGCACTCGTCGTATATGTATACGAACTATTAAAAGTAACATAGCTAGAATCATATGGATACACGGAGGAGGTCCAGCCAGTCGAGGGAGTAAACCCAGAGACGCTAGCAGTAGAACGGGAATAATTAAAATACGCCTGCAAAATGAAGGGAATAACAGACAAGGTAGTAGCGGAAGCGTAGGGGCTAATCTTAGACAGTTCGAGGGTTCCGGCGTTCGCGGCATCGGTTAAAATCTGGGCGCATTTGTTGATATCGTCCGACGTAATGGCGGCGGGTGTATATTCCACACCTTGGCCGGATGCCTTGGCTGCATCCGCAAAGCTGCTCATAAGCTTATTGACCGAGTTAGAAAGGGCGGTCAGGTCATCCGTATAAAGCTTGAAGTCAGATGCCAAAGTTTTAGCAGAAGTGCTATTAACGGTGACGGCGATACCGCAGGCCGCCATAATGGCGCAAAGCGCATAACCGACAGCGGGAACGGCGAGCGGCACGACGGCATAGGCACGCGCCGCGCTATAAGGGGAAATGCAGCAGGTAGCCGCGAGGAGAGCAGCACAGAGCGCAGACCCGACGCGCTGCAAAGGGGTAAGGCTTTCGAATGAGTTCAATTGTTCCTCCCATCTTCCCGGGAAGTCGTGAATAAAAAAGCCCTCCGACAGAGCGAAGGGCAGGCGGGAAGCAAAATCAAGCTACTTAACGAAGCGCTTGAAAAGCTTGACCGCAAGGCCG
Organism: Eubacterium sp. CAG:786; assembly: GCA_963635025.1. Classification (GTDB taxonomy): domain Bacteria; phylum Actinomycetota; class Coriobacteriia; order Coriobacteriales; family Eggerthellaceae; genus Senegalimassilia. The sequence goes on from CAVHFC010000091.1 coordinate 5,522, forward strand.
ATAACCACGACCGCGCCCATGACAGGCAGGACGATAGGCAGCACGCTAGCGATAGCGCCGAGGGCATCAGATGCCAAAGACGTAAACGCCGTGGTAAGTGCAGTGGTGATAGCTTCCATGTTTAACACCTCCTAAAGGATTTAGCCAGCTCGCATAACGTCGAGCAAGACGGATAGGACTATTCCGACAACCCAAAAGGCAGCGGCGAGAAAGACACCGGCACCAATAAGGGCAGGGAAACCAGAGAGGAAATCTACGGCTGCGGTAAAGTCGCAGAAGTTGAGAACGTAAGCCATATCATCGCAACCTAAAGCAAATCCAGAGAAGAACGCCGAGAATTAGCCAGGAAACGACGAGCAAGGAAGCGAACAAAAGGGAAAAATCACCGAACAGCTGAAACAGCCGGTTAGCCGCTTCCTGCGTCAAAAGAAGATAATCACCATCCTGATAAAGGAACTGCAAACCTTCCATGGTTAACCAACTAATCTAGATCGCATGGTTCGAGGGGGTTAATCTCCGGATAGCGGATAAACAACTGACCGGCTTGGGAACGCCCGTTACCGTCGGGGATGGAGAAAGAGACGATAACGGACGAAATGGTAACGAGAGAGTGAGAGAAGGCGCGGGCGGCTGGAACGAAAACCGCCCGCAGCTCCTCCATAGTCTCTGCATCGCCGAAGCTATCCATGATGGACACCGCCGAGCGTTTGGAAATCGGTACGACCGAAAGACGCGATCTTGAAAACGTCCTCGAACTCCTCAACGGGGATACCGAACATCAGATAGATGATGCGGCGGGCTTCCAACCAACGACGTTTTAGGGCGTTGCTGTTGGGGTAATCGAGACGCAGCGCGTAAAGCTGCCAAAGGTAGGACTTGAGCGCAGGCGGGAAATCCTCGACGCACTCAAGCCAAGCGTCATAGCCTTGCATGGTTGCCACCTACTCGGCGGACACAAGGCGGAGGTCAACGCCGCCACGGTAGGCAGGTTCGACGCTAAAGGAGAGGTCGCAAACGTCTTTCGGGGACAGTTCGGCGAGAATGGGAAACTCCGGTTCGCGTACAAAGAGTTCGAAAACGTCCATCTCGGAGGAGATAAAACGAAGCTTGCCATAGGCGCGACCCTTGGCAGAGGTCAGGCAATCGGCCTGAATGATAGTTGCGTTGCTGTACGTGATAACCATTTCTGTACCTTGTCCGCAGCCGCCCCGGAGCCGCTTAATTCCGTGATGGTTAAAATTCAATCCGAGTTTTCGGGGCGGTTACAGATTAGAGGTCATGGCGATTATTGATAACGTATGTTATGTTAACCGGGTGATAGGAATGTCTTCAGCATTTCTTGTCATTGGCTGCACAGGCGTAATCGTCCACTCACGCCTGTGCAAAACCCGCTAACGCGCTAGCCTATCGGCTGCAGGCTCTTGACTCTCGCTCTCGATGAACCCTGGTGGGTCGCTTGACCTACCGCACGCAAACCTGCTCGTACATTTCATAGAGCTTCGGGGTCGCGCGCTTGATGCTCACTGGCTTGAAGGTCTTCTCATCCACCAGGCAATGCGTGGTTTGAGCCGTGCAATACGGTTTATCGTGCTCGATATCCTGTCCCTGGACGAACACCTCATACGAATACGTCGTCCTCATCGGGGTTGATTTGCTTATCCAGGTACGAACAATGGCGACATCACCGTACCTGAGCGATTTTCCGTAGTTGATATTCACGTTGAGCACCGGCGAGATATAGCCAGCATCTTCTATCAGCTTGTACGGGTACCCCAACTCCTCGAGAAAATGCGTGCGCGCATCCTCCAGATACAGCAAGTAGTTCGCATGGTACACGACTGCCATCTTGTCTGTTTCCGCGTAACGAACCGTAATCGGTGTGCAAACTCTCATCGGTGAACCTCTTTATGGATTATGGACTACAATGGATTCATGGATTCAATCGTAACCTACATCGAGCACGAGCAGCACACTTTTGCCGAAACACCGTTCAATCCGGTGGATTCGCTGGTGCTGAGCTCGCTTTGCTACTTAAACTTTGAAGCGATTTCAACCGACTTGCTCCAAGGTTATTCGGTGAACCTCGACGCGAACACTTCCTGTGAAGTTTTGCTTGCCGATATCTTGGCCCTCATCAGCTCCGATGATCTAACAGCAGGAAGCTGGCTGGAAGATGCTGAGGAAACAGACGATTTCCTCACCGCTATTCGTGCGAGTCGCCGATATCGTCATATAACGGTATCGCTCTATGCGAATGAGTATTCAAAAGCGGTTGATAAGCAGTTCTCGGCGTGCACGTTTACTTTTCAAGATGCCACTGGTGAGTGCTCCTATATCGCATTTCGCGGAACGGACGGTTCGTTCACGGGATGGAAGGAAG
>CAVHFC010000092.1:0-7748 GCA_963635025.1 Eubacterium sp. CAG:786
TGTACGTAAGCTTTTCCCAGAGCGAATAGACGTACACCTTATCGCCCGGCGAAAGGTCTTCGATGTCGCGGAACATCGCTGCGTTCGCGTAGCCGCGGTGCGCTGCGATCACGCAATTGCTCGACTCACCCCCCAGCGGCGCCGACGACCCGGAAACGACGGTCGCGCCCTTCGCCATGTGTGCTTCGCTCGAACCCAGATACAGTGGAAGCGAGCAGTTCATCTTCGGGATCTCGATATAGCCGATCAGGCCGTCTTCCAGACCTTGCGAGGCGAACAGGTTGGTTGTGCCGTCGAATGAGAACGGGTCGGACGATATCGAGATTTCGCCAGCGGAAACCTTCTGGTTGTACTGCTCGAGCCACTGTTTGATGAGGGAAAGATCGGCGGCGGTGACGGGGGAGCCATCAGTGTCGCCCGAGGCCGCAGCTGCGTTCGCGCCGGAGTCGGCCGCGTCGCCAGCGCCCGCGCCAGCGCCGCCGCCCCCTTCGCCAGCCGAACCAGCCGCAAGCACCCGCCGAACCTCGTCGATCTGCCCGTTCATCGCAGCCTGGCTCACCGCGTTCTGCACCAACGGCGCGAACAGCAGCACCGCCCCTGCAAGCAACAGCACCAGGGCAACGGCAGTCGAGGCAGCTCCCCCTAAGCGCTTCGACTCACCCGCGCCGCGCATGACGCCACCTTTTCCCGACCACGCGGACAATCATCGCAACAAGCAAAACGCCCACGGCCACGAACACGCCGATAACGAACGGCGGGAACGACCCGCTCCCCGCCTCGTACGGGAACGGCAACGCCGTGTTGCCCGATGCTTTGCGATCGGCCCAATCCCGGGGAACCTCGCAGCGTTCGGCGTGAACAAGCAGACGATGCGAATTGACGCCGTACGGCGTGCAGGTCACCAGCGTTACGAGGTCTTCGCCCTCCTTGACACCCAAACTCGTCGTGTCATCGGGCAAAACAACCTCCGTCGAGGTCACTCGGTACGCATGGTCCTCCCCGAGCACCTGAATGACGAAATAATCCCCAACGGCAAGCTTGCCAAGGTTGTCGAAGATGATCGCGGACGGCAGCCCGGTATGGCCGGCGAGCACCGCATGCGTCGACGCCCCGCCAACCGGCAGCGAAGTGTTCACCACATGCCCGACGCCATGGTCCATCCCCGAGCCCTCCGTGCCGTGCGCGATCGGAAGGTTCACGTTAATGGAGGGGATGGCGATCTGGCCCATCACGCCGTCGCCGTTCAGGTTCAGGCAATCCGCATATTCCTCGTTGGTTGCGGCGGGGGCATCGGGGTCGAAGGGGTCGATCACGTAGGTGGACCCCGCGAGCAATCGAGCGTTGTAGTCGCGAGCCTGCTGCATGAAGGCGCTCAGGTCTTCCTGCGGGGTTTCGGCAATCGTTTGCGTGAGGTTTTGCGTGACCTTCGCCTGTTCAAGCTTGTTCAGGTAGTCGCTTGCGAAAGGGTAGGCGATCATGCACAACCCCGCAACGACAATGAGAGCCGCGAGCAGCACAGGGACACCGCGCATCCCCTGCTTCGCATTGCTATTTTTCCTCGTATGATCGCGCAACGCGCAACCGCCTCTCGCCTACATGGAACCTCGTCTACAACAGGAAAAGGGAAGGGGCGCGAAACCCCTTCCCTGCGCGTGCCGGCTACGCACCCCTTTTGCCGGCTCGAAAGAAAGCTGAATCAGCTAGCGAAAACTACTGATCGTCGTTGCGGCGGCGCGAACGAAGGAGGGCAACAGAGCCACCTGCAATCAACAGAATGCCGCCCGCAGTCAGCGCGATGGTGCCAGCGCCACCGGTGGTGGGGAGGACGCCGACCTTGGGGTCGGTCTTCTCGCCGGCGTTGAGGAAGTTGACCTCGGTGACATTACCCGTTGAGGACGCATCGCCCGTAGCGGTGCTGGCACCCAGCGTAACCTTGAAATCGTCGATCTTTTGGAAGCCCGAGGGGACCGTGGTCTCAGAGACAGTGTACTCGCCGGCCTCAAGACCGTTCACGTAGACCCAGCCGTTGGCGTCGGAGGTCACCTTGCCGTCGGTGTGAAGGGCGCCGGAGGCGTCGATGTAAGTGACCGGGCTGCCTGAGGCGTCCTTAACCGTGAACCCAGCACCAGCGAGCGCCTTGCCATCGCCGAGCTTCTTGAACTCGAAGCCGTAGGTCTGATCCCACGGGTCGGTCTTGTCAGTGTCGACATCCTTCGTCTCATACGGGTTGGGGGTGAAGGTGCCGTACACCTTGTTGCCGACCTTGCCGGTGGTGAGGTCGATCGAGGTGACCTCAGCGTTGTAATCGATGGTCACGGACTGGCCGGGGTTCGCGAGGACGTAATCCTTGGAGAAGGCCACGGTATAGGTGCCGTCGTCGTTCGCGGTGAGCGTATAGTCCTTATCCTTCGTCAGAGTCGTGCTGCCGGCCTTCACCACGAACGAGTCCGTGTCGACTTTAAGCCCGGCGTCGGGCACGTCGGTGATGGAGTAGACGGCACGGGTGGCATCCGCGGGGTAGTTGGGCACGGTGCCGGAGATGGTGAACTTCGCAGTGTCACCCACAGAGTACCTGTCGGTGGACTGGCTGGCTTTGTCGTCGGGATCAACGATCTGCTTGGTCGGCGGGGTCACGGGCTGAACCTTGGCCTCGGCATTAGTGATGGTGCGCGTCACGTACTTGCCGTCCTTGACCTCGGGCGTGGCGTCGACGAGGAGGGTCTGATAAACCTTGGTGCTGCCGCTGTTGGAGGTAACGGTGATCAGCCAATAGCCAGAATCCAATTTCAGTTCGGCCTTGCCTTCGGCGGTGGCCGTAGCGTCAGTCTTCACGCTGGACTTAGCAATCACCTTCGCCGCGATGGCATCGGCCATGTCGCGGGCCTTGTCGTTTTCTACCGCGTAGATCTCCTCAACCGTATCGTAATCGGCAGGCAGACCGCTGACCTTCATGGTATAGGTGAGGTTGTTGGTTGCATCGATATCGGTGTCGAAAACCTGGTACGCGTGGACGACGTCGCCCTGAGCGATCCCCGTCAGCGTGAACGAGGCGTCGTCGACGTCGTTGGCGCCCTCCGTCTTCGCCAGCGCCGCACCCGAAGGGATCATCAGCCCTGCGGCCAGGACGGATGCGACCATTGCCCGAGAGGCTTTGTTCGCACAGTTTTGCATCTTCATATTGAAATCTCCTTCCAAAAGATTTACTTCTGTCTTTATCTCAAGCCGGGCATGCACCGGCGAAAGAACCCCATATGGCACGAATGCCAAATCGCAAGCCGGCGCTACCTTGCCCGGTGCTTCGCAGCGCTCAGGCGTCGTCGCTGACGGATCGCGCTGGAGGCCGCGCAAAGGACGCCTATGCAGATAAGCCCGACGCCGCAGCTCACGAAGTCCCACACCCCCGGCCCAGCCGTAACCGGCAGCTTCGGGATAGGTCTATCGGCGATCGTGATCTGGTTCGAAGTGTTCGGCGCCTGCATGTTCGAGCCGTCGGCATCGCCCACGCGAATCATGTTGTCGTCCGATCCGCCCGCCTTGCCTTTCACGTCGTACACGTCGATGCGGTAGACCGAGGTGTTAAGCTCGTAACCGGCGGGCGTGTAGGTCTCCTTGAGGTAATACGTGCCCACGGTGAGCTTCTCAAAGGTGTCCTTGCCGTCCTCGCCGGTCGCGATCTCCCCTACCTTGTTGGCGTCGAGGAGGTCCTTCTCCTCGTCAAAGACTCCATCGCCGTCGTCTTTGTAGAGGGCGAAGCGGGCGCCCGCGAGCGGATCAGAAGTATCTGAATCCACCTTGAGCAGAGTGACGTCGGTCTTGACGCGCTCGTTGACCACGGTGGGAACATCGCCGGAGAGCATCGCATGGTGCTCGTCTGCGCCGGAAAGCGTCGAGGCCGTGAGCTTGGTCGAGTTCGACGTGTAGCTCAGCTCGAACGTGACGGAGTTACTGCTGCTCATGGTGTGTCCAGCTGGAGCCGCAGTTTCCGTGAGCGTGTACGTGCCCCAGGGCAGCGATGTGACCGTCACGTAGCCCTTACTATCGGAGACAAGAGCGTCCGACACCACATCAGCGTGCTTCTCGCAAAACGAATCGGTCCAGTCGCGCGTCAGCTTGAAGGTCGCGCCCGCGAGCGGGGTCTGAACCTCGTTGGTCTTGAGAGCCCTGAGATCGTAGAGAATGCCCTTCACCTGCGGCTTAGGGAAATCGACACTGCCGTCCTTATAGCTCACCCCGCCATCGACGCTGTAGCTGTAGGCAAGCTTCGCGTTGTTGTTGGTGAGATAAGGATTGGTGATGCCACTCGGATCGTATGAGCTCGCGAAGCCCTGCGCCTGCGTATTGAGGCGAACCCGGTACGTGAGCGACGCAACACCATAGCACCATTTACGTTGGGTGACCGTGACCTTCGTCACGGCGCCGGCGGAGTTGTACTCGGTCTTGGTGACGGGTGTTTCCTCGACCGTTGTGTAATTAGCTTTATAAGCGGGATTCCAGGTGAGCGTGCGCGATGAGTCCGCATAGCTTACCAACCCGCCGTCGGCCGAAGCACCGCCGATATATTCAACGTCATCGCCCATCACGTCAGCCACAGAAGTGAGCCTCGTGGGGTCACCCCACTTCGACTCGCCCGCAATGGCCTGGGTAATCAGCTCATACGCTTCCTTGGTAAGGTAAAGATTGTTCGTAGAGTCCTTGCTAACCTTTGTACCCATGACGATATATTCATCGCCGGTAACTAGACCCAGCATCTTGCCGATGTTCAGCAAAATTGTGACGTTGTTCGCTTGGCTCCAGTACAGGGTTACGTTCTTGGCAATCAGGTGTTTTTCGTGATCGTAGATGTTAAAGATGCCTTGATTGCCTCCCAGGTCGGTTGCACCGCTGACATTGACGCTCATCGTGCCCATCTTTTCAGCGGCCACCTCACCTGGCTGATATTTATTTTCGTATCCATTTGCGGTAGTTGCCTCATAAGGCGCGTTCTTGAAGAACGTTTCGTAGTCAGTGACCTGTTTAGACGTCGCGCTCGTATCGACCGACAAATGCACGATGAACTCATCCTCGACGTTGGTGGGCTCAACGGTCTTGGTCGCGTGAACCTGGCTGCCATCGTCGCCATCGTTCGACGCAACGAAGTTGTACTTGCTCAAATCGGCGTTCGCAATCCCCCGGCTCGTAGCATGGCTAGCATCGTATTTTCCACTCACAATCTGCCAAGAATTGCCAGCGACTCCATCATCGGCGGCGAAAACATTCTGCGACCCAGCAGGTACCATCGGAAGCAACCCCACGCACAAGCATGCGGCCGTCACCACAGCAAGAGCAGCCGAAGCCACCTTGCCTGCTTTCGCCTTGATGATCTTTGCTTTTCGCGCTGTCATAACTCCCTGGTTTCGTCGTTTGCCCGCCTTGGCTTTCGTCATTTCAAGCCAAGGCGCACCTTGCGAAACCTTATTTTCCATACCCGCTGTGACGGGTTGGGAGGCGGAGCTTCATATTGATCACATTTGTGACTCGAATGTGACAATATCAGGTATATCACCTGTTCAGAAAAGTGTTTTCCAAATTCAACTATTATTCACTTATTAATTAGCGAACAACAGAGCAGGAAATCTTCCGCTGCGAATCAGTCCACTTTCACAAACTCGGACCAAGAATACTCAGGCAGGAAATCATCGGTGGGATCGATCAAGCCATCCCGATAGTCGTAGTAGTCGCAATCGATGAATTCCGGAACAACCCTGCGCGCCCCGCGATCGCTCTCGATGATGTATTCGATGCCGCACTTCTTCAGCTCCGACATCAGCCGCGAGGCGACCTTGCGATAGCGCGCCCGCGTCGCCTCGCCGGGCTCGCACTCCCATAGCGACGAGATGGCCTCGCGCGTCGTCAGATACGCCCCGCGCTTCTCGATCAAAAGGGCCAGCAGTTCCCGTCCTTTCTCGCTGCGGATGAAAACCGCCTCGCCGTCGACGGTAAGGCTGAACGACCCGAACAGCCTGGCCACAATGTGCTTTCGGTCAACCACCGCCGTGGAGCAAAACCCCGAGCCGATCGCGGTGAAATCGGAATTGAAGCACAGAAAGTATTTCGCCTGCGAAACGGGAACCATGACAAGGGCGACCGAGGGGCCGAAATCGCTTTCGTCGGTCATCTCGAACTTGATCTTCGACGGCCCCAAGCCATCCCTTTCCCAGGTCTGCTTCAGGGACTTCGTCTCGATGCAGAAATCCCTTACCGATCTTTGGTCTTTCGGGGACACGTATCCCAAAAACCACTGCAAGAAGTCGTCGGCGTTCATTCGCACGTTCAGCGGCGCCTTTATGGTGCTCTTGTCGCTGTGGCAGATGTACTTGACGGAGTTCTCAAGTCGATCCACCTCGAACACGTCCTCCGCAAAACTGGAAAACAGCGCTTTGCCGAACGACATCACTTTCTTGCTTTCCCGCTGATAATCGAAGTCTATCTCGGCTTTCACGCAGAAGGAGCTGTCGTCGAAATAGCCCGCATCGTTGACGCGCTCGATCCATAAATCGCACTCGAAACCATTCCCGTTAGCCGAGACGATGGTGCACGATTCCATTCCCGAGTATTCATCGCGGTATGCACGCTCTAAGGCCTTGCGAACCTTTTCGCGGTCGGCCATGGAAATGAAATCCAGGAAATGCAGCGTCCTCGTGTTGGCTTCCGCGAGAAACAGTTCTTTCGTTATGCCGCACATCTGCTCGATCTTGGGGTTTATCCCGCCCGAGATCTTCACGATCGCAACCTTTTCGCTGGATGGGTTCTCCTTGGGGGTTGTTTTATTGCTCGGGATTTCGCAAACGACGGAATAACCTCTCATGCACCCATCGTTTCCCCTGATGGATGCCATGGTGTCAACGACCCTGATAACGGTGCCGTCCTTCTTGATAAGACGGTAGGCGACGCTTTCGCAGCTTTCTTCTTTCGCAAGCCTGCAAATGAAGTTCTCGAAAACAAGGGTGTCGTCCGGGTGCATCAGCGCCGTGTAGGACTTCCCGATCAAGCTGGTAAGTTCCGACCTGGTGTAGCCGAGCATCGAGCAAAGGTTGTCGCTCACGAATTCCAGGTACACGGGATCGCCCAAGTAGCAGCGGTGATATCCGCCCAAGTGATTGATGATGCTCTTCACCGAGCCCTTATCTTCAGCCACAGCAGCTACCTCTTCGCAGTTCACAGCTTTGCCCCTTCTAAACAATTCGCGAGAATACCCATTGCCGCGTCCCATCCCATTCGGTTCGTGACATCACCGTGACGGTTTCGGATGGGTAACACCAAGCACCCCCGCAAATGGCAAAGCGCGCCGCCTTCCCCGAAACGCCGAAAGCGTTTTAGACCGGCGGCAAATCTGCTGAAGTTCCCTTTAGCCAATAGCTTGGAAACAACGACCCCCCCCCGAAGTCGTTCGCGAGCATTGGGGTTTGAAAAAGGAGGGAAGGGGACGTTTGGCCGCAACGCTTTTGTCCATGATCCACCCTCCTTTTCGGTCTTCTGATGCGGATTTTTCAGCAAGATAGAGATACGTTACCACGTTTTTCCCACCTTGCGGTGCTGTTGCGTTTGGCTAATATCGCAGCAAATGGCATGCGCCTGCTCCCACAGAGAGCGCCGGATGCGCATGATCCTCACGAGCATGAAGGCGAACGACTTTTCTAAACTCCGACTGAAAAGCGTGATTCGTTACATTTTCTGGGACGACTTTTTGTGAATCATAACATTTTTCAAGC
>CAVHFC010000093.1:0-2010 GCA_963635025.1 Eubacterium sp. CAG:786
GTTCAGTTACCAGTCAGGGTGACACTGCTCCAAAACCATTGAAGCAAAATCCCCACTGCGAAGGGACGTTCTCCCCGACCAGAAAGGTTTAAAAACTCTCAACAAAATGCAGGTCAACTGTCATTTTTCGCTCGTAATCATACACTATTTTATCGGGTTTGTTTTCTAAAAGCAGCACGGATATTTTTGAATAAAAAACGTACTCGAACAGCGCTTTCAGATCATTTTCCGTCAAAAAAGTTTTGAGATTCACGAACGAAATAACCTTTTTGCAACCTGCGTCAAGAGCCAATGATAAAAAGTTAATCAGATTATCAAGGAGCGATTGAGGCTCCTGCGCGCTAGCGCCAAAGCCTCGGAACTTCAAGTAACGCTTCAAATCCCATTCTATCCCAAATCTATAGTCGGAATTCATACCCATGCCCAATTCAAGTAGCCTGCTCGACAGCGCCGCATCCATGGCTTCAATTTTCTGACGAAGATCTTCATCCTCCAGAAACTCGCGCTCTAGACGCTTGACCACTTCTCCCAACAAGGATCGATCATCCCAGGGCAACGACAGTGGGCTTTCAACCATCAAAAAAGCCGCCGACGGTTTAACCTCGGTATCCCCCTTCCAAACGGTGTAAGGCTCCGCCGCGAACCGCCCTTCTGCAAGCAGAAGAGACTGCGCAATACGCGCAAATAACGTCCCGTTTTCTATCTGCAAAGTCGTTGCAAACCCCGGCTCAAGATCTATCGGCCTCTCAAGCCCGCTAAACACCAACCTCATAGCACCAACAGCTCTTCCATGGAGTCAATCTCTTCGTAATCGGGTCGTTTTCCCGTTATGTACTCCATCGTTGCAAACTGCGTTTCGGTAACTTTCAGGATCTGGACCAAGCCCGCCGGCGGACGATGCTTGCGAACACGGGCAATCGCGCTTCCTGCGGCCCCATCATTCACCACCAGCTTCGCATACACCGATTCTTGTAGAGGTAGAAAACCGTCCTTCATCAGGAACTTTCGAAATACGCGATAGTCTTTCCGCTGCTTCGCCGTTTCAACCGGCAAATCGAAAAAGAGCACTAGTCGCATATATCGAATCCTCTCCTGTCCGCTCATAAGACATCGAACGCCTCGATTTCGTCAATGGACAGCTTCTTATTCAAGGCATTTAAGCAATCCTGCACATACAAGCTGATTACCGATCCTACGCGATACGATCCATCGCGATATCGAACATGCTGATTAAGCATATCGACCAGCAAACGCTTGTCTTCCTTGGTGAAATCCCCGTCTATATTGTCGAAAACCAGCCGATCAACGATAGGACGGAACGGCTCCATCAGGTCACAGCTGAGGTTGAACTGATTGAATTCACTTCGGTGGCAAATACCGCATTGCGTCAAGTAACCACGCGAAACGATCTCGCGGTTGACCGCCGAAAGCAAAATGCCGTATCCGTAATTCAGCGCGGCATTTACCGGCACATCGGCCTCTCGGCAAAAGCCGAGCCCGAACAGCGCGGGAAAGTACACCCGCGCTGCATGAGCTTCCCGATTCGTAGTGTCACCGGACCGAACCTCCTCGACAAGGCGAGCAAGCATCTCGCCCTCAGGCTCGCTCGCGCGTGCATTAAGTACGCGACTTTGGTGTGCGATCTTGTCGCGCACCACCCGCTGCCACACGCGCTTCTTTATCGGCTCGCCCCAATCAAGCTGCTCCCCTATTCGCTTGCTGGTGTTATGGGCACCGTACAGCGGAAGATACTGACCGATAGGGTTATGCTTTTCATCGGAAGCCACTAGCGAAATCTTTGCTTTTGCTAGTTCCGACAGCAAATATGCGCTGATGAATACCTGGTTGGTTTGCAGCACGATGGTCGTTATTTCGGACAAATGCACCTTTGCGGCATCGTCTTCTTTGCGCACCACAAGGTAGCCTCCTTTATAGGAAAGCTTACAGGGGCTTTCGATGACGACATTCCTAAAGGCCAACGCGCGTCCTCCGCTCGAACATACCGGTCAC
>CAVHFC010000093.1:2788-6418 GCA_963635025.1 Eubacterium sp. CAG:786
ATATAGCATTGGCGATAGTTCAGCGCGCGTCGAATGCCCTCAACCTCTTCAAGGCCCTCCCAAAACTCGCCAGTTTCCTTGTCAACTATCGAGCCCATAAAGCGCCCGATTACAAAGCCGCTCGACCCCGGAGCCTCGTGCCTGTTATTGAAAATTTCAGCCTGTTCCCGCACGTATTTCTGCATAGCATGCGCATATTTGATGGGCTGCTCATACATGTCCGAATACCACTTCGAGATGAACTGCCCAACGCGGCACGCCAAATACGCATCGTGCGCATGATGGAAATCGTTCGCCTCGCGGCATTTCACAAACCCTGCGGCCTCGCGCAGGTTATGCGACATGCTGGCCTTTACGGGAACAACCTTCGTTTCCGGGTACTTCACGCTCAGCAACGCTTGAGCAAACTTTACCATCTGACTTGTTTCCACCAACTGGCGAGCAATGAAGCCTCGCATTGCGTTTTCGTTCACGGACGAACGCGTAAGATTCTTGAGCTTCTTGTCGCCGATGAGCTTCACCTCGTGCAGTGCGCGCCAGTAGCCCGCCATTTTTTGCCGAACAGCTGGATCAATTAGCATGGCATCGGTTTTCCGCTGATTCTCCTCGCGGTAAACCAGGGCCTTGTTCTCAAAACTGTCGTCCTTGATGTACGATCGCGGGATAATATGATCCACCTCGTACAAGCCGGTGTTCGAGAGTTGCTTGATATCGATCGCCCGTCCGGAATATAAGCATTTGCCACCCTGCATAAAGTAGAGCGTCAACCGTTCATCAAGCTCGTCCGGGCTAATGCCCTTCAACTCGTCCAAAATCGCCTTCGACCATTGGGGATCTTGCTTCTTAAGTTCCGTCAAAGCTTCTTTCAAACGTTCATAACGACGCTTTGTACGGCTCCCCTTCTTCTTCATGTCGTCATCGCGCGTCACCTCGACATACACATGAGCAGGCGCTTTGCCTGCAATATGGGCAATCTCGTCGACGATGCGAATAACCTGGTTCAAACTGCGCCGTATAGCCGGCGACCCAGGCAGGTCGTTAACGCCCAGCGCATCACCGGCTTGCCCGAGGTAATCTCGGTTAAAAGCATCGATTTCTTTCTGAAACCCAAGCTTGTCGTCGTGAAGAATCTCCATGAGCACCATGGCACGACCTCGACGCCCGTCTGCATTTGGATCGCCCTCACGCAGGATGTCCATGATCGATTTCCAACCGAGCTGCGTATCGACCTTCAAGCCAGTAAGGAACTTCTTCGACAAACGCCCCCATCCGGTGAAGCGCTTCCGGCAAATTATTTTAATCTGCTTATCATCAAGACGGCCTTCGCCTGCAGAGCCATACTTCGCCTCAATTTTCTCCTGCAAGATAGAGCGATCTTCGAAAAGCGTGCTCCATAAGATGATCTCCTCAATCATCGGATAATCCGATTGATGGATTTCCTTCACCTTCAGAACGTCTTTCGCGAAGAAGATATACGAGCCCATCTTCGATTCCATGCCACTCTCGTTCTGGCCGCCGGTGACATGAGGCGACGTAGCATATCCATTCTGAACAAGCCATTCCTCGATGCGCTTATTCTTAATCGACCTATAGTTGTGGAACAGATCCCTCACGATGCCGCGGCGCTGCTCTTCATCGAACCGCCGCTCATCATCCCCGTCGGTCGTCCATCGCATACCGTTCAACTCATTCAGAACGCAAAACTCTTCGTACAAAAGAGACGACTTCGGCAGCACATCCTCACCCTGCAGGTACGTGCAGATTCCCGTCATGCGTCTAATGAAATTCTCAGCGCTTCTGCCTTTGTCGATAACCTCTTCCCAATTCCAGGGAGTAATGGCAACGCCTTCGGTGCCGGGTTTGTGCTCCGCCCACGCAAAACGCGGCTTATCGTGAGCATCCAGTCGCGCATTGCGCTGCGTCAATGGCCCAACGTAATAAGGAATGCGGAACGTAACAAGAGACAGCAACTTCGCCCGTTGCTCTTTCAGGACCGGATAGAACTTCGCCTGCGCATCGAGGATTGCCTCCATTTCCTCTAGATGCAACTGGTAGTAGATGCTGCCGTTGTCGCTGGTTTTCAAACGGCGAAGGAACCTTTGCTCCTCAAACTCGTCCATCATGCGAGCAAACCGCTGGTCGTTTTCCGCGGATGTGCCCGCAAACAACTTGCGAACCTCTTTCGCGAAGTCATCATAGGAGATTTTCCCCAGGTTATAGCGCGTATAACCCTTCGCGCGCGCTACGTCGTATCCGCTCCCGTCGTCATACACAGGGCCCCGAAAGAACTCGTTGTATACGCCATCGCCCTTGTACTCTCTGATGAGCTCCTTCAGCGTCGCCAAATCGCGCCCGTATTTGTCGTATTTTGCAATCATATTTGCGGAGATCGTTTCACCGGGGGCGTACGCCAACAAACCCTGCAACACATATGCGGAATACACGCCGCATATCGCCTCAAGAAGCTCCTTGCTGTCGTCAGGACATGCCTCCCGAAGGGACTCGACATTCTCATCCTCAGAAAACGCCAGTTTTGTTTTCTCGGCGGCAAACTCTCCGAAAACGTCCTTGAACTCGGCTTTCAAGCCAACCATGGCAGCCGCGAGCGCTTTCTTCAGCTTCTTGTCCGCCGCACCGTCCCCGAAAGAAACGGGGATGCAGTCAGCTATTGCATCCTTCCGGTCGGAGTTCCTAACGCCCTTCGCCGTCAATGCGGCCACGATATCGTCGACTTTGATCGAACCGTATTCGCCCTCGCGACCCGCACACCATTCCTTAAGAGCCTTGGCGAACGCCTTCACCGCATCGTTTGGCTTGGCGTTTTTCGCCGAAAGCGTTTGCCCTTCGCGCAAGAAGTTGCCGCGACACTTCACGATGTTGTGAAGCGCTAAGTAAACCAAGCGAATATCGACTTGCTCATCGCTTTCCATCAAAAACTTGCGCAGGTGGTAAATGGTCGGAAATCGCTTGTAGTAATCGGCCTCCGTGAAATCATCGTCATTAAAAATCGGCCAACGATAACTAGAGGTTGTCTTATTGGGGTCGGCATCCACCAACCGAGATTGACGCAAACGAAGGAAGAAATCGGGATCGACCTTCTCGACCTCGTCTTGCAAAAGACTCTGCAAGAGATCCAACCGCCAGCGACGTCGAACATAGCGCCTCCGCTGGCCTCGCGGAATACGAGCCGACGCAGCCGGTTCGGCGCTATCGAATAGGCGGCTTCCCCAGGTAGGCTGCTTCTTGAAGTGCAGCAATTCGCCGCTTTCGGTAGCTACCGCCCAACCGACTGAACCGGTGCCCATATCCAAGCCAATGTCATAATCGCCTTCGAAATTCCTGAGGTTCATGCCCGACAGCCCCTTCCTTCCGTGCTATAGTGCGCTTGTCACCCGTTATCAGTCAGGATGACACTGCGAGTCAAAATACGGCTTTGCCAAAAATGTCCTCACGGACGCCACGTAGGTGGCAAATTGACTTGCCGAAAGCCCCGAAAGGGGCTTTCTTCATTCTAGACAAGCCCTTAAGCCAAAACCATAGCTGGCCGCAAAGGGTTCGGCATAAGCCTGATGAGCCTCGCAAAGATTGTCGCACCCCCGCAAAACACCTGCCACGAGCATACATCGGAAC
>CAVHFC010000093.1:6555-7746 GCA_963635025.1 Eubacterium sp. CAG:786
GCCAACTCGTTTCCATCGCGAAAAACTTCTCGATTCAAGTCTTGTTTGAAACCCACAATTCTGTATTATTGTGGAGGTTTATCGTTCTTCACGAAGGAGGGTGGCACCTACCATGCCCCACAAAGAATCAGCTTCTGAAATGAAGCACTACGCCGGGAAAGCGGTTTTCTCGGCAGCCATCGGCCATGCGCTCGACGGCCTCGACCTGATGATCCTCAGCTTCGCGCTGTCCGGCATCATCGCGACGTTCGGCGTGGACAACACCACGGCCGGCATGCTGACGTCCATTACGCTCGCCGGCGCGTTTTTGGGCGGCCTGATCTTCGGATCGCTGGCCGACAAATTCGGCCGTATCAAGGTGCTCACCTACTCGGTCATCTTCTTCGGCGTGTTCACCTTGGGCTGCGCTTTCGCCCCCAGCTTCGAGATCCTGGCCTTCTGCCGCTTCTGCGCTGGCCTGGGCATCGGCGCCGAGTTCGGCCTGGGCATGGCCATCGCCTCCGAGGTTTCCAGCGCTGAAAACCGCGCCAAGTCCACCTCCGCCGTGGGCCTGGGCTTCCAGGTCGGCGTGCTCGTCGCTTCGCTGGCTTCCGCGCCCATCATCGCCGCGTTCGGTTGGCAGGGCCTGTTCGTCGTCGGTTTCGTGCCGGCCGTCATCGCCATCATCATCCGTGCGTTCGTGCCCGAGCCGCCCATCTTCGAGCAGCATAAGGCCGAAGGCAAGAAGTCGGGCAGCGTCATCGACCTGTTCCGCACGCCCGAGCGCGCCAAGTTCTCCATCCTGGTCATCATCCTGTGCACCGTGCAGAACGCTGGCTACTTCGGCATCATGACCTGGCTGCCGAAGTACCTGAACTCCAGCCTGGGCCTGTCGCTGACCTCCACCGGCGTATGGACGGCTGTCACCGTCATCGGCATGATGATCGGCATCTCCGTGTTCGGCTGGCTCGCCGACAAGGCCGGTCGTCGTCCCGCATTCTGGACCTTCCAGATCGGCGCCGCGGCCATGATCGTCATCTACAGCCAGCTGACCGACCCCACCGCGCTGCTGATCGGCGGCTTCTTCATGGGCATGTTCGCCAACGGCATGATCGGCGGCTACGGTACGCTCATCGCCGAGCTGTTCCCCACCGAAATGCGCGGCACGGCGCAGACGGCGCTGTACAACGCGGGCCGCTTCATCGGCGGCGC
>CAVHFC010000094.1:0-1478 GCA_963635025.1 Eubacterium sp. CAG:786
AAGGCCGGTCATGTTCACGCATCCGCTGATGATGTCGCTGCCCACCTCCACGTGGCGCGGAACCGATTCGCCGGTGAGCGCCGCGGTGTCGAGCTGGCTGGCGCCTTCGATGACAACGCCGTCTATGGGCACGCGCTCGCCGGGTTTGACCACGATGATATCGCCTACGCCAACTTCGCTCGGATCGACTTCGATGAGCGCGCCGTCGCGTTCCATGTTGGCGTAATCGGGCGCGATGTCCATCATCGCAGCGATTGATTTGCGGCTTTTACCGACGGCGTAGCTTTGGAATAGCTCTCCCACCTGGTAGAAGAGCATGACCGCGGTACCTTCGGCCATGCTGGGGTCGGCCTCGGGGAACGCCACCATCGCAAACGCGCCAATCGTGGCAACCGCCATCAAGAAGTTCTCGTCGAATACCTCACCGGAGATGATGTTGCACCCGGCGCGCGCGAGCACGTCGTGCCCGGCGATAAGGTAGGGCACCAGGTAGAGCGCGAAGAGCAGGTAAACCGACCCCGCCGTGCCGAGCCATTCCTCCAGGGGCAGCAGGTGGTCGATGGCGAACACGATTGCGAACAGCGCGAGAGCCAAGATGATGCGGTTTCGCCACTTTCGTTGCTTCTTGTTCATTGCGGGGGTATCCTTTTCATGGTTTCACTTGAGAAGAGGTTCCGTGGCAGCGGGCCGCTTCCTTTGTTTTCGGCATGATCGCATCTTTTGCGGCGCGGGCTTTGCCTGTTTCGCCTGTTAGCGAACGATGTCGCAATCGGGCTCGAACTTATGGGCGATCTTCTGCGCCTCGTCGACGATCTCCTCGAAGCGCGCGTCATCAGCGTCGATCATGAGCTTCTGCGTCATGAACGTCACCTTCGCGTCGGCAACGCCGTCGATCTTCTTGATGCCGTCCTCGATTTTCTGCCCGCAGTTGGCGCAGTCGAGCTCGTCAAGCTTGAACGTCTTTTTCATTTTCTGATCCTTTCATTACGTGGCGGTCGCTCGAATTCGGCTGATGCCGTTATTCGCAAATATGGGTCATGCCCTGGGCGAGCATGGTGTAGACGTGATCATCGGACAGGGAATAGATGACCGATTTGCCGTCGCGCTGGAACTTGACCAGGTGAGCCTGCTTAAGTACGCGCAGCTGGTGGCTCACGGCGCTTTGCGTGGCTCCGATGACCTCGGCGATCTGGTTCACCGACAAATCGGATGCCATCAGCGAGTAGAGGATCTTGATGCGCGTGGTGTCGGCGAAAACCTTGAACAGGTCGGCCAAGTCGTAGAGGAGCTCTTCGTCGGGTAGCTGTTCGAACTGCTCGCTTGTCGTGCTGCGGTTGCAGCCGCAGGGGCAATCGTCGCCGCTGGTAGGCGCATCGCGCTCGATGGTTTCATCCGCGCCACCGTTTTGATGCTGGGTTGCGGTCATCGCCGCTCCTTTCAGCTCGCATAAACATATGAGCAACTGTTCATAAGTATAG
>CAVHFC010000094.1:1678-2937 GCA_963635025.1 Eubacterium sp. CAG:786
AACCCGTTTTCCAAGATCGGCCAACAGTGGATGCTCGTCACGGCCGGCACGCCCGATTTCTTCAACACGATGACCGCGAGCTGGGGCGGTGTCGGGGTGTTCTGGGGCATGGATGTTGCTACCTGCTACATTCGACCGCAGAGGCGCACGAAGTTCTTCATGGACAACAACGACACCTTCACTTTGAGCTTTATCACCGAGGAGCATCGCAGCGCGCTCAAGCTGCTCGGCAGCGTTTCGGGCAACGACGACCCCGACAAGGTTGCCAAGACCGATGTCACGCCGTTTTCCGTTGACGACACCGTGGCATTCGAGGAGTCGGACCTGGTGCTAGTTTGCCGCAAGCTTTACGTGCAGGACATGGTGCCGCAGAGCATCGTGGTGAAGTCAAACGACGCGAAATGGTATCCCGACAAGGATTACCACACCATGTACATCGGCGAGATTCAGAAGTGCCTGGTGCGCGAATAGTAATGCAGGTTTTGCGTATGTTACGGAAACAGTAACATTTGAAACCGATTCGCGAGGGCATATCTGGTAGGCTCACGCCCTCGCACCAACAGATTCGCCAGTGTTGAAACAGGGGGTTTCATGAAAAGACGAGTTATTTCCATCGATAAAGAGCTGTGCAATGGATGCGGCCTGTGCGTGTCCGCCTGCCATGAGGGGGCCATTGGACTTGTCGACGGCAAAGCGCATCTGATGCGCGACGATTACTGCGATGGGCTAGGCGACTGCCTTCCCGCGTGCCCGACCGGCGCCATCACCTTTGTGGAACGCGAGGCTGCCGCTTACGATGCCGCAGCGGTTGCGGCTGCGCAAGCTGCGAAGGCTGCGAAAGCTGCCGCCGTTTCCTCGCCGCACGCCGGTGGATGCCCCGGTTCCCGCATGCGCGTGATCGAGCCGCAGGGAGGATGCCCCGGCTCGCGCATGCAGATGATTTCCGACAATAACGCGGCTGGCGACGGTTCGCAAGACGATGCGCGACGCCCTTCCGCCATTTCATCGTGGCCGCTCGAGATCAAGCTTGTTCCCATCCGCGCCCCCTACTTCCAGGGTGCCGACCTGCTTATCGCGGCCGACTGCACGGCGTTCGCCTACGGAGACTTCCATCGCGACTACATGCGCGGGCGCACCACGGTCATCGGGTGCCCGAAGCTCGACGGCGTGGACTATTCGGAGAAGCTCGAGGCCATTATCGAGGCGAACGATATCAAATCCGTCACGGTGGCGCGCATGGAGGTGCCCTGCTGCGGAGG
>CAVHFC010000094.1:3183-7549 GCA_963635025.1 Eubacterium sp. CAG:786
AAGAAGAAGGTGTGCTTATGACAGCTGAAGTGAAGGCAGGCGGCGAGGTGTCCAAGGCGTGCTGTTGCCATCATAAAGCTACGCCGCGCAGCGAAGCGATGCAGGCCGACTTGCAGAAACGTCTCAATCGCGTGATCGGCCAGCTCAACGGCGTGAAGGCCATGATCGACGACAACCGGTATTGCGGCGACGTGCTCGTGCAGCTTTCGGCCGCCGAAAGCGCGGTGCACAGCATATCGGCCATTCTGCTGCAAAACCACCTGGAAACCTGCGTGGTCGAGCAGATCGAGCAGGGCAATACCGAGATCATCGATGAAGCCATGAAGCTCATCAAGAAGTTCGCGCGATAAAGGTTAAGAGGATTGTGCTATGAAACGTACCTTTGATGTGACGGGCATGACGTGCGCGGCTTGCTCTTCGCGCGTCGAAAAAGCGACGGCGGGCGTGGCTGGCGTCGACAAGGTTGCCGTCAACTTGCTGAAGAACAGCATGGATGTTGAGTTCGACGGTTCCGACGCCACGATTGCGTCCATTTCCGCTGCGGTGGAGAAGGCTGGATACGGCGCCTTCGCGCGTCCGCTTCCCGGCGAGGGTGCATCCGGTCAGGCTCCCGCGCCGCAAAAGCAGAACAATGCAGCGGCCGAGGCGAAGCGTGTGAAAGTGCGGCTCATCATCAGCTTCTGCTTCACCATCCCGCTGTTCTACCTGTCCATGGGGCACATGATGTCATGGCCGCTGCCAGACATCTTCCTGGGGCACGAGAACATGCTCACCTTCGCCTTCACACAGTTCTTGCTGCTGCTTCCGGTCATCTTCGTGAACTTCAAGTTCTTCCGCGTGGGCTTCAAAACGCTTGCGCACGGATCGCCGAACATGGACTCGCTTATTGCGCTTGGGTCGGCCGCCTCGACCATCTACGGAATCGCGGCCATCTACCGTATCGGATGGGGCATGGGTCATGGCGACATCGATTTCGCGCACGCGGCGGCGATGGACCTGTATTTCGAATCAGCGGCCATGATCCTAACGCTCATCACACTCGGGAAATACTTCGAGGCGCGCGCGAAGGGCAAGACCACCGACGCCATCAGCAAGCTCGTGGATCTGTCCCCGAAGGAGGCAACGCGCCGGGGCGCCGATGGAGGCGAGGAGCGTGTGAGCATCGATCAGGTGCGCGTCGGCGATATCCTGATCGTGAAGTCGGGAGAAGGCGTTCCCGTCGACGGCGTTGTGCTCGAAGGCGACGGCGTGGTCGATGAATCGGTCATCACCGGCGAGAGCGTGCCGGTGGGCAAGCATGCCGGCGATTCGGTGACGGGCGCGACCATCAACACGACCGGCTGGTTCGCGATGCGTGCTGATCGCGTGGGAAGCGACACGACGCTAGCCGGCATCATCCGCCTGGTTGACGAGGCGACCTCGACGAAAGCTCCTATCGAAAAGGTTGCCGACAGGATAGCCGGCATCTTCGTTCCGGCCGTTATCGCCGTGGCGATTCTCACCTTCGTCGTATGGATGTTCCTTTCGGGCGCGGACGTGTCGCTCGCGCTGACGCATGCCATTTCGGTGCTCGTCATCAGCTGCCCCTGCGCGCTCGGCCTGGCCACGCCCACGGCGATCATGGTGGGTACCGGTCGAGGCGCCATGAGCGGCATTCTCATCAAGTCCGCCGAGGCGCTCGAGGTCGCGCATGACGTGAAGACGGTGGTGTTCGATAAAACCGGCACTATCACCACGGGCAAACCTGCTGTCACCGATGTGGTGTGCGCGCAGGGCGTCACCGCTCGCGAGCTTGCCGAGCTTGCGTTGTCAGTGGAGCAGCGAAGCGAGCATCCGCTTGCCAAGGCGGTCGTTGCATGGGCGGAATCGACCGGCGCCTCGCCCAAATCGGTCGATGCGTTCGATCAGATCCCGGGCGGCGGTGTGCGCGTTGCGCTGGATGGCTCCGAAGCGCTTGCGGGCAATGCGGCCCTTATGCAGGCGCGCAGCATCGATATCTCGACACTCGAGGCGCGCGGGCGTGAGTTTGCCGACCAGGGCAAAACGCCGCTGTTCTTCGCGTTCGGCTCGCGCGTGCTGGGTCTTGTCGCCGTTGCCGATACCGTGAAGCCCACGAGCGCGACTGCGATGGAGGAGCTGCGCGCGATGGGTATTCGCACCGTCATGCTCACCGGGGACAACGAGCGCACGGCAACCGCTATCCAGCGTAAGGTGGGCGCGGACCAGGTGATCGCCGGCGTGCTGCCCGAGGGCAAGGAACGCGAGATCCGCCGCCTGGCCGCCCGTGGGCGCGTCGCGATGGTCGGCGACGGCATCAACGATGCGCCGGCGCTTGCGCGTGCCGACGTGGGCATCGCCATCGGTGCCGGAACCGACATCGCTATCGACGCCGCCGACGTGGTGCTCATGCGCTCCGATGTGCTCGACGTGCCAGCCGCCATCCAGCTCTCCCGCTCCACCTTACGCAACATCAAGCAGAACCTCTTCTGGGCGCTCATCTACAACACTATCTGCATTCCGGTGGCAGCCGGTGTATTCAGCTTCACCGGGTTCGTTCTCAACCCGATGATCGCTGCGGCCGCGATGAGCTGCTCGAGCGTGTGCGTCGTATCGAATGCGCTGCGCCTGCGGGGCTGGAAGCCGAATTTCGCGACGAAGGCGGCTTGCGAGCTCGCGCAATCCGCGCGAGATTCGCAACCAGGTGATCAGGCTGCGGATGCTGCGGCATTCACGCTTGAGGAAAACGGAACCGATGCAGGGATTCCTGCGGAAAAGGAGATTGTCATGGAGAAGAAAATCGGCGTCGAGGGAATGATGTGCCAGCACTGCGTTGCTCATGTGAAGAAAGCTCTCGAAGGCGTGGCGGGCGTTGAAGAGGCGGTTGTCGACCTTGACACCAACTCTGCTGTCGCAAAGCTTTCGGCTGAGGTCGACGACGCCACGCTCACCGCGGCGATCGTCGATGCCGGCTACGAGGTGACGGGGATCGAATAGCCGCGATCGCCCCTGCCAAATCACAAATGAAAACGGCGCCCGTCAGGCATTTCGCTTGGCGGGCGCCTATTTGCATCTCGATACAGCGCAAAGCGGGACAGTCCCGTGTGCAACGACTAGCTGTGCGCGACGATCCCGCGAATCGCTTCGATGAACCGCTCGTTGTCTTCGCGCGTGCGCACCGATACGCAAAAACGCGTGCCCGGCTCGATGCCCGGCGTGCGATCGAGCGATCGGACCAGGAAACCCCGATCCTGCAATTTGGCAACCAGGTCACTCCCGTCGCGTGCTCCCAGGCGCATATGCGGCCCGGGCTCGTAAGAGCACATAACGTAGTTCGCCTCTGCGGGAAAAATGGTGATGCCGGGCACGAGCGAGAGCATGCACTGCATCCAGGGGATTTCCGTCTCGCAAAGCTCGCGGGTTTTCTCAAGCAGTTCAGGATGATCGATGGCCAGGCGCGTGAAAGCGGCTGCAAGCCTCGGCGATGCAGGAGGCTTCAGCGCTTCGTGTAGGCGTTCAGCAGTTGCGGGATGCGCAATGGCGCACGACAGGGGCAATCCCGGCAGGGAGTACGTGTCGGTAAACGACGCGACGACGATGAGGTTCGGGCGATCGAGCACCATTTCGGCTACGCTTTCCCCTCCAAGCGTCAAATCGATGCCGCGTTCGTCGACGACCACCCAGTCGCATTCGTCCAAATACGCTCGTAGCGTATGGCGAGGCAGAAGCCGGCTGTTGGGAAATCCCGGGTTCGAAAGCATCGCCGCGGCAAAGGTGCAACCGTCGGTGTGCGCGGCATGCGGCTCGGGAGTTACCGCGCCGGCGGGATTGACGATGTCGACGATGACGTGCCCGGCTTGCTTAAACAGGTGATGATAGGTGGCACGCGCGGGAAGCGGAATGCCCACTTCGGTGGGGGCCATCGTGCGGGCGATGGCGTCGAGCGCCTCGGTTGGCGTGCCGGTGACCGCGATGTTGTCCGCTCCAACGTCGTAGCGCTGCGCGAGCAGCTGGGGAAGGTCCGCGAGCGCCCGTTTGGTTTCCGCGGCATCCATGCCGGCTTTGCCGATGGTATGCATGGCGGCCATGAACGGCTCAGGCGTGCCTAGGGGGTTATAGGTTTGGGAAAAGTCGAACCAATCGATGGCGGTCGCCGGCGTGCAGGGGAGGATGGGCGGCTTTTCCAGGCGCGCGGCAGCTCCATAGCTGATCGCGCCGGCGTTGCGCATTTCGAATGCCATGGTTCCTCCGATCGGTTGGCTTGGACGTTCTTAGGAGCCAATAATGCTAGCACAGAAAATCGTATGGAGAGCCAACGTGCTAGACTGAGCCCCATGAGCGACAACCGACGACATACCGACCAGCATGA
>CAVHFC010000095.1:0-5599 GCA_963635025.1 Eubacterium sp. CAG:786
GTCGTGTCGGCCCAGGAATACACCGGGCACAGCGACAGCGCGAGCACACAGGACACGAAGACGGAGATCGTCTTGCGCGCAACCGTTGTGCAACTCTTTTGCAAAGAAACTTTGCCGTCCATGATCACGTTCCTCTCCCTCGCTTTTCCCTCTATTTATTCATCGTTCGCTTTGTTGAAGCTTGCGCCCGCCACCACAGCGGCACCTGCTGCAGCTACGCCGGCAGCCACAGCCGCCGCGGTTGCGCCGTCACCGGTTTTCGCGGTGGTCGTCTTGGTAGAGTCGCTCTTGGCGGCGTTATTCGAAGCTCCGGTCGTCGGGGCGCCCTTGTCCGCATCGGTTCCATCAGAGCCATCGGCCGCATCGGGCTCCTTCGCCTTGAAGTGGGCGACCACCTGGACGCTCTTCCCGTAGTCCTTGCTGACATAAAACGGGTAGGCGGCCACGGTCGTCGTCGTGCCGTCGTCCTCGGTCACCTCGCCGCTTCTGATGGGGTTCTCGTCAACCTCTCCGTTAACGGTCCAGTAATCGAACTCGTACCCGTCGTTCGGAGCCGCTCCGAGCATGGACGAGGTGCCGTAGATGCTGTAGCCGCCGCCGACAGCCAGGCCCATGCTCTCGTCGGCCGACGAGACCTCAACGTTGCAGTGCATCTGCGCAGCTCCGTCCGTATTGTCGATCTCGACGGCGTAGTCGAATTTGTCGCGCGCATCTTCCGTGGAAGACACCCAGAACTCGCCATTGCCGACGACTGCGTACATCGTCTCAAGGTTGTCGCCGATGGCGTTATAGGAGAGCACCTTGGCGGGAACTCCTTTGCCGACCTCATAACGCATGCAAGTGATGGAGAACACGTCCTGCGGGTCGGATTGGATCTTGAACGTGAAATTCGAGGCATGCGGCACCTGCACGAACATCTGGAAATCCTCGTTCAAGCCGTAACGATAGGGGAAATCGGCGTTGTCGACGCGACGATGGTTTTCGAACAGCTTCACGTACGTTGTTTCGACTGCCACCCAAACCGTGACATCGCCATCGAAAAGCACCATTCGGTAGGCAACCGGGGCCGAGACGTCGTCAGCGGCGTCCGCGGCGGCAAGCGAGGCGGATGCTGATTCGCCGCCGTAATTGGAGTCGTACGATTGCATCCACGCGAGGCACAACGTCGCACTATGAACCTGCGCGGTGTTCGCATCTTTCACGAAAGCGCCGATCATCGCGCAGAACAGCTTGATGTTATGCACTGCGAATTTCTGGATCATGGGGCAGATGCGGTGGAGCTCTTGATAGAGATTCTCCTCCTCGTCACCCCACTCAAGGTCGAGCAGCTTCAATTTTGCAACGGTGGTTTCAAGCATGTCGGCTATCAGCGACCCATCGACGATCTTCCAAGCCAGCTTGATCAGCGCCCAAAGGCCCAAAGCGAGGATGTCGCCCAGGACGTCGAGAACGATATCCGTCCAGAACCATACCTTGAACAGCGTTGACGAGCCGATTTTCTCGATTTTGTAAAGCTTTCCCGACTGCAGGTACTGCACCAGGTCGACAAAGGGCTGCTGGTAGTCGCGATAGTAGGTGGGGCGGGAACCGGTGAGGTCGTTGACGAGCCTATCGACCATGGTGTTGAAGAACGCGTCCATCGACATGCTCAGGTGATCGAACGAATCGACAGGATATTTCCCACGGAAGCCGCTGTCGATCGTGTCCGCGCGCACGAGCATGGCGTCGCGCGCCTCGGAGTAGCCCGAATCGCTCGGTCGCGGCAGCATATGGTCGACGCCGTGGCGGCCGAAAGTCCACTGGGTGGGCATGACCTTCGGCACGTAATCGCAGGGGTTCACGATGCTGTGGATGTTCCCAAAGGGGTTCATCTGGTGATTGTCGGACCAATACTTCAGCGCGTCCGCATCAACGGTGCCGCCACTCCAGGCACCGGCGGGAACCTCGTAACCGTAGAGGTACACATCCTTCTGGTATATGTCGAAGTTATCGAAAAGATACGCGGGGCCTGAGACGGACGTAGATCCAAGAATATAGCCGGTGTTCGTTATATCGGGATGATTCGCGTCGCTTTCCGGCAGCTTGTTATCCCATGCGTACCTGGTCATAAGCCCGCCGAGCATGTTCGTGGTCGCCGAAGCGCGCGAGAAGCCCGACACGAGGATCTTCAGGGGCTTGGTGTTCGAGACGCTGCTCTGCAGGTAGTCCCTCAAAAAGCCGAGCGCCTTGTTAGCAACGGTGGTAAAGCCCTCGTGATCGCCCTCTTTGCCGGCGGTGAGGTTTCCGCACCACTCGTAGAAGTAGTTCGCGCCACGAATGCCCATCATGACCAGCTCGTAGTCGTTTCCGTCCGCCGTGATGGGACGATGGGCGCAGATAAGGCCGATGGAATCGTGCTCGGTCGGCGCAGTGTAGTAGTCGTTGTAGGTAACATCCGAGCATTGCAGCTTATCGCGCAGGAACGCGACCGCATGATTCGGGGAATCGGTGTACTTCGCAATGTCGTCGTTGGCGCCAAACGATGCCAAGGCCAGGCACAGGCCGAACGTGGCCATCTGGTTGCTGTAGTCGAACGAGGAGCCGTCGAAGAACGACTCGTGGAAAATGAAATCGGCCTTTTCCGAGCCGCCGAAATCGAAGCTGCCGGTGATATCGGCCGGCACCGAGGAGCTTGCATCAGCCAGCGTTGCCTGCCTGGCCTCGCCCGCAAGCGCTTTCGCATTCGCTCCGAGGGCTTCATCGGCGAACGCCGCGAAAGGATTTGCCAGCACGATGGAGCCGACGCCGATGCCGGTGTAGCGCACGAACGCGCGGCGCGTGATGCCCTGGCGATTGCTAGAGGCGGCTTCAGGCGAGCCAGGGTTTTCCGAAGGTGAAGCGAAGGCGAGTTCGTTGCTCATTGCGAGTTCCTTTCAAAGCGGTTTCACCGTCGGATTGCGCGCCTCCTGAGCGCCACCCAAATACCAGTTAGGCGGCATCATTCGATAGCCGCAATCGCAGGGAACGACCAAAAAATAATCCAGTGATTATATCAAATATCACTGGATTATTTAAGGGGATGGCCAGGTATTTAAAGGAAAGGTACGGGAACCACCAGACTCGCGTGCACCCCGGCGGCCACGATGACCGAGCGCAGGCAGAAGGCGCCCACGAGCGAGCATGCGCACGAGATGGCCGCGGCGATGCGCGAAGCGGATCGGGGCGCGGGGTGGGCGACGGCGCTCCTTTCGCGAACGGCTTCGGCGGCGGCTTCCCTCTTACGAACCCGCCCAGCGGCGGCTTCCGCAACCGCGACGACGGCTGGAGCGACGATGCCGATCGCAATCGCCCCGACCCAGAACCGGGCCGCCAAAGGCCCTGTTGTGATCAGCTCGAACGAGTGCTGCTGCGTTGAGGTGCCGGCAAAGGTCGCATACAGGAAGGCCGCAACGGCGCACAGCTCGACCACGGGAGCCGCGACGAGCGCGATACGCAGGGCGAGCGGTTCGGGTTCGCCCGCGCTCCCCTCTTCAGCGCGCGAAGCCGCCCAGCGAACGATGGCCGACACGATGGCGACGCCCATGCTTGCCGCCGAAGCTAGAAACACCGCGACCAGAGTTGGGCTCGACCACAGAGGCACCGCCGGCGCCGCCATGAGCAGGGCCGCCGAATACGCCGCGACGCCCACCGACAGCACCGCACCCGCAACGGAAAGCGCGCGCAGGGCCGCGTTCGCGCGGTCGCCGATGAGCGCCCGGACGCGCGGGACGGATAGGGCACCCGCAGCCGCATACACGACGAACGCCGCAAACAAAAGCCAGGCACCGATCGTCATCCAAGACGACGTGTTCGTGAAGCTTAAGGGCAGAAGCATCGCCCGCCAGGGCTTCTCCGTTTCCGCGACCAGGCACAACAGGCCTACTGCCAGCAGCACCAACGCCAAGGCGAAGCCCACAGACGCGATGCGGCCGTAGCGCCTGGGGTTCGCAACCTCAAGCATCGCGCTGGCGAAGAACGTGCCCGCCGCGGCGCCGGCCAAGAACAGGTACAGCGCAGGAAGCGTGCCCCACACCGTTTGCAATTCTTCCATGTTCGGCCCCTACTTGCTCGCCGCGGCCGACGCGGCCGACGCCGTCTTTTCGGCAACGCCCTGCTGCACCTCATCTGCAAGCTTCGACAAGTCGCCGTAGGTCAGCGCCTGCGTCGTGCACGCGCGCACGCAATGCGGGGTGTCGCCCGGCTCGACGCCGCAGCCCAAGCAGCAGTCGCACTTGTCCATCCCGGCCTCGGTGTACTGCGGAATCCCGAAGGGGCAGGCCATGAAGCAGTAGTGGCACCCGATGCAGCGCGACTTGTCGACGACCACGATGCCGTCTTCCTCGCGCTTTTTGATAGCACCCGCCGGGCACACCTTCGCGCACGCCGGCTCGGCGCAATGCTGGCAGGTCAGCGACGTGAAATAGCGCGTCACGTTCGGGAACGTCCCCTCGCAAACCTCGTGGACCTTGCGCCGCGCGATCCCGCCGGCCGCAATCCCGTTCCACGCCTTGCACGCCACTTCGCACGCCCAGCACTTGATGCACTTGTCGGTATCGACGCGAAAACCGTATTGCACGCCCATTTAGTTCGCCTCCTCGTATTTGCTGATCCGCACGAGCGTCTGCTTCGACATTCCCGAATGGAACGGGTCGAACAGGCTTGTGTCCGTGTTGTACAGAACCGTCGGGTCGCTGCCGCCGTCCATGCAACCATAGCCCGGCAGGTCAAGCTCCTCGCAGTTCTGCCACCAGCCGCGCCGCGCCATCAGGACTTCGGGAGAAATGCCCTCGAAGTACTGCGCGGTCATCTTCACCCACCCATGGGGGCTTTCGATGCGAATCCAGTCGCCGTCGGCGATGCCGTACTTCTTCGCCGTCGCCGGGTTGATTCGCACCCAGGGAGTCGGCTGCAGCTCGCGCAGGTAGGGAATGGAGGAATAGTAGCTGTGCTCGCACAGGCGATACGCGTGAACATCGCTCATGATCAGGGGGTATTCTCGCGCCAGCTCCGGCGTTTCGGCGATGCCCTCGGGCGGGCCCGCGTATTCGGGCAGATACCCCAGCTTGCCGGTGTCGTCGGCGTTGCCCTTACCGCCAATCCAGGCGTTGCTGCACTGCACCTTGCCGCCGGGCAGCGCGGCGAACAGCGTTTCGTAGTCCTGGTACTTCGGCTCGGTCGCGATCGACCCGGCAGGATGCTCCCGGAAGAGGCCGCCCTCGGCGGCACGCAGCTCCTCGAGCGAGGTTCCCGAGCCTTCGAGCTGCGCTTGCAGGCACGCCTCCATGTCGCCGCCCCAGAAATCGTCGCCGAACCCCATGGCCACGCCCAAGTCCAGCCAGAACTGCCAGTCGGAATGCGCGTCGCCTTGCGGCTCCTGAATGCGCTCGTTGATAGCGGCAAACGTGCCAGCGGCCGTGTTCTTCACGCCAATTTGCTGGCCGGCCTCGTAGTGCGAGCAGGCGGGCACCACGTAATCGGCCCAGTCGCACGACGAATTCCAGTGTGAATCCATGACGAAGTAGAACTCGAGCTTCTCCAGCGCGCGCACGATGTCCTTCGGCTGGCGCGTGGCGCCGAAGGG
>CAVHFC010000095.1:6413-7524 GCA_963635025.1 Eubacterium sp. CAG:786
ATGCGCTTGGAGGCGACGCGCTGCGAGTTGCAGATGGCGCTGTGCAGGTAGTTCGGCGTGCCGTAGACGTTCATGAAGCGACGGCCCACCGTGGCAAGCACCGCGAAATACTGCGGGGAAAGCACGCCGAGCGCTTCAGGGGTTCCGTCGGCTTGCAGCTCTTTAAGCTTATCGGCCAAGGCTCCGATGGCCTCGTCCCAGGTGCAACGTTCGAACTGGCCCGAGCCCTTCGGCCCGACGCGCTTCATGGCGTAGCGCAGGCGTGTGGGATCGTAGATGGTCTGCATAGCCGCCTGGCCTTTCGCGCACAGCGACTTCGAACCGCGGCCCCAATTGTTGCCCGCCTTGGGATTTCCCTCAACGTGTTCCCAGCGGCCGTTCACCACGGTGCACAGCGTTGAGCAGTGGGTGCGCGCGGGGCCGCACATCTGGCACCAGCAGTGCTTGATCTCGACGGTGTCTTCCGCTTTGCTCGCGCCGTCATCCTCGGCGAGTGCGCCCGCGCAGCCGCTCAGCGCGCCGGCGCTGGCGGTCAGGCCGGCAAAAGCTGCCGCAGCCGCAACGAATCTGCGGCGCGACAAGCTCAGCTTGTTCGTCATGGTCTCCTCGAATCGTTTGTCTCGTCTCGTTTCGTTTCGGTATCGCCTCGTCATGCGATACGCCTAATCTCCTATAGGCATAGCGGGATTCTATGTTTTCCAGATTGCCTAGTTTACCTATGGGTGTTAAACCAGGGCGAACGGTAGCGTTTTGCCGGTGAACGGTAGAGGCGTGAGGTTAACACTGCGCGAGTTACGCCTCATACCCACAAAAAACTTGCTGCTTCGTTATCCCATCAGCCAGATTTCGTGGGGTCGAGCGATAGCTCGGCCCGTATTCGAGAGCGCCGTTAGGCGCGACACAAAATTCAAAACAGTGGGGATACCGCCCCCCGGACCGCTTTCGCGTCACCTTGAAAACAGTGTCGCATCCTTCGGATGCTCTCAATTAAGGTGCGAGCTGTCGCTCGCACCCACGAAATTGGGGTCTGCGGCGCTGTGTCTTGCTGCAAGATTTCGTAGGGCTGATCCATGGATCAGCCCTTAATCGAGAGCGCCTTTAGGCGCGACAC
>CAVHFC010000096.1:0-3798 GCA_963635025.1 Eubacterium sp. CAG:786
GCGGGGTCGAGCACGGTCGCTCCTCAAGGCGGCATGTTCGCAACATGATTCTCCTGCGGCTTGCGTTCGCGGTTCCTTTGTGAGTATGGTGCCTGTTCGGGGTGGATATTGACGGATGTGCTAACATAAGCCGCTAGTATTGCTGTTTTTCGAAGGGACGTGTTATGTCAGGGCATTCAAAGTGGGCAACCACGAAACACCGCAAGGCCGCGCAGGACGCAAAGCGCTCCGCCTTGTTCTCCAAGCTGTCGCGCAACATCACCGTTGCAGCCAAGGAGGGTGGCGACCCGAACCCCGACAACAACGCGTCGCTCGCTGCCGCCATTGAAAAGGCAAAGGGCTACTCGCTGCCGAAGGACAAGATCAAGACCGCCATCGACAAGGCGTTCGGTTCGGGCAAGGACGCCGCGAACTACGAAACCGTCGTGTACGAGGGTTACGGTCCCTGCGGCATCGCCATTTACTGCGAGGCGCTGACCGACAACCGTAACCGCACCGCCGCCGACGTGCGCGCGGCGTTCACGCATGCGGGCGGCAACCTGGGCACTTCCGGTTCGGTTTCCTACATGTTCGAGCGCAAGGGCCAGATCATGGTTCTCAAGGAAATCGAGACCGGCGACAAGAAGCATCCGGTGGGCCCGAACGGCGCCGCTGCTGACGAGGAAGAGTTCGAGATGGCGGTCATCGAGGCCGGCGCCGACGATTACGAGGACGCCGACGACGAGTGGATCGTCTACACGCAGCCGGCCGACCTCATGGCCGTGAAGAAGGCTCTCGAGGAGCAGGGTGTGCAGGTCAAGGGCGCTGAAATGACCATGGAGGCCACCACGCCCGCCGAGGTCACCGCCAACGACGCCAAGAAGGTCATGCGCCTGGTCGACCGTCTGGAGGAGCTTGAGGATCTGCAGAACGTGTACCACACCATGGACATCACCGAGGAGATTGCCGCGGCCCTCGAAGAGGAGTAAGCGCGCGAGCTCGATTTTGCTTGGGAAAGCCCTTCGGCCTGGCCGGGGGGCTTTTTTCGTGCGACTTTTAGGATGGGGAAGAAAGTGCTTCCGCAACGTTTGTTCGTGTGGTAGACTGTTCGAACAAACGTTTGGGTTATCGTGAAAGGCTGAGATGGCACGGGGAGAACGCATCATACTGGGCATCGATCCGGGGCTGGCGAACACCGGTTGGGGCGTGGTGAGCCAAAATGGCTCCCGGCTTTCCTGCGTTGCGTACGGGTGCGTTTCGACGCCGGCTGAGGCGGAGCTGTCGCAGCGGCTGGCGAAAATTCACGAGCAGATAGATGCGGTGATCAGCCATTTCAAGCCAACTTGCTTAGGTATCGAAACGGTATGGTTCGGGCAGAACATTTCCGCCGCGTTTGCCACGGGGCAGGCGCGCGGCGCCGCGCTGGTTGCGTGCGCTCAGCACGGGCTTTCGGTGGGGGAATTTACGCCGCGGCAGATAAAGATGGCCGTGGTCGGAACCGGCGGCGCCGATAAGACGCAGGTGCAGTACATGGTGAAGAAGCTGCTCTCGCTTGAGGTTGAGCCGAAACCCGATCACGCATCCGACGCGTTGGCGGCGGCGATTTGCTACACCACGCATGAAGGTTTCGGCGGGGCTGGTGGGGCAGATGCCTTGCGCAAGCTTGAGGCGCGCGGTCGCGTTATGGCCGGCGCGGGAACGGGCGGCGCGGCGGGTGTCGCCGCACGGAAGATTTTGGAGGAAGGTGCGAGATGATCGCGTTTTTGAAAGGCTTGCTTGCGGGTAAAACCTCGGATTGCGCGTTGGTCGACGTGCAGGGTGTTGGGTATGCCGTCGGGATGTCCGCAGGGGCGTTGGCGAAGCTGCCGGAAGTGGGGCAGCCGGTGCAGGTGCACACCTATCTGCAGGTGTCCGACAACGGGATTGCTCTGTACGGGTTTCTCACGCTTGAGGAAAAAGCGCTGTTCGAGCGTTTGATCACGGTGAGCGGCGTGGGGCCGAAGGTTGCGCTGGCGGCGCTTTCGGCCTTTGAACCCGAGGCGCTGGTTGCGGCGGTGCAGGCGCAGGATGTTGCGGCTGTGCAGAAGATTCCCGGCGTGGGCAAGAAGACGGCTTCGCGTATCATTTTGGAGTTGAAGGGCTCGTTCGACCAGGGGCTTGCGAGTCTGTTCGACGCGCAGGGGCAGCCTGCTTCGGCGGCATCTGCTGCGGCGGAGAGCCTGAAGGGTGCGCGCGAGGCGCTGCTTGCGCTTGGGTTCGCGTCGGCGGAGGCAGATGTTGCGTTGAAGGGGGCGCCTGAAGGTTCGGACGAGAATGCGTTGATAAAATACGCGTTGAAACGTTTGGGCAAATAGTTTTGCGGGGTCTGAGGATCCTGCTTGCGGCGATGATGGCGATAGGATAGGGCGACGTGGCTGACGGAGTGAAAATAGAGGGCATGGTGTTCGAGGCGGGTGCGGGTGCGCCTGCTCCGAAAGATGCGTCGGCGCAAGCTGATGCAAGCCAGCGCGCGGTTTCTCCTGAGCTTCTGGAAGACGATCTTGCGCTTGACCGGAGCTTGCGGCCGAAGCGTCTGGGGGATTATCTGGGGCAAACGAAGATCAAGGAGTCGCTTGCCATTCTCATTCAGGCGGCGCAGGAGCGCGGCGACGTTGCCGATCATATTTTGTTTTCGGGCCCTCCAGGCTTGGGAAAGACGACGCTTGCGACTGTGGTTGCCAACGAACTGGGCGCTAATATCAAAACGACGAGCGGGCCCGCCATCGAGCGCACTGGCGACCTTGCGGCCATTCTGACGAACCTTGAAGAGGGCGACGTGCTGTTCATCGATGAGATTCATCGCTTGAATCGCATGGTGGAAGAGGTGCTCTATCCTGCGCTGGAGGATTTCGCGCTCGACATCGTGGTGGGGAAGGGTCCTGCCGCGCGCTCGATCCGCTTGGACTTGCCGCGGTTCACGCTTGTCGGAGCCACCACGCGCACGGGGCTTTTGACCGGTCCGTTGCGCGATAGGTTCGGCATCGCGTTTCGCTTGCAGTATTACACGCCGGATGAGCTTGCGCTGATCGTGCAGCGGTCGGCTTCCATCTTGGAGGTGCCTATTTCCTACGATGGGGCGCTTGAGATCGCCCGGCGATCTCGCGGCACGCCGCGCTTGGCCAACCGCATGCTCAAGCGTGTGCGCGACTGGGCGCAGGTACGTGGGGACGGCGCTATCGACGAAGACGTTGCCGCGCAGGCTTTGAGCTTTTTTGAGGTCGATCCACTGGGGCTGGACGCGGTCGACAATCGCATCTTGGAGCTTCTTTGCGTGCAGTTCGGTGGTCGGCCCGTGGGGCTGACCACCCTGGCATCTGCGCTTGCGGAAGATCCGGATACGTTGGAAGACGTGTATGAGCCGTATCTGATGCAGCAAGGATTGCTCGTTCGCACGCCGAAGGGTCGGCAGGCGACGGAGCGAGCTTATGAGCATATGGGAATCGCACACGAGTTGCAGTAGGCGAAGACGGAAAGGGATTTCACGTTGTTTGAGCAGGACTATCTTATGAAGTTGCTGATGGCGTTTTATCAAGCGCTGTTCCGCAGCTTGCAAAAAGTTGAGGACGAGGATGAAGATCCGAAGGAGGCGGCCAACACGCTTGACGAGGTCGTCGGGAACGCGGTCGGTATGGATGGATCGAGCTTGCTTTCCTTGGCACCCGAGTCGATTCCGGCGGTGCTGCAGGTTTCGGGGACCGATCCTCGCGTGACCGAGTTCGTTGCTCGCAGCTTGATGCTTTCCTCGGAGTACTTGACGCAAGCTGGGCAGACGCAACTGGC
>CAVHFC010000096.1:4735-7236 GCA_963635025.1 Eubacterium sp. CAG:786
TCGACACGGTCGCACTGGCCGAGACGCTGAAGGCGGGCAAGCTTTGGGGCGCTGGCTTGGACGTGTTCGAAGAGGAGCAGCCTTTCGATTTCAATCACCCCATCATGAGCGCGCCGCACACGGTGCTTTCGGCGCATGCCGCCTATTGGTCGGAAGAGTCGGGTCGCGAATTGCGTCAGCGCACCATGCAGGCGGCAATCGATGCGGTGAGCGGGCGCGTTCCCGTCGACTGTCTGAACCCGCAGGTGTTCGCATCGTAAAGGAGCCATCTCGAATATTAGCGGCGGTGCTTGGGCGGTAATAGTGGTGAGCGAAAGGGCAGACTGGTAAAAGCGTTTCAGGGAACGCAAGGCGAAGAGGGGGAAAGCCATGGCAAGTTATTTCCGTATTGGCAAGGAACAGTCGTCTGGAGATTTTCGTCCGCACGCCAAGCGCGGCGTGGGCGTTGCTGTTTCGGCTGCGCTGGCGGCATCGCTTTGCGGCGTGGCGCCGTCTGCGGCGCTCGCCTCGGATGAGGACGTTGTTACAAAATGGATTGAGGCCACGAGCGCAGAAACCGATAATCCGGCGTATCAGCCCTATTCGTATGCGACATCCGAAGCTGCTTCGGTCGACGCCGAAACCGCCTCTGCGCTTCCCGTGAAATATGATTTGCGCGACCCCAACAGTGACGGGGACCGATCGGACAGCGTGGTCACGTCGGTGAAGCTGCAGAACCCCTGGGGTACCTGCTGGGGCTTCGCCATTGTGGCGGCGAGCGAGATCAGCATCCTGTCCGATTTAGGGAAAACCGCCGCTGAAACCGGGTTGGATCTGTCGGAATTGCAAGTGGCTGGATCGGTGTTCAGAAACGGCGGAGCGCCGGAACGTTTCGTTGGCGCGAGTCAAGCGGGCGAGGGCTACCATAACAGCTCGAAGAATCCCAATGCAGGTCTGGATGCGGGAGGTTTTCAGACTTACGGATCGAGCATCTTTGCGGCAGGCATAGGGCCCGTGTTGGAGGATAAGGCTCCTTATCGAAATGCTGAAGGCTTGAAGTGGTGCCTTGTCGGTAGCGGCCTTGACAGCACAACCGAAGACCTCACTGATAGCCAAATCGCGGAGAAACGGTCGCTGGGAATATTGGTCACCGAGCTTTACTGGACCGGTAATTACAGCGAGGATGGCTCGACGATGAAGTATACCGATTGGTCGGTATCGGAGGATATCTGGAACGAGTCGCTCTACGAATTTGAAAGCGGTAACATTCTTCCTTCGATGTGCTCCTACGACGAGCAAGGTAACTCTCACTGGGGCGACTCGCGTGCCATAGAAGCCGCGAAGACTGAGATCCATGATTTCGGGCGCGGCATTTCGGTATCTTGCAACGTCGATGCCGGCTTGAATTACAGCACCTGGTCGGTTTATTCGGATTCGCCTGTTGCAAATGACCATGATGTGACCATCGTCGGTTGGGATGATTCCTACGCGAAAGAAAACTTTGTCAACAGCGAAGGCAAAATGCCGGAAGGCGACGGGGCTTGGTTGGTAAAGAACAGCTGGGGTTCCGAGACTGAGGACTTCCCCAATGGGCAAGGGGACTATCCTTGGGGCATCGTCGAAGACGGTAAACATACGGGTTATTTTTGGCTTTCATATTATGATGAGAGCATCACTCGGATGGAAAGCTTCGATTTTGACGTGAACTCGTATGGCACCAACGACGAATATTATATCGATCAGTATGACTATATGCCCGAGGTTGTCTCGTACACCACGTCTTTCGATACGCCCGTAAGCTCGGCAAATATTTTCACAGCAGAGGGAGATATGGCGTTGCGGACGCTGGGGTCCGCCACTTATAAGCCTAACTCGACGGTGACTTACCAGGTTTATTTGCTCGACGACGAGGCGACGTCGCCTACCGATCCCGGGCATAGCACGCTCGTGTATTCCCTTGACGACACCTATCGCTACGGCGGATATCATCGAGTAACGTTGCCGGAATCCGATTGGATTGCAATGCGCGAGGGTCAGCGCTATGCGGTGGTGACTACGCAGAAGTGCAACGACGACGGAAAGTATTACCAGGGCGCAGCTTCCAACACGCGTCAACCTTCCGAGGCTCAAGTTGAAAAGTATCGTCAAGCACAAAGAGAGTATTACGAACAGCAGTGCTACAACAGCACATACTTCGCCGCCCATACCAAATATATTGCCGAGGGCATGAGCGACGAAGAGGCCATTCTGAAGGCCATTGCCGATGCCAAGCAGGCAGTGAAAGATCAGGCTGCAGACATCGAGAAGAAAGCGGAGAACGACGTCGATTCATATGCGAACCGCTATTTCGTCGCAAGGGTGAATGCGGGCGAAAGCTGGGTAGGTGAGACCGTAGAAGCAACGGGCGATTCTGCGGGAGACGATAAGGTCAAGATCGAGTGGACCGATTGGTCGGTTGTGGCGAAGGATCTTGAAGAGAAGTTTTCCACGATGGTCGACAATGTGTCGGTGAAAGCGTTCTC
>CAVHFC010000097.1:0-3599 GCA_963635025.1 Eubacterium sp. CAG:786
TCCTTGAATGAATTAGCTCAGAGTTGCTACTTGCTTGAAGTACGCATAGCCAGCATCAATCGAGCTTTGAACAGTGCTCTGAGAGGCGCCGTCCGTATAACCCGAAACGCCAGAGCTCGACACCTCGGAAACATTCCAAAGCTGAGCATGCTCCATGGTGTCGGTCTGCGTGGCAGCCTGGCAGCGAACACCCGTAAGCGCTTCGTTCATGACCTCTCCAAGATTGACGCCGTTGATGTGGTAGAAGGTCTGATAGTAGTAGGCCATCCAGTTCTGCTGATTCACGATGGTCGGATACAGCATTCCGAGGATGCGGCCAACGTTCTGCGCGTTCTCGACCGAATTCATTACGACGCCGTACATAGCACCTGCGCTGCCATTGTCTTTAACGGCGTACGTCTTGGAAACAAGACCGTCAGCCTCGATTGCGTCGATGATATCGCTGTAATTCTTGCTGCTGTTTTGGCCGCCAACCAAAAGGAGGTCGACATTGGCAAGGTCGTCAGCGGTAACCTCGGTCGACTTCACGTCGCCATAGTTGGTTGCCAGATTGATACCGCTTATTCCCGACTTCGACGTGGTTTCAAGGTATCGATTCACGGAGGCCGTACCATCGTCGCTAGAGTTGTCGGTAGTCATAAGCTCGAAATACCAAGTCTCGTCATCCTTGTCGTATTCAGCGTTCGTCACAACCGCCACGGTGCGCTTGGAGACCTGATTGGTGTCGATTGCTTTCTGAATCAGGCCCTCAGTGCCAAAAATGTACTTTTCGTAGTTCTGAGCAATGCTCGTTGCGCTAATCACCTCACCATCGCTGTCCTTGAAACGAAGCGTCTTCTGGTCGTTTGCCGCATCGGCTTTGTCCGCCGCATCGGCGATGCTGTACATGGTCTTCACCAATCCAGAGTAGTCGCTGAACTTATAAGCGACAGCGGAGCTTGTTGCATCACCACCGTTGCCGATAACGACATCGGCAAGCTTCAGGACCTTAGCATCCGTCTCGTCGCTGGAATTAAGAGCAGCGTTCGGACCCGCGCCAGCACCATTACGCGAGGCATTGATGACGGCCTGAGTCTCTTCGCTTCCCAGCCCCGTTGCTAAATTAGCGAGGAACGGGCTGACCGCAGCGTTGTAATTCGACGCAGCCAGGTAATATTTCGGCTGGCTCCAGTTATACAAGTTGCTCAAATTGACAAATTGGCCAGATTCCTCGACCGATGCCAACCCAAGGATTTCAGGCGCAGGGCCCGCCGCACGAGATGCGGCGCCCGTGATGTAGCTGCTGGTGGTGGTCACCGGACCGGTCGGGATTTTGTCGCTTCCCGTAGTGGTGTCCGCGAATGCAGGAACAAGAGAAATCGATGCGGACAAAGCCGCGCCGACAACGATCACTCCCGCTTTCCTGAAAACGCTCTTGCACTTGTAGTCCTTTTTCATGGTTTGTCCTTTCTAATCGGAACCATTTATCATTACGGGACCTTCCCGTAATTCCCCTTAGTTAGCCGAGGTTGCAATGCACGGTTTGCACATTGCCGTACTGGCCTGTCGTGCCGTCGCCGTTGTTGCCGGAAGCATCCAAAATGTCCTCCGACCCGCAGCGGTACATGACGGAATAAAATCGATTGACGAAGTCGTCTGAATAAGAGCAAGTGATCGTGGCCAATCCGTTGCTGGAATGTTTGTGCTGGTAAAGGCACCAGAAATACGGCGCCAAAAGGAAGCTTTCGATGTTCCCGTCAACCCAGTTGCCGGATATCCCGCAAGGGCACGTGACAACGCCGTAGTCTCTGCCGACGTTGTGGAAGCCAACGGTCAGGCTGCTTTTATCCGCCTTCGACGCGGAACTTACAATGTTTGCCGCCATAGAGGCATCCCGCACCACGAGGAATGGGTACGCGTCGTCGCCCAGGAGAACCAAGCCCCCGGAGTCCGTTTGCCCTAGCTGGAATCCTAAGTCACCGTTCCAGGCGCAGAAGTTGTTGAAGAATCCATCTTTCAAGGAATAGCGGAACAGTTCTCCATCGGTCGGCGAGCTGCCAAGGCGCATCGCCGAATCGAAAACGGACAGATCTGCCACGCCGGATAATTGCATGTAGTAGCTGATGAGCAGGTAATGGGATTTCGAGTAATTGCCAGGATAGCGCAAAACAATACCGACACCATCACTGATGTCTATGGCAAGGCTTCCTAGCTTTGCGCCGTCCCATGATCCGACTGGCCAAATCGAGTAGCGTTCCGAGCCGATGCGACGCGCGGCATATTGCTGGCTCTCGGGCGTTGTCGTCGCCTGCTTTGCTTTCGCCCAATTGTCGAAATACAGAGCGTAGCTACGATTCGATGAAATGGGTGCAGCATCCTGCTGCGGAACTCCTTCATATATGTAGTTCCACGAGGTACCTTCCCTGAGCACACACGTATACCCGCCGTTCAACTGGAAAGTCCCTTCGACGGCTTCCGTATGCAGCTGCTGCCAGGCCTGAACGTGCTTATTGGCGAATTCGCCGTTATCGGACATGCCGCGAAGCAGCTGGCCGACGGCCTTCACGTTGGCGGCGATGTCGGCATCAAGCGCGTCCACCACTCCCATGGGCTTCAGCTCCACCACGTGCACGCCTTTTTCCTGGAAGGTTGCGGCCACGGTTTGGCTCATGGCGCCGTAGCCGCTCACCACGGCGACCGTTCCCTGGGTGAAGTCCCCGAACGCGTTGAGGATTTGGCTGATAACCGAGTCGTTCCAGTTGGAGCCGTCGTCGCCCCAGCCGTCGATGGCCTGCACGCCATCAAGTTCGCCGGGGAACACCTGGGCGAACTGCGCGTCGGTCAAGTGCCCCAGCCAGCCGGCGTTCGCGCAGGCGAGCGCGCCGGGGCCGCCAATGGCTTGCACCAGCGTGGCGTTGATGCCCGCGGCGGCGATGCGCCCCACGGTGCTGGGGATGTTGCCCGAATCGATGTCGCCCGAGCTTATGATGATGGGGTTGGTGCCGTTGCTGGTGCCGTCGCCGTTTTCGCTGGGCTTCCAGTCTT
Organism: Eubacterium sp. CAG:786; assembly: GCA_963635025.1. Taxonomy (GTDB): domain Bacteria; phylum Actinomycetota; class Coriobacteriia; order Coriobacteriales; family Eggerthellaceae; genus Senegalimassilia. The sequence goes on from CAVHFC010000097.1 coordinate 3,025, forward strand.
CGGCCGGGGTGTTGGAGTCGCCGTCGTCGGCGCTGTCGTCGCGGGGCGCGTTTTCGTCGTTTTTCGTGGCCGCGTCGCTTCCCGTGAGGTCGAACTTGATGCTGGAGCCCTTCTTCTGGGTGGTGTCGCTGTTGTCAAGGAGCGTGCCGTTCGACTTGTTCTTGTTCGCCTTCTTGCCGCCTTGCGACGTGGTGTTGTCGCGCGGATCGCCGCTGCCGCTTTGCGCCGGGGTGGTGTCGTTGTTCAGGCTGTTTTGCCTGGTGGTGTTCGTTTCCTCCGTGGTTGTTTGGGTTTCGTCGTCGTACTTGGGCGTTTCCTCCTGCGCGTCGTCCTGACGGTCGGATTCGTCCTCGGTGTTGCTCATGGTGCTGCGGAACATCGGGTTTTCCAAGGCCACGGGCGACAGCGAGTAGTCCACCTCGTACTGCAGGGGCTCGCCGATGATTTTCTGGGTGAGCACGTCGGAGTCGCGGCAGCCCGCAAGCGCCAGCGGGGCCCCGCCGAACGCGGTGAGGCCCGCCAAACAGCCCGCCAAGCGCAAGAAGCGCCGCCGCGGCATGGGGTGCAGCGGGAGG
>CAVHFC010000097.1:3793-7127 GCA_963635025.1 Eubacterium sp. CAG:786
ATCGTCGGCCGACGGGCCGTCTTCAGCGCGCGAGCCATCTTCGCTACGGCGAGCAACAAGCATGCAGTCCCCTTTCAACATCTGAAGCCGGCGCAAAGGCCGATTTCGCATGCTTCCCGGGGCTAAATATTCGGCTCCGAGAATAGTCCTGCATACTGTTTTAAGTTTGATAGCCTATCATCCAAATACTTTTCGAAGGCTTTTTTGACAATCGGGCAACAAACCCACGCGCCCGCAGCAGCAGAGCGCAGCTACTCGCAGGAAAGATCAGTTCCCATAGGCAAAGAAGGTTTCAACCTCGGTTCGCACGGAAAAGGCAGCGTCTCAACACCCCCCCCCGCAAGAAGCACACCCAACCTAGGTCAAAGACCGGATTTCCACCGTACCTGAATTAGATTGGCGTACGCTTTCGCGTACACTAATGTATACGTACGGGAAATCGTACGTATAAAGGAGAAACCATGACTTCGATAACGGCAACAGCGGCAAGGAAAGATATCTACAACCTCATCGCTAGCGAGAACGAGAACTGCGCGCCCATTGCCATCACCACCAGCAAGGGCAAGGGCGCTGTCCTCATCGGCGAGGACGAGTGGTCCGCCATCGAGGAGACCCTCTACCTCAACAGCATCCCGGGCATGGCAGACATCATCGTCGAGGGCCTGTACACCCCGATCTCGGAGTGCATCGCCAACGACGACCAGGAGTGGTAGCCCATGTGGGAAGTCGTCTACACCAAGCAGGCCGACAAGGACAAGAAGAAGCTCAAGGCCGCGGGGCTTGAAACGAAGGCCAGGTCCCTTATCGATGTGATCAAGGCGGAGCCCTTGAGCCTTTGCGGGGTCTGTTCGCTTACGGACGTGTGCTTGCCGATCGTTCTGCGATGGCGAGAAATTCGAGTTCCCATAGCGCCGTGTGCTTGAGGTGCTTCCCGCTGGCAAGTTTTTTGAGTTTCCGAGCCTCCGTGCAGCGAAAAGGGGTTCTAATGGCAAGAAACTCGAGCTCCTGTAGCGCCGTACGCGTTTCGTGATACAGCAACGCCGCTTTCTTGCCATTTGAGCCCCGTTTGTGTGCACGGCCATTCGGAAGCTCGAAAAACTTGCCACGCGGAGCCCGTTCGCCTGCACGGCGCTACAGCAACGCCGATTTCTTGCCACCTGCGATTCCACCGCGATCGCGTGCCGAAGGTTGGTGTCGCGGGCCGCTTTGAGATAGCAGCGGCCATTGCCTAGAATCGGACTTTGCAGAGTATTCGATTCGAGAGAAAGGCAACGGTCGCCATGGACGCTTTACAGGAAAACCCGCAGGGAAAGGAAGCGGCTCAGGGGCTTCCTCTCAGCGCGCCATCGGGTTGACGCAATCGGCACCGGAGCTCGAACGCAGGCTCAGGCAAGCCGATGCGAAGCGAACGATCCTCACTCGCCCACCTGAAACCTACGCAATCACCCACTCGTCAATCGTTTGCTCGGCAGCGGAGAAATTCACACCCACTTTCACCACCTTGCGACCATCTGCCCCGAAAGGCACAGCATAGTCCTTGGCGTTGATTTGCTCGAGGGCCGCCTGTGCCGACCTGTCGTACTTGAATTCCATGACGTAGATGGCTTGCGGGGTTCCGACAACCGCGTCCACACGACCTGTTGCGGTTTTGAACTCCGTCTCAATTTGCACGCCAAGCAGGTCGAAAATGAGGTAGAACTTCGTTTGGAAACCCTTCTCACTACGACTGCCCAGGTCATACGGAACGCCCTTGAGGTAGGCGCGCATGGCCTGCAGGGCACGCTCGATATCGCCCGAGCGGATGTCGTCGGCAAAGCCATCGAGGAAGGCATAGTGGTCTTCAAGCGCCTCGGGCGCGGCATGTTCCACAAGACTCTCGGAAAGCCCATGGCTTACCTCCTCGTTGGGAATGCCCAGCATGTAGGCCTGACGCATGGGGTCGTAAGACTTGATGGTAAGGTATCCGCCCTGATAAAGCATGGGCAACGGCGTACGCAAACGTTCCGTAGGCACATCAAACGACGATTCGCGCGCAATGCAATTTTCCAGGTTCGAGATGTCCCAACCATTCTCGCGCAAAAGATCGATAAGGAACGTGGGTGTGCCCGAGCCGAACCAGAAGGGGCGGACGCGCCCTTCCACTAACGCGCTGAGCAGACTAAACGGGTTGTAAATGTCAGGCGATGGCTCAGCAAAGTGGTAACCGTCATAGTTAGCCTTAAGGGCCGCCAGGGCATCGGCGCGGCCCATCCCCGCCTTAGCGGCGAACGTATCGAGATCGCCTGCGTACTGGGTCTCAAGCTCCTCCTGCGTAATGCCGCAAATGGCCGCGAAGGCCGGATCCATACTGATGTTGCGTAGGTTGTTGAGCTCGCTGAAGATGGACAGCTGGCTGAACTTGGTGATGCCCGTGAGGAACACGAATCGCAGGTATTCGTCACACGCCTTGAGCGGAGCATAGAACTCGCGCATGGTATCGCGGAAAACGCCAAGCACCTTAGGGTCGTCAACAACGTTGAGCAGCGGGGCGTCGTACTCGTCAACAAGCACAACAACGGGCTTGCCGGTTCGAGCGTATGCGCGCGCGATAAGGCCCTTAAGGCGCGAACCCGGAGTCATGTCCTGCGGGGCGGGCCCAAGTTCGTCTTCCGGCCAGCGCAGCGCGGCATCAAGAAGACTAAGAAGCGTCTGCGGGTCACGCGTCTTCACAATCGACAAGTCGATGCGAATAACTGGATACGTTTCCCATTCCGCTTCCAGACCGCCAAGGGCCAGCCCCTCGAACAAGTCGCGCCTGCCCTCGAAGTAAGCTTTCAGGGTTGAGACAAGCAGCGATTTGCCGAACCGGCGCGGACGACTTAGGAAGAAGTACTTCCCGCCAGATTGCAGCATGTCCCAAATGAAGGCCGTCTTGTCAACGTATCCATCAAAATCGCGAATAACCTGCTCAAACGTTTGCACTCCAATGGGAAACCTGCGGGAGCGTAGCGTCTGCGTAGCCACAGCAACATCCTTTCACCAAGCCCCACTCACGGGAAGCGCCCTGCATTGATTTATATGTGGGCTCATTTTAGCATGGCAACAGCAACCGCCGCGCACGGTACAAGCAGCCCAAAACGCCTACGCCCCACCAAACTTGGGGCCAAAAACACGTTCCGCATAGGCTTCGGGTCTGCCTTCCTCGATGACGACTACGAGAGGTTCAATCGCATTCGCCCAAAGCAAGCAGGCAAAGGCCTTACGGCCATGCCGGCGCAGCCGGCATATTGGACTCGCAGGTGGCGCAAATGTCAGCGAGAGCCGCACCTGCACCTGGATCGCGTCGTATTCGCCT
>CAVHFC010000098.1:0-6987 GCA_963635025.1 Eubacterium sp. CAG:786
AACCGCTTGAGATGCCGAGCGCCGGCAGCACGTTCAAACGTCCGACCGGGTATTTTGCAGGAAAGCTCATCCAGGATGCGGGTCTGCGCGGTTTTTCCGTCGGAGGAGCGCAGGTCTCCGAGAAGCATACCGGGTTCGTGGTGAACGCCGGCAAAGCCACCGCGGCTGACGTGCGCGAGCTAATCGCCGAAGTGCAGCGGCGCGTGTTCAATTCCTTTGGGGTGCGCCTTGAGCCCGAAGTGCGCATGTGGGGTTTCCCCGATTCCAAATAACGGTGCGCCCGGCTCGCTTTCCGCCTGCCGTCGTATTTCCTTTTCCGCAAATATGAAAGGCTTCCTATGTTCCGTTTGAACCATGCGGTGCTGCATGTGCTTGATTTCGAGTCATGCGTCACCGTCATCTCTCAGGAAGAGCTCGACCTGGAAAACAAGAACGTGAAATCCTATGTCGCGCGCATGTGCCGCCATGCGCTTGGCGCGATGGGGAACCGTCGCGGCGAGTTTTTGCCCGACAGCCCGTTTGCGGGCGAATTGACGTCCTATCTTTGCGGCGACGTCGCGTTCATGGACCTTTCGGCCCAGATCGCCGATTTCCTTTCCCAGGAATTTGCGCGTATGGAAAAGCCGACCTCGTGCGATGTGCTGGTCGTCGATTTCGAGGAAGAGCAGTCTGCGCCGGTGGTCTGCGAAGATGCCGCCGATGAGGTCGAGGTTGCGGATAGCTTGTCGGATGGCTTGCCGGAAAGCGTCTCGGATGCGCAGGATGCTGCCGCTTATTCCGCGCTCACGGACCGGTATTTCGCCATTTTGCTGCTGGAAAGCAAGCCGGCTTTCATGCACGAGGTTGGCCAGGGGGACTTTGGCGGTACCGTGAATTCCATCGAACGCCATCACGCGATTCTGCCGAACCCGTCGCAGAAGCTTTCCTCGTATGCGTTCATCGACGTGAGAAACCGCACGATTCGCTTTTCGGATAAGGAACGCACCATTGCCGGTGAGGCTCGCTGGGTGCTTCCCGACGGGCTGCTGTCCTGCACAAACGACCCTTCGAGCAAGGAGCTGTTCGACGCGACCATCGAGCTGGTATCCGATGTGGCCGAAGAGTTCGGCGTCAACTCCGCCGAGGCGATCGGGCGAGCGAAAGCCTATATGGCCGACAACGCCTCCGACGACGATGAGGTCCCCTTCGACGAGTTCGTCGATGAGGTGTTTGCCGACGAGGGTCCGCGTCGGCGTTTCGAGGAAGCAGCGGCAAGCGAGCATTTGGGCGAAGGCGTGCGCGTCGAGAAGAACGTGGCATCGCGCGCCGGACGCAATCACAAGATCGTCACCGACACCGGCATCGTGGTCACGTTTCCCGCTGAATACAGCCGCAACACCGAGCTTATCGAATTCTCGAGCACGCCGAACGGGCTCATCAAAATCGAGCTGAAGAACATCGGCAGCATCGAGAACCGCTAGTTTTCGTAACGCAAGGGGGATGGGAACATGACTCGTAGCGCTTCGGCGTCGCTCACGCGTCGCACGCTGCATTATTATTGGCAGGTAACGCGCAACCACCTTGGGTATTTCATCGCGTTGCTCGTTTCGACGTTTCTGTTCGTGGCGTTGCTCTCCTATGGAAACCCCTACGTGATGAGCCTGATCGTCGACAAGGTTGGCACCACGCAGGTGGCCTCAGACGAGGTCTTTTCCGTCTACGGTCCCTACATTGCTGCGCTCATCGCCATCAACGTGCTCGGACAAGCCGCCAGCAAGCTGCAGGACTACACTATGTACAAGCTGGAAATCGCCGCTTCCTACGATTTGGCCACCATGAGCTTCGATGCGCTGTGCAACCAGTCGATGAGCTTTCACTCGAACCGCTTCGGTGGCACGCTGGTCAGCCAGACGACGAAGTTCATGTCCGCCTACGACCTTCTGCTGGAAACCGTGACGTTCCCGTTTCTGCCGGTCATTTGCTCGGTGGTGTTCACGTGCGCTATTTTGGCGCCGCGCGTTCCGGTGTACGTGGCGATTCTTATGGCGCTTCTGGCTATTTATGCCTGCGTGTCCTACATCATGTACAAGCGCATCTTGAGCTTGAACGAGAAGGCAGCGAGCGCGCAAAACCAGCTTTCCGGCGAGCTGTCCGATTCGGTGGCGAACATCCTGGCGGTGAAAACCTCCGGGCGCGAAAACTACGAACGCGAGCTGTTCGATGCGGCGAACCGGGAAGTGGTCGCACGCGATTTGAAGCGTATGTGGTCCTCGCTTACCCGAGGCATCGTGACCGCCTGCATCACCGTGGTGATCATGTCGGTGGTGTCCGTTTTCATTGCCGGCGGCAACGCGTGGTACGGCATCACGCCCGGTACGCTTGTGATGATGTTCACGTACACCTACACCGTGACCAATCAGTTCAATTTCATCAACAACGGCCTGCAGCGCTTCAACCGCGCGTTTGGCGATGCAAGCGGCATGACGGCAACTCTCGACGAGCCGCGCTTGGTCGCCGATAGGCCCGGGGCGCCTGACATGCAGGTTTCCCGAGGTGAGATCGCTTTCCGCAACATCGGTTTCTGGTATGCCGACGGCAATGCGAGAACCGAGGTGTTCAACGGGTTCAATTTGGAAATCCCCGCCGGGCAGCGCGTCGGCTTGGTTGGCCTTTCGGGGGCGGGCAAGACCACGCTCACCAAGCTGTTGCTGCGCCTGTCCGACATTCAAGACGGGCGGATCCTCATCGACGGGCAAGACATTTCGGCTTGCACGCAGCAGAGCCTGCGGCGGTCTATCGCCTATGTTCCGCAGGAGGCGCTGTTGTTCCATCGCAGCATCGCCGAGAATATCGCTTACGGGCGACCCGAGGCCACCATGGACCAGATTCGCGAAGCGGCGCGGCAGGCCAATGCGCTCGAGTTCATCGAGCGGCTGCCGCAAGGGTTCGATACCGTCACCGGCGAGCGCGGTGTCAAGCTTTCGGGCGGGCAGCGCCAGCGCATTGCCATTGCGCGGGCGATTTTGGCCGACTGCCCGGTATTGGTCCTCGATGAGGCGACGAGCGCACTCGATTCGGAAAGCGAGGCGCTTGTGCAGCAGGCGCTTGCCACGCTTATGCAGGGCAGGACCTGCCTTGTGGTGGCGCATCGTCTGTCAACGGTGGCGAGCCTCGATCGCGTCGTGGTGCTCGACCACGGCAAAATCGTCGAGGACGGCACGCACGCGGAACTGGTCGCGGCAGATGGCGAATACGCTCATTTGTGGAATAGGCAGACCGGCGCGTATTTGGAATAGGACGCTTCTGGGCGTGAACTCGCGGTCGGAAGCCGCCGTCGATCGGCGCGACCGGCGGCGGCTTCACGCTCTTCGGGCTTCCTGCTTTGCGAAATCGAGCAGGCTCGTCATCTTCCCGCAGCTTACGATGTGCACGGTTTTGGTTGCGCGGCTGATGGTGGTGTACAGGCGATTGACGGCAACCTGATCATCTGCGGGGAACAACCGCTCGCTTGCGTCCGGTATGATCACGTGATCGAACTCGAGCCCCTTCGCTAAGGGGAGCGTCAATGCGAGCACGCCTGAAGCGGGCAGACGTCCCGCCTCGTCGAGCACGTGTGGCATGTCGTCGCCAAGCAGCTTGCGTGCGCGGGATATCTCATGTTTCCAAGGGAACACCACCGCGGTCAAACCGTCGTTTTCGCGCGCTTTGTCCAAAAGCCTCCGCAGCTCGCCCTCGTATTCCTCTTCGGTGCATTCTTTGACGTAAGGCGCTTCATCTGCGCGCTGCACGGCTGAAATCTGCATCCGTTCCTCGTCGTGCAAAAGGCCCGCGAACAGCGACGTGATCTCCGGTGTAGATCGGTAACTGGTCATAAGCGACGCCTCGGCAAGTCCCTCGCGCATGCGCCCGAACACGGCGCGAATCTCGTCCCAAGTTGCCGTGTTCGGTCGAATGGCCTGATGAGGGTCGCCTAAAAGCATGAAGTGCGCGCGGCGGAAGAAGCGTGCGAGCACGGCAAGCTGGTCGGGGGAGTAATCCTGCACCTCGTCGATCATCACATACTTCGCCTCGGCGTTGCCAAGCCCGGTCACCGCCATGTTCAGATACAGCCACGCGCTTGCCGGCAGGTTCTCGACGCCGAGCAGGCGCATCCCGATGCGGTCGATGCGCAGCCACTCGTCGCGCTCGATCGCCACCACCGCATCCGCGAAACGATCATGCAGGTAGACAAGCGCGCATTCCTTCGCCTCTTCTTCCGTTTGCGGGTCGTAGGGTGCGTTGAACAGCGCGACCTGCTCGTCGAGCGAGAGGCAGAGTATCTCGTCTTGGACCGCCTCGGTCCCCGCCATCTGCGCAAGGCGTGACTCCAGGCGCTTGAACAGCTCTTCGCGCACGAGCGTCACTAAATGCGGGCCGGCGGCTACGTTGGGGTGCTTCTGCATCAGCTGCATGATGGCCGAGGCGGCAACCAGCCGCACGTCGTGCAGGCGGATGTCGCGCACGTCGCCCGCCTCGAACGTGAGGTTCTCGACCGCCTTGTCGATGCGCCACAAAAGCTCAAGCGGGCACGTTTCCTGTTTCGGGTTGCGACCGCGCGGCAAAAGGCGTGCGCAGAAGGACCGGTAGGTGATCGTTTCGGGGTTGCGCTCGCCCAAGTCGGGCAAGACGTTTTCGATATAGGCGGCGAACACGGGGTTCGGGCTGATTAGGAAGACTTCCTGCGGTTTCAGCGTGCCGCGCTGCTGATAGAACAGGTACGCGATGCGCTGCATGAGCACGCTCGTCTTGCCGCTGCCCGCGATGCCGGCCACCAGCAGCACTTCCGAATCCTCATGCCGGATGACGACGTTCTGCTCCTTCTGGATAGTGGCCGTAATAGCTTTCATGTGTTCGGAGCGTTCGCGCGAAAGGGAATGCAGCAACAGCGAATCCTCGATGGCGACATCGGAGTCGAAATAAGCGTTCAGCACATTGCGTGTCAAGTCGAACTGGCGACGGCGCATAAGCTCCACGTTGATGGTGCGTCCGTTAGCAACGTAGGAGGTCTTGCCGTTGTCCTGGTTGTAATACACTTCGGCAACCGGGCTTCGCCAGTCGACGACCATGCGGCGGTAGCTGTCGTCGGAAATGCCGGCAAGCCCGATGTAGATATCCTTCGCGGGTGCGCCGGCTCGCATCTGCAGCGTGATCTTGGCGAAATAAGGCTGCTCCATGAGCTTCACCGATGCCGCGAGGCGTTCGCTGTCGGCATCCTGTTCCAAGTTGTAGTCGCGGATGAGGTTGTTCAGCACCGCGTAGTCGACGTAGGTTTCCTGCGCCTCGCCGTCGGAGGCGAAGTTGTGCTTGACCTCGCCCTGCATTTCCTCCTTGGTTTTCGCCGCATCGATGCGGCGACGCTCCAGCTTTTCGGCAAGCGCGGCGGCGATGCGCTCAAGCTTGCCGTAGGTGTCGCTTAAGTGCTCCTGCTCGAGGTCGAACTCGGGGTCTTGGGCTTGCTGCTCTTCCTGCGCGCTTATCGCTTCCGTCATCGCTGCTCCTTACCATCCGGAAAAATCGGCATTCTATTCTAGCGAAGACGGAAAGAGGCCGCCATCGTCTGGCGACCTCTCCACAATCACGGTTGAACCGCTATGCTCCCGCGTGCTGCCGGCGTTGCGGTCAAGGGGCTAGCGCTTCTTCAGGCTGCTCACGTTCATGCAGCGCATGGCGTTGAGGATCGCCAGAATCGCCACGCCCACATCGGCGAACACGGCAAGCCACATGTTCGCGATACCCACGGCGGCCAACACCAACACGATGAGCTTTACTCCCAAGGCGAAGACGATGTTCTGCCATACGATGCACATGGTGCGGCGCGCAAGGCGAATGGCGAGGCTGATGTTCGAGGGCTTGTCGTCCATCAGCACCACGTCCGCCGCTTCGATGGCCGCATCCGATCCCATTGCACCCATCGCGATGCCCACGTCGGCGCGCGTGAGCACTGGCGCATCGTTGATGCCGTCGCCTACGAAGGCAAGGTTCGCATCACCGTGCTTTGCGTCGAGCAAACGTTCCACCTGGGCAACCTTATCGGCGGGCAAAAGCTGGGCATGGAACTCATCGATGCCGAGTTTTTCGCTCACGGCCTGCGCCACTTCCTTGCGATCGCCCGTGAGCATCACCGTCTTTTTGACGCCGGCAGCATGCAGCGAGGAGATAGCCTCCTGCGCGTCGGGCTTGACCACGTCGGCTATCACGATATGGCCTGCGTATTCACCGTCAACCGAAACATGCAGGATGGTGCCCGTAAGCTCGCAGGCGTGATATGCCGTTTCGTGCTCGTGCATGAGCTTTTCGTTTCCCACCAGCACCACGTGTTCGTCGATGGTGGCGACGACGCCATGCCCGGACTCTTCCTGCACGGCCGCGATGCGCTTCTGGTCGATCTCGCCGCTATAGGCGCTCTTCACGGAAACGGCGATCGGATGATCGGAATAAACCTCGGCATGCGCGGCCAAGCTCAGCAGCTTGTCGGCATCGATTCCCTGTTCCGGATGGATGGCCACCACGTTGAACGTCCCGTCGGTGAGCGTGCCCGTCTTGTCGAAGATGACGGTATCCACCTTCGCAAGCGCCTCAAGATAGTTCGAGCCTTTGACCAGGACGCCGAGCTTGCTCGCACCCCCGATGCCGCCGAAGAAGGACAGCGGCACGCTGATGACGAGCGCACAGGGACAGCTCACCACGAGGAAGGTCAGGCCGCGCAAGATCCAATCGCTCCAGGCGCCGAAGCCCAAAAGGGGAGGGATAACGGCCAGAAGGACAGCCAAGATGGTGACGGTCGGCGTGTAGTATCGGGCGAAGCGCGTGATGAAGTTTTCCGTTCGGGCCTTCTTCTCGCTGGCGTTTTCCACCAGCTCGAGGATGCGGCTGACGGTCGATTCGCCGAAGGGCTTGGTCGTCTTGATGCGCAGAAGGCCGGTCATGTTCACGCATCCGCTGATGATGTCGCTGCCCACCTCCACGTGG
>CAVHFC010000099.1:0-6962 GCA_963635025.1 Eubacterium sp. CAG:786
AACCGCTTGAGATGCCGAGCGCCGGCAGCACGTTCAAACGTCCGACCGGGTATTTCGCGGGAAAACTCATCCAGGATGCGGGTCTGCGCGGTTTTTCCGTCGGGGGAGCGCAGGTCTCCGTCAAGCATACCGGGTTCGTGGTGAACGCTCGCCAGGCCTCCGCCGCCGATGTGCGTGCGCTCATCGCTGAAGTGCAGCGGCGCGTGTTCGACTCCTTCGGCGTGCATCTTGAACCCGAGGTGCGCATGTGGGGTTTTCCCGATTCCGAATAGCGAGGCGCCCGGCTCGCTTTCCGCCTGCCGGCGCATTTCCTTTTCCGCAAATATGAAAGGCTGCTGATGTTTCGTTTGAACCATGCGGTGCTGCATGTGCTTGATTTCGAGTCATGCGTCACCGTCATCTCCCAGGAAGAGCTCGACCTGGAAAACAAGAACGTGAAATCATATGTCTCGCGCATGTGCCGCCATGCGCTGGGCGGGATGGGGAATCGCCGCGGCGAGTTTCTGCTCGACAGCCCCTTTGCGGGCGAGTTAACGTCCTATCTTTGCGGCGACGTCGCGTTCATGGACCTTTCGGCCCAGATCGCGGATTTCCTGTCCCAGGAGTTTGCGCGTATGGAAAAACCGACCTCGTGCGATGTGCTGGTCGTTGACTTCGAGGAAGAGCAGTCTGCTCCGGTGGTCTGCGAAGATGCCGAAGCTGAGGTCGAGGATGCGGATGGCTTGCCGGAAGGCGCCTCGGATGCGCAGGATGCGGCCGCTTATTCTGCGCGCAAGGACCGGTACTTCGCCATTTTGCTGCTGGAAAGCAAGCCGGCTTTCATGCATGAGGTTGGCCAGGGGGACTTTGGCGGTACCGTGAATTCCATCGAACGCCATCACGCGATTCTGCCGAATCCGTCGCAGAAGCTTTCCTCGTATGCGTTCATCGACGTGAGGAGCCGCGCGATTCGCTTTTCCGATAAGGAACGCACCATTGCCGGGGAAGCTCGCTGGGTGCTTCCCGACGGGCTTCTGTCCTGCACGAATGACCCCTCGAGCAAGGAGTTGTTCGACGCGACCATCGAGCTGGTGTCCGATGTGGCTGAGGAGTTCGGCGTCAATTCCGCCGAGGCGATCGGGCGAGCGAAAGCCTACATGGCCGACAACGCCTCCGACGACGATGAGGTCCCCTTCGACGAGTTCGTCGACGAGGTGTTTGCCGACGAGGGTCCGCGCCGTCGTTTCGAGGAAGCAGCGGCAAGCGAGCATTTGGGCGAAGGCGTGCGCGTTGAGAAGAACGTGGCGTCGCGAGCCGGTCGCAACCATAAGATCGTCACCGATACCGGCATCGTGGTCACGTTTCCCGCCGAATACAGCCGCAACACCGAGCTCATCGAATTTACGAGCACGCCGAACGGACTCATCAAGATTGAGCTGAAGAATATCGGCAGCATCGAGAACCGCTAGTTTTCACAACGCAAGGGGGATGGGAGCATGACTTGTAGCGCTTCGGCGTCGCTCACGCGTCGCACGCTGTATTATTATTGGCAGGTTACGCGCAACCACCTGGGGTATTTCATCGCGTTGCTCGTTTCGACGTTTCTGTTCGTGGCGTTGCTCTCCTATGGAAACCCCTACGTGATGAGCCTGATCGTCGACAAGGTTGGCACCACGCAGGTGGCCTCAGACGAGGTCTTTTCCGTCTACGGTCCCTACATTGCTGCGCTCATCGCCATCAACGTGCTCGGACAAGCCGCCAGCAAGCTGCAGGACTACACTATGTACAAGCTGGAAATCGCCGCTTCCTACGATTTGGCCACCATGAGCTTCGATGCGCTGTGCAACCAGTCGATGAGCTTTCACTCGAACCGCTTCGGTGGCACGCTGGTCAGCCAGACGACGAAGTTCATGTCCGCCTACGACCTTCTGCTGGAAACCGTGACGTTCCCGTTTCTGCCGGTCATTTGCTCGGTGGTGTTCACGTGCGCTATTTTGGCGCCGCGCGTTCCGGTGTACGTGGCGATTCTTATGGCGCTTCTGGCTATTTATGCCTGCGTGTCCTACATCATGTACAAGCGCATCTTGAGCTTGAACGAGAAGGCAGCGAGCGCGCAAAACCAGCTTTCCGGCGAGCTGTCCGATTCGGTGGCGAACATCCTGGCGGTGAAAACCTCCGGGCGCGAAAACTACGAACGCGAGCTGTTCGATGCGGCGAATCGGGAAGTGGTCGCACGCGATTCGAAGCGTATGTGGTCCTCGCTTACCCGAGGCATTGTGACCGCCTGCATCACCGTGGTGATCATGTCGGTGGTATCCGTTTTCATTGCCGGCGGCAACGCGTGGTATGGCATCACGCCCGGCACGCTCGTGATGATGTTCACGTACACCTACACCGTGACCAACCAGTTCAATTTCATTAACAACGGCCTGCAGCGCTTCAATCGCGCGTTCGGCGACGCGAGCGGCATGACGGCGACCCTCGACGAGCCGCGTTTGGTCGCCGATGCGCCCGGGGCGCCCGATATGCAGGTGAGCAGGGGCGAGATCGCTTTTTGCAACATCGGTTTCTGGTATGCCGACGGCAATGCGACTACCGAGGTGTTCAATGGGTTAAATTTGAAAATCCCCGCCGGGCAGCGCGTCGGCTTGGTTGGCCTTTCGGGGGCTGGCAAGACCACGCTCACCAAGCTGTTGCTGCGCCTGTCCGACATTCAAGACGGGCGGATCCTCATCGACGGGCAAGACATTTCGGCTTGCACGCAGCAGAGCCTGCGGCGGTCCATCGCCTACGTGCCGCAGGAGGCGCTGCTGTTCCATCGCAGCATCGCCGAGAACATCGCTTACGGGCGACCCGAGGCCACCATGGATCAGATTCGCGAAGCGGCGCGGCAGGCCAATGCGCTCGAGTTTATCGAGCGGCTGCCGCAAGGGTTCGATACCGTCACCGGCGAGCGCGGCGTGAAGCTTTCGGGCGGGCAGCGCCAGCGCATTGCCATTGCGCGTGCCATTCTGGCCGACTGCCCGGTATTGGTCCTCGATGAGGCGACGAGCGCACTCGACTCGGAAAGTGAGGCGCTCGTGCAGCAGGCGCTTGCCACGCTTATGCAGGGCAGGACCTGCCTCGTGGTGGCGCATCGTCTGTCAACGGTGGCGAGCCTCGATCGCGTCGTGGTGCTCGACCACGGCAAAATCGTCGAGGACGGCACGCATGCGGAACTGGTTGAGGCGGATGGCGAATACGCGCATCTGTGGAACAGGCAAACCGGCGCGTATTTGGAGTAGAGGACTTTTGGTCGTGAATTTGCCGCCTGATGCCGTGACCGCACCAGGCGGTCGCCCTTCCCTGGTTCCTACTTCGCGAAATCGAGCAGGCTCGTCATCTTCCCGCAGCTTACGATGTGCACGGTTTTGGTTGCGCGGCTGATGGTGGTGTACAGGCGATTGACGGCAACCTGATCATCTGCGGGGAACAACCGCTCGCTTGCGTCCGGTATGATCACGTGATCGAACTCGAGCCCCTTCGCTAAGGGGAGCGTCAATGCGAGCACGCCTGAAGCGGGCAGACGTCCCGCCTCGTCGAGCACGTGTGGCATGTCGTCGCCAAGCAGCTTGCGTGCGCGGGATATCTCATGTTTCCAAGGGAACACCACCGCGGTCAAACCGTCGTTTTCGCGCGCTTTGTCCAAAAGCCTCCGCAGCTCGCCCTCGTATTCCTCTTCGGTGCATTCTTTGACGTAAGGCGCTTCATCTGCGCGCTGCACGGCTGAAATCTGCATCCGTTCCTCGTCGTGCAAAAGGCCCGCGAACAGCGACGTGATCTCCGGTGTAGATCGGTAACTGGTCATAAGCGACGCCTCGGCAAGTCCCTCGCGCATGCGCCCGAACACGGCGCGAATCTCGTCCCAAGTTGCCGTGTTCGGTCGAATGGCCTGATGAGGGTCGCCTAAAAGCATGAAGTGCGCGCGGCGGAAGAAGCGTGCGAGCACGGCAAGCTGGTCGGGGGAGTAATCCTGCACCTCGTCGATCATCACATACTTCGCCTCGGCGTTGCCAAGCCCGGTCACCGCCATGTTCAGGTACAGCCATGCGCTCGCCGGCAGGTTCTCCACGCCGAGCAGGCGCATCCCGATGCGATCTATGCGCAGCCATTCGTCGCGCTCGATCGCCACCACCGCATCCGCGAAGCGATCATGCAGGTAGGTAAGTGCGGACTCCTTCGCCTCTTCTTCCGTTTGCGGGTCGTAGGGTGCGTTGAGCAGCGCGACCTGCTCGTCGAGCGAAAGGCAGAGTATCTCGTCTTGGACCGCCTCGGTCCCCGCCATCTGCGCAAGGCGCGATTCCAGGCGCTTGAAAAGCTCTTCGCGCACGAGCGTCACCAAATGCGGGCCGGCGGCTACGTTGGGGTGCTTCTGCATCAGCTGCATGATGGCCGAGGCGGCAACCAGCCGCACGTCGTGCAGGCGGATGTCGCGCACGTCGCCCGCCTCGAACGTGAGGTTCTCGACCGCCTTGTCGATGCGCCACAAAAGCTCAAGCGGGCACGTTTCCTGTTTCGGGTTGCGACCGCGCGGCAAAAGGCGTGCGCAGAAGGACCGGTAGGTGATCGTTTCGGGGTTGCGCTCGCCTAAGTCGGGCAAGACGTTTTCGATATAGGCGGCGAACACGGGGTTCGGGCTGATCAGGAACACCTCTTGAGGTTTGAGCGTGCCGCGCTGCTGATAAAACAGATACGCGATGCGCTGCATGAGCACGCTCGTCTTGCCGCTGCCCGCAATGCCGGCAACCAGCAGCACTTCGGAATCCTCGTGTCGGATGACGACGTTCTGCTCCTTCTGGATAGTGGCCGTGATGGCTTTCATGTGTTCGGAGCGTTCGCGCGAAAGGGAGTGCAGCAGCAGCGAATCCTCAATGGCGACGTCCGAGTCGAAATAAGCGTTCAGCACATTGCGCGTCAAGTCGAACTGGCGACGGCGCATAAGCTCCACGTTGATGGTGCGCCCGTTGGCAACGTAGGAGGTCTTGCCGTTGTCCTGGTTGTAATACACTTCGGCAACCGGGCTTCGCCAGTCGACGACCATGCGGCGGTAGCTGTCGTCGGAAATGCCGGCAAGCCCGATGTAGATATCCTTCGCGGGTGCGCCGGCTCGCATCTGCAGCGTGATCTTGGCGAAATAAGGCTGCTCCATGAGCTTCACCGATGCCGCGAGGCGTTCGCTGTCGGCATCCTGTTCCAAGTTGTAGTCGCGGATGAGGTTGTTCAGCACCGCGTAGTCGACGTAGGTTTCCTGCGCCTCGCCGTCGGAGGCGAAGTTGTGCTTGACCTCGCCCTGCATTTCCTCCTTGGTTTTCGCCGCATCGATGCGGCGACGCTCCAGCTTTTCGGCAAGCGCGGCGGCGATGCGCTCAAGCTTGCCGTAGGTGTCGCTTAAGTGCTCCTGCTCGAGGTCGAACTCGGGGTCTTGGGCTTGCTGCTCTTCCTGCGCGCTTATCGCTTCCGTCATCGCTGCTCCTTACCATCCGGAAAAATCGGCATTCTATTCTAGCGAAGACGGAAAGAGGCCGCCATCGTCTGGCGACCTCTCCACAATCACGGTTGAACCGCTATGCTCCCGCGTGCTGCCGGCGTTGCGGTCAAGGGGCTAGCGCTTCTTCAGGCTGCTCACGTTCATGCAGCGCATGGCGTTGAGGATCGCCAGAATCGCCACGCCCACATCGGCGAACACGGCAAGCCACATGTTCGCGATACCCACGGCGGCCAACACCAGCACGATGAGCTTCACGCCCAGGGCGAAGACGATGTTCTGCCACACGATGCGCATGGTGCGCCTCGCCAGCCGGATGGCGAGGCTGATGTTCGAGGGCTTGTCGTCCATCAGCACCACGTCAGCCGCTTCGATGGCCGCGTCCGACCCCATCGCGCCCATCGCGATGCCCGCGTCGGCGCGTGTGAGCACCGGCGCGTCGTTGATGCCGTCGCCCACGAAGGCAAGGTTCGCGTCACCGTGCTTCGCCTTCAGCAGGCGCTCAACTTGGGCAACCTTGTCGGCGGGCAAAAGCTGAGCATGGAACTCGTCGATGCCGAGTTTTTCACTCACGGCCTGCGCCACTTCCTCGCGATCGCCCGTGAGCATCACCGTCTTCTTGACGCCGGCGGCATGCAAAGAGGCGATGGCCTCCTGCGCGTCGTCTTTCACCACGTCGGCGATAACGATATGACCTGCGTATTCGCCATCAACTGAAACGTGCAGGATGGTGCCCGTAAGCTTGCAGGCGTGATAGGTCGTTTCGTGCTCGCGCATGAGCTTGTCGTTTCCCACCAGCACCACGTGTTCGTCGATGGTGGCGACCACGCCATGGCCGGACTCTTCCTGCACGGCCGCGATGCGCTTCTGGTCGATCTCTCCGCTATAGGCGCTCTTCACGGAAACGGCGATCGGATGATCGGAATATACCTCGGCATGCGCGGCGAAGCTCAGCAGCTTGTCGGCGTCGATGCCCTGTTCCGGATGGATGGCCACCACGTTGAACGTGCCGTCGGTGAGCGTGCCCGTCTTGTCGAAGACGACGGTGTCCACCTTCGCAAGCGCCTCAAGATAGTTCGAGCCTTTGACCAGGACGCCGAGCTTGCTCGCACCCCCGATGCCGCCGAAGAAGGACAGCGGCACGCTGATGACGAGCGCGCAGGGGCAGCTCACCACGAGGAAGGTCAGGCCGCGCAAGATCCAATCACTCCAGGCGCCGAGGCCCAAAAGGGGAGGGACGACGGCCAGGAGAGCAGCCAAAACAGTAACCGTCGGCGTGTAGTATCGGGCGAAGCGCGTGATGGAGTTCTCGGTGCGCGCCTTCTTCTCGCTGGCGTTTTCCACCAGCTCGAGGATGCGGCTGACGGTCGACTCTCCGAAGGGCTTGTTCGTCTTGATGCGCAAAAGGCCGGTCATGTTCACGCATCCGCTGATGATGTCGCTGCCCACCTCCACGTGG
>CAVHFC010000100.1:0-6781 GCA_963635025.1 Eubacterium sp. CAG:786
GCGTTGCGCGCCTGGATAAGTTCAGATAGCCTTCTCTAACATGCTTAAGACAATCCTTTCCAAACCATTCGCCGCGGCATGCGTGCTGACGCTTGCGTGCTCGATCCTTGGAAGCCTGCTGGCGGGGCTTCCCTATCTTGCCGTGCTCGGCGCACTGGTGATCTCGCTTATCCTGGGTATTTGCTGCCAGGTTGCGCGCCCGGCCGTCGACTACACCAAACCCGGCATCGCGCTCATCTCGAACAAATTTCTGCGCGCGGGCATCATCCTGCTCGGCTTCAAGCTCAACCTCGTTGCGCTCGCGCAGGCGGGCGTGAAGACCATCGCGCTGGCGTGCGTGGTGGTCACGGGCACCATCTTCCTCGCCTATAACCTGGCCAGGCGCTTCGGGGTCGACAAGCATCTGGCCATCCTCACCGCTTCCGGCACGGGAATCTGCGGCGCGGCGGCGGTCATGGGCATCGCCTCCCAGCTGCCGTCAAGCGAAAAAGATTCCGAACGCCATGCCGAGGACAAAGTGGTAGCCGTCGCCATCATCGCCATTTTGGGCACGCTGTTCACCCTCGTCGACATCGCCGTCGGACCGGCGCTCGGCATGGATGCCACGCAGTTCGGCGTCATGGCCGGTGCGTCGCTGCACGAGATTGCCCACGCCGTGGCAGCGGGCGGCACCGGCGGCGGCGAAAGTCTTGACATCGCCATCATCACGAAGCTCTCGCGCGTGCTTCTGCTGGCACCGGCCGCCATCATCATCGGCTTGTGGTACCGCAAATCCGAAGGCGGCGCCGAGGGCGGCAATGGCAAGGTCCCTATTCCCTGGTTCATGGTGGGGTTTGTCGCCGCAAGCGTCATCGGCACGTTCGCCCCGCTGTCGCAAGAGATGCTCGATGCCCTGGTGAAGGTCAGCTACCTGCTGTTGGGCATGGCCATGGCCGCGCTGGGTATGACCGTGAACTTCCGCGCCCTGCTCACCACTGGCCGCAACGCGTTCGCAGCCGCGCTTGTCACCTCGATTGTGCTGCTGGCATTCGCCGCCGCGGCGGCGCTGCTGTTCTTCTAGGTTAACGCCGATTAAAGGAACCTGTCCTGCGCTTGCGCCACATGCGCGTGGCAAACTTACGGCGTGCTCGAGATGCGCACGGCAGGCGAAACGAATGCGCGTCGTGCGCGTCAAGCGGGCGCAAATTGAAATCTGACGGAACCCCGCCGCGGCGTCTACTTCCTTCCAACACCCACCGAAAGCGCGCTCGTCGGGCAGGCGTCGATGCATTTGCCGCACAGCATGCAATCGCCCGCAACGACGGCGTTCGCCTCTCCAGCGATCGCGTCATCGAGAATCGCAGGGTCGCATAAACACGCCTTCTGGCACTTGCCGCAACCGATGCACGCGTCATGCTTGATACGCACGTTCAACAGCCCGACGCGACCAAGCGCCTCGTAGAAGCCGCCAAGCGGGCACAGAGCGCGACACCATACCCGATGCCCCCAGAACAGCTCGACCGCCACGATGCACACGAGCGTCACCACGCCCGTTACCGCCCCAAACGCCACCAGCTTGTTGATAGCGCCGATAGGGTTGAAAATCTCGTACACGGGAATGCCGAAAACGAGCGACAGCACCAAGATGGCTCCCGCAACGTAGAGCTTCGCATGGCGCGGCACGGGCATCTCGTAAACCGGGCGGCGCAGCTTGCGCCGGAGAAAATCGACGATCTCGCCGAGCAGATTGACGGGGCACACCCAACCGCAGAAGGCGCGCCCGCGAACGAGGCCGTAAACGATCAAAACCGGCAACAGCCCAACAAGCCAAGCGGGGTCGAACGACTTGGAGGCGCAGATCACCTGCAACGTAGCGAAAGGGTCAACAACCGTTACCGGGCCGACGGACGAGGAGCTGAGCGTCCCGAAAAACGGCAGATCCGCCGGAGTGGCCATCTGCTCGCCCGTCGGCGAAGCGGAGCCGAAAAGCCCCCACCCCGCCGCAACAACCGGCACCGCGAACAGTACGAGCATGAACACCTGCACGCACCGGCGCGCAACGGTTATCGCGCCTGGACCCTTACGCGCACCGCGACCGGCGCGGCCTTCCTTTTCGCCGGCCATGAAATTACACGCCCTCCGGATAGATGGTCTTATCATCTTCCCAGTTCAGATAGATCAAGTTGACGCCGATGACGCCTGTAACGGAAATGAACGAATTCGCTACATCATGAGAATCGTCAACCGTTTCGGCCTCGATGGTCACCACCAGCTTGTAATCGTGCACCTCGTGAACCTCTACTCCGGGCATCGCGGCCAGCTTGGCGCGCACCTGCTCCTCGTAGCCTGTTGCGCATTCAACCACCAGTGAGGAAATAACCATACCGCCCCCCTTACGACTGAGAGCCGGCGGACGTTTCCTGTTCGCCCGTTATCTCGATATGGCACGCGGCGCAATCGGTGTAGCGCTCGCCGAGATCTTCGAACGACGTCGGCGAGACCGTGTCGAAATGGAACGCCGGCAGCTGAGGGGCCGTGGCCAGAATCGGCCAGGCGCTCGCGTTCGCCCCATGGCACCCGAAGCAGCCGTGGCTGCCGGACACCTCGTAGCGACCGGCATGGGACGCCTGCGCCTTGGCAACGCGCGCATCAAGCGTCTGATCGCTCGCGGAGGCACCCGAGCTCGAACACGCAGCCAGCCCGCACAGGCTCGCCGCCAAAGCGCACGCCGCCGCAACCATCGCAACCTTTCGCGGACAATTCACCTGAAGCATCTTCTATCCCTCCACCTTCTCGACCCTCACGCAGGTCTTCTTGTAGTCGGGCTCCTTCGAAAGCGGGCAGTACACCTCTTGCTGCACCAGGTTGATGAGCGTTTCCCGTGCGAAGAACGGCGCGAACAGATACCCCTTCGGAGGCACGGTGCGCCCGGCCGTGGAAACCTTGATCTCCACCTCGCCGTAGCGGCTGATAACCTTCACGCGATCGCCGTCGGCAAGTCCCATTTCCCGCACGTCGTCAGGGTTCATGTCCAGCAAGGCCTCGGGCAGCGCCTTATTGAGCGCCGGCACGCGCCGCGTCATCGTGCCCGTATGCCAGTGCTCCAGAAGACGCCCCGTGCAGAAGTAGAACGGGTATTCCTCGCTCGGCACCTCCGCCGGCGGCTCGTAGGGGCGGAAGCACACCACCGGCTTGTGATTCGCCGTCTTGTAGAAACTGACGCCGCCGGCAAGCCCGTGCTCGCCGTATTTCTCGACGCCGTACTGGTCGAAGCCGTCTTCCTGCGCGCCGTCGGCAAAACGCCACTTCGTGGGCAGCCACTTGCCGTCAACCTCGCGAACCGGCCACGTGAGCCCGTGCTGATAGATGTACTCGTCATAGGGGGCCAGCTGCTTGGCCTCCATCTTGAGCTTCTTGGCCGTGTTGATGGCGTCTGCGCGTTCATTAAGGTACGGGTTGCTGAACGTGCGGTACTCTTCCCAGATGCTGCGGCACGTTTCGCGCTGGGTCGCATGCACGAACGCGCTCGCGTCTTTGTCGTACCACTGGCCGAACAGCGTATCGAACGCATCGGCCTCGCCGATCTTCTCGCCCTCGAGCACGCGCTTGGCAATCTCGAAGAGCATCCACAAGTCCCACTTCGCGTCGCCCGGCGGATCGCACGCCTTCTCGAATACGGCGGTGCGCCGCTCGCCGTTGCCGAAGCAGCCCTCGCGCTCCACCCACATGGCTGCGGGCAGAACCACGTTGGCATACTTCGTCGACATGGTCGGATACACCTCGCTGACCACGATGAACGTGTCAAACACGCCGCGCTGATCATCGGCGCCGCGGCCCAAAAAGCGCGTCAGGTTGGTCATCGACTGCGCCCAGTTGTTGTGCGCGGTCCAGAGGAAGTCCATGTTGCCCTTGGCCATCTCGCGGAAGATTTTCGTAGTGTGGAAGCCCGGCTTCGAAATGGGATCGAGGTGCTTTTCCGGCAGGTTCCACACGGCCTCGGTGTAGCGGCGATGCGCCTCGTTCTTCACCACGAGGTCCGCCGGCAAACGATGGCTGAACGTGCCCACCTCGCGCGCGGTGCCACAGGCGGAGGGCTGCCCGGTGAGGCTGAAGCCGCCGTCGCCCGGATGGCAGTAATGCCCCGAAAGCAGGTGGATGTTGTGCAGGTTATGGTTCACCCACGTGCCGCGATTGTGCTGGTTGACGCCCATGGTCCAGAAGCTGTACAGCTTGATATCGTGGTTGGCGAACAGCCCGTAGAGTTCCTGCAGCTCCTCGACGGAAAGACCCGACAGCTCGCTGCAGTATTCCCAGGTGTAGGGCGCAAGGCGTTCCTTATATTCCTCGAACGTGATGGATGTGGTGTCGTCAACCTTCGAACCGATTTCGGAAGTGTCGTAGCCGTCGTAGGTGGCGTTTCCGATGTTCTCGGTGCCCTGCGCGAAGGCGAGGTGGTCGCGCACCCAGTCCGCGTCGTAGGTCTCTTTTTCCAGCAGGTAATGCGCGATGCAGTTGGTGATGGCCAAGTCCCCGTTGGGCTTCATGAGGAACACCTTGTCGGCGGTCGCGCCGGTGCGCGTGCGCAGCGTCGAGATGTCGTAGTGCTTGACCTCGGGGTTGGCGATCTTGCGCGCCATCACGCGCGAATAGAGCATCGGGTGCGCTTCGGCCATGTTGGCGCCCCAGGTGATGAAGACGTCCGCGTAGTCGATATCGCCGTAGCAACCGGCCGGCTCGTCGGTGCCGAAGACGTTCATGAATCCCACGACGGCGCTGGCCATGCACAGACGCGCGTTCGGGTCGATGTTGTTGGACAGCAGACCCGCCTTCCAGAACTTCGCGGTGCAATAACCCTCGAGAATGGGCTGCTGGCCGCTACCCCAGAACGCCAGGCGCGACTTGTCGTTTTTCCAGGTTTCCCGAAGCTTGCCGGCCACCAGGTCGAGCGCCTCGTCCCATTCGGCCTCGCGGAAGCCCTCGTCGGTGCCCTTGAGCGAGTTGTCGTCGCGGATAAGCGGCTTGGTCAGGCGGTCCTCGCCGGTGAGGATCTTGCTCAGATAGTAGCCCTTGACGCAGTTCAGGCCGCGGTTCGAATCGTTTTCCGGGTCGCCGTAGACCGAGATGAGCTTGCCGTTGCGGCTTTCCACGATGACGCCGCAGCCGCAGCCGCAGAAGCGGCAGACCGCCAGCGTCTTTGTGATGGAATCGCTGTTGTACGGCTCGTTCACCTTCGCGGCGCAACCCGCCATGGAAAGCAGCGACCCGCTTGCCGCGGCGCTCGCCATCGCGATGGCCGTGGCCTTCAGAAATGTTCTGCGTGAGATGTCAGCCATGCCCATAACCCCCTTTTTCCTGCTACTTCGATCGGGCTCGGTACCCCGCCCCGCCGAAGTTCGTCACATCCTCGTTTGCGCTTCTTGTTCGAGAAGCCCGTCACGTTCTCGCTCGCGTTTCCCTCTGCGGAAAGCTCGTCGTCCTACTCTTTTTCCTGCTCGCCGCGCGTCACAATGCGGATGGGAACGCGTGGGTCGTCGATCACGCAGCGCATCACGCACAGCCCGCAGCCGGTGCACACGTCCCTGTTCACCGTGGGGATGAACTTCGCGTGAATCACATCGTTTTCCCTGATCCGGTAATCGATGGTAATGGCCTCGTCGATGAGCGGGCAGACGCGGTAGCACACCTCACAGCGATACCCTTGGTAGGCGATGCAGACGTTCTCGTCGATGGTCGCAAAGCCCATGTGCACGTCGGTGCGCGCCGAGACGTCTCGCAAGGCGCCCGTCGGGCACGCCTTCGTGCAGGGGAAGTCCTCGCACAGCCGGCACGCCTGATCGCGAGCGGCAAGGTACGGCGTTCCCACGGCGGCGCCGGCATCCATGCCTGCAATACGGATGGCCTTGTACTTGCAGGCTTCCATGCACTTGCCGCACTTGATGCAACGCGCCATGAAGTCCGCCTCGCCCTGGATGCCGGGCGGACGCAGCAGCGTCGACGAGCCGGCGGCGACACAATAGGCGCCCTCGGCGGCAAGCGCTGCGGCGGCAAGGCCGGCGACCACGCGCCCGATGCTCATTGCGGGCCCCCGAGCTGGGACGGGGCTTGCGCCGAATCGAGCGGGTCACCCGGGTCACACGGGAAGCGGCAAAAGGCAAGCGTGCCCATGCTATTCGCTCCCCTCGCCCTCGAAGTCGGAGTACTGACCGTAAACGGTTTCCAGCTCCTTCGACTCCTGGTAGGTGATCCAGCCGTCGGGCAAGGTGTAGTCGTCATGGCACTGCGAGCAGATCATCACGCTCGCGCGGTGCGCCTTATGGCAGTCGCTGCAGTCGTATTCGCTATGGTGCCAGCTGTGCGGATTGCGCGTCGATTCGCTCGTCGCTTCCGTGAGGTCGTCCTTGGTCATGTTGTGGCAGGAGGAGTTCATACAAAACTCGGTTTCGCCGACGCCGCGGTAATAAACCAGGCGGCTCAAGTCGCGTTCGTTGAGCGGGTAGTAATAGTTGCCGACCATCCATTCAAGCCCTTCGGTCACCTGCTCCTGAATGGCGGGAACGTGGCAACCCATGCAGCCCATGTCGGCATATTCACGGTGCGTGGCGGAAAGCATGGAGCTGGAATCGGAAACGGTGTTTCCCCACTTGTCGACGCCCTCATCTCCGGGCTCGCTGTAGTACGTCGGCAGGTACTGGTCCATCGGGGAATGGCAGATGGCGCCGCAGAACGAGGGCGTTTCGTGCCATTTCCAGAAGCCGACGCCCGCAGCGGCAAGCACCACGACGACAACGACGCCGCAGGTGAT
>CAVHFC010000101.1:0-2919 GCA_963635025.1 Eubacterium sp. CAG:786
GAAAGGCGGCGAAGCGACTTGCGCATGGCCGCCATCGACCCGCCCGGGAAATCGGTGCGCCCGATGGACCCGCAAAACAGCGTGTCGCCGGCAATAAGCACGGGCTTCGCGGCGGGTCGGTCGGTCGAAGCCGAATCAAGCAGCAGGCACATGCTGCCCTCGGTGTGCCCCGGCGTGGAGAGCACCTTCCAGGGCATATTCCCCACCCGCACCGTGTCGCCGTTCGAAACCACCTGGTCAACCGGGCAGGTCTTGAACTTCGAATCGCCGCGCGGAATAGGCTTCGCACCCGAGACGACGTCCGCATCAAGCGCCGGCGCGATCACCTTCGCGCCCGTCAACCTGCGCAAGTCGGCCGCCGCGCCAACATGGTCGGAATGCCGATGCGTCAGCACGATGGTGTCAAGCTTGCGCCCGCCAAGCGCGCGCACGATCACGTCGGCCCGTTCGGTCGGGTCAACCACGAAGGTGCCCGCGCCGTCGGAGATGATGTACACGTTGTTCTGAATGGGACCCATCACCAAAAAGGCCACGTCAACGCAGGCGCCCTTCACCTTGAAAGCCATGCTACTTCCCCTTCTTCTCGGCGGTGCCGCCCACCTTCGGGATCATGCGCCGCGCGTCGAACACGCCCTCCAAGCTCTTGAGCTTGGCCAAAATGGCGTCGATATGAGAAATGTCGCTCACCTGGAACAAAAAGCGCATCTCCACCATGCCGTCGCGGTGGGAAACCGTGTTGCACGACAGCACGTTCGCGCCCATGTCGGCCAGCACCAGCACCACGTCGGAAAGCAGCTTCAAGCGATCGAGCGCCTCGATGTACACCTCCACCTTAAACGACGTGTTCTTCGGCAGATCGCTTTCCCAGTGCACCTTCATGATGCGCTCGGGCTGCGCCATGAGCGCGCCGGCGTTCGGGCAGTCGCGGCGATGCACCGACACGCCGCGCCCGCGCGTGACGAAGCCGATGATATCGTCGCCGGGCACCGGGTTGCAGCAGCGCGACAGGCGCACGAGCGCGCCTTCGACGCCTTCCACCACCACGCCGTTGGAGCTTTTCGTCTCCTTCTTCTTGGGCTTGTTGACCATCGTCAGCATCGGCGGCAGCTTGCCGGTCGACATGGCCGCGCCCAAATTCAGCGGGTCGGCGGGCGCGTCGGACTTATGTCCCAGTTCCGTGAGCAGGCGCGTTGCCACGGACTGCGGGTTTTCCTTGCCCGTACCGATGCTCACCAGCATGTCGTCGGCGTCCTTGTAGCCCAAATGCTCGGACACGGTACGCAGCGCGCGCTCGGCGCGGGTGTTGGAGATGCCCAGCCCGTGCTTGCGCATCTCGCGCGTCAGCTTCTCGCGGCCGTTGAGCAGATCGTCAGCACGCGATACCTTGCTGAAGTACGAGCGGATCTTGTTGCGCGCCGAAGGGGTTTTCACGATGTTGAGCCAGTCGCGGCTCGGGCTTGCCGACTTCTGCGTGAGGATTTCCACACGGTCGCCCAGCTGCAGCTCGTAGGCCAGCGGCACGATGGCGCCGTTGACCTTCGCGCCGACGCAGTGGTTGCCCACCTCGGTGTGGATGGCGTAGGCGAAGTCCACCGGCGTCGACCCAGCTCGCAGGCTCATGGCCTCGCCTTTCGGCGTGAACACGAACACTTCGGTGGGCGCCAGGTCCACCTTCAGGTCTTTCAGAAACTCGCGCGAATCGTGCGTCTCGTCCTGCCAGTCGACCATCTCGCGCAGCCAGGCGAGCTGCTTGTCCATGGCGTCGCTGCCGCCGCGGCCGCCCTTTTCCTTGTAGCGCCAGTGCGCCGCCACGCCGTATTCGCTCTGGCGATGCATCTCCTCGGTGCGGATCTGCACCTCAAGCGGCCTGCCCGCCGGACCGATGACCGTGGTGTGCAGGCTTTGGTACATGTTGAACTTCGGCATGGCGATGTAGTCTTTGAAGCGCCCCGGCATCGGGTGCCACAGCGTATGGACCGCGCCGAGCGCCGAGTAGCAGTCCTTCACCGACTTCACGATGATGCGCACGGCAATGAGGTCGTAGATCTCGGAGAAGCCCTTGCCCTTCTTCGCCATCTTCTGGTAGATGCTGTACAGATGCTTGGGGCGCCCCATGATCTGCGCCTGGATGTTCACCTTCTCCATTTCGGCATGCAGCACGCTTATCACCTGGTCAAGATACGATTCGCGCTCGGATCGGCTCTCGGTGACCATGCGGGAAACCTGCTTGAACTTGTTCGGCTCCAGGTAGTAGAAGCTCAAGTCCTCAAGCTCCCACTTGATGGAGTTGATGCCCAAACGGTGCGCGATGGGCGCGTAGATCTCCAGCGTCTCGCGCGCCTTGAAGATGCGGCGGTCCTCTTTAAGCGCCGCCAAGGTGCGCATGTTGTGCAGGCGGTCGGCCAGCTTGATCACGATGACGCGGATGTCCTTGCTCATGGCGACGAACATCTTGCGGATGGTGGCCGCCTGCTCGTCGGTGAGCGTTTCCACCTCGATGCGCGTGATCTTGGTAACGCCGTCGACGAGCTGTGCCACGCGCGGGCCGAATTCCTCTTCGACGATCTGGCTGGTCACCTCGGTGTCCTCGACGGTATCGTGCAGCAGGGCCGCGGTAAGCGTTTCGGCATCCATGCGCAAGTCGGCCAGGATGATGGCCACCTCCACCGGATGCGCGATAAACGGCTCGCCGGACTTGCGCGTGGCGCCCGCATGCGCCTTGTCGGCGAAATGATAGGCCTTTTCAAGCATGGCCTCTTCGTCGACGGTGAGGTACGAACGCGTGGTTTCCTGCAGGTCGGCGAAGCGTTCCTCGGGCGTTTTCTCCCCCTTGGGCATGACCTTCGTGGCCTCGGTGGAAAACGCCTTCTCGGCAACGCGGGGACGTCCGAGCAGGTTATCGGGCTCGGGCGGGCGCAC
>CAVHFC010000101.1:3188-6586 GCA_963635025.1 Eubacterium sp. CAG:786
ACGCGAACCTGCAGGTCGCAGGCGTTGCTTCCCAGCACCCAGTCGCGGAAGCCGTGGAAGATCTCGCGCTCGTCAAGACCCTCACGGTAGCGCACGCTGTCGGTCAGCTCCACCTTATCGCGGAAATCCTTCACGTGGATGCTGCGCACCAGGCCGCGTTCGCCGAACACCGAATGCGCCTCGATGAGCCCCAGTTCGCGGAAGACCGCCACCGCGCAGGTGGCCGACGCGGTGCGCACGGGGAACAGCTGCGTGCTGACCAGGCGCGCAAGGTTGGCGTCGCTGGTGGTGAAGAACGTCGTCTTGCTCTTGCACTGCATCTCGCGCAGCTTGCGGTACACCTGCGCCAGGCTGTCGTGGCACGGCGTCATGTCGGCCAGAATGCGCTCGTTCAGCCCCGAATCCTCGCGATTGAACAGCAGATGGATGGTCGCCGGCTTGCCGTCGCGCCCCGCGCGGCCGCACATCTGGTTGAACTCGATCTCGTTGAACGGCATATGGTAGAGCACCACGTGTCGGATGTTGGGGATGTTCACGCCCTCGCCGAACGCGCTCGTGGCCACCAGCACCGAAAGCGCGTCGGTGCGGAACAGATCCTCGATGCGCTTGCGCTCGCTGCGCGAGAGGCCCGCGTTGTAGAAACCGATGAGCGGCGCCACTTGCGGGGCGTGTTTGCGCAGGTGGCGGGCCACTGCGACGGACTGCTCGCGCGAATTGACGAACACGACGGTCTTCTGCCCCGACGCCACGAGGTTCGCCAGGTAGTTGTCGCGCGAAGGCACGTTGCGGCGATCGTCGAGCGTCAGGTTGGGTCGATCGGTGCCGTCGTAGATGCACACGTCGATGGGCAGCTCGCGCCTAATGGCGTCGACGCATTCGTCGTCGGCCGTGGCGGTGAGCGCGAGCACCGTGGGGTTGCCCAGGCGGGACACGGCCTTGCCGATGGTGGCGTAGGCCTCGCGCTGGCCGGCGCGCGCCAGGCCGATGTGGTGAGCCTCGTCGATGACGACGAACTTCACGCGCTGGGTGAAGGCGAACGAATCGGCGTGCCACGCCAGAAACTCCGGGGTGGTCAGGGCAATGTCCACGCTGCCGTCCTGAAGCCCGGCGAACGCGCGGCGGCGTTCGTCGACGGTGCTTTCGCCCGTAAGCGTGACCACGGTGATGCCGAAGCGCGCAAGGGCTTCCCGCAGGTGAAACGCCTGGTCGGCGATGAGAGCGCGCAGCGGGTAGACGAACAGGCTGGCCTCGCGGCGGGCAAGGGCGCGCAAGGTTGCGTGCACTTGGAAGGTGAGCGACTTGCCGCGGCCCGTCACCATGACACCGAGCACCGACTTGTCAGCATTGAGGTTGTCCAGGATGAGCTGCTGCGCGTCGTGCAGCGAGGCGTCGCCGATGATGGCACGCACCACTTCGTCGGAAAGCTCTTGCGGGTTGGTGCGCGCAAGGTCCTCCCATTGGATGCGGTTGCGCTCGAGCACGTTCTCATACTCCTCGATGGCCTCCGGGTCGTGAGGGGCATCGGCGCACAGCACGTCGTCCTGCGTGGCGTACAGGTCGGCCACGAAGCTCAGGTTTTCCGGGTTCAAGCACGCCTCGAGCGCGGCGCACGTGCGCGCAGGGCTGAGCGATTTCAGCATGGCCTTGACGCTGCGACGGTTCTTCCACTCGTCGATCTGCACCTCGAACGCGGCGTTGACCACGCTTTTCGTGTACATGAGCGTGCGAATGTCGTTGCAATGGAACATGATGCCGGCCACCGTGGTGCGCCCGTTGGAAAGCGAACACGAGAAATGGTTGCGCTCGGCGCCGACCGCGCGGCAGTGCAGCAAAGTGACGTCGCGCGCCAGGAACACGGGCACGGGATGCTCCTGCCCGAACGGCGCGAGCGCCTCGAGCTGGGCGACGTTGCGCAGCGTCAGCTCGTCAAGGTTGACGCACGCGTCGATGTTGACCAGCGGATGGAAGGCCCCTTCAGGCAGCGTGTCCATGTAGGCGCACAGGCGGCGCTCGAATTCCGGCAGCTTGTCGGTGGGTACGGTCACGCCCACGGCGGCTTCGTGCCCGCCATAGCGAAGCAGCAGGTCGGAGCAGCTTTCCACCGCCTTGAACAGGTTCACCTGCCCCACGCTGCGCCCTGATCCGCGCGCCTCGTCGCCGTCGATGGTGAACAGCAGCGTGGGCACGCCGTAGGTGCCCACCAGGCGGCTGGCCACGATGCCCTTGACGCCCTCGTGCCACCCTTCGCCCGCCACCACGAGCGCGCGCTGGCCCTTGTAGGTTTGCGCAGCCTGCACCTTGGCGATTTCGGAAAGCTCGGCCTCGATGGTGCGGCGCTGGTCGTTGACGGATTCCAAGTGCTCCGCCAAGCCGCATGCCTCGTCATACGAATCGGAAAGCAGCAGGTCAAGCGCCAGTTGCGCGTCGCCCATGCGCCCGGCGGCATTCAGGCGCGGAATGAGCGAGAAGCTTAAGTTGGTGGCCGTCACCGGTTTGCCCGCCGCGCCGGACGTTTGCAGAAGCGTCGCGATGCACGGGCGCGGGTTCTCGTTGATAAGGCGCAGGCCCTCGGAGACGAGCGCGCGGTTCTCGTCGCGCATGGGCATGAGGTCGGCGACGGTGCCAAGCGTGGCGAAGTCGATGAGGGTGCGCCACAGGTTCGGCTGGCCGAAGCGCGCGCCGAGCACCTGCACCATCTTCAAAGCCACGCCCACGCCGGCAAGGATGGCGCTTGGGCAGTCGGGGTCGCACTTCGGGTCGGCAACGGGCACGTCGGGAACCAGATCGGACGGCTCGTGATGGTCGGTCACGACCACCTGCACGCCGCGCTCTTGCAGCATGCGGATTTCCTCGCGGCACGCGATGCCGCAGTCGACGGTGACCAAAAAGTCGGGTTTTGCCTGCATAAGGCGCTCGATCGCCGCCGGCGTGATGGCGTAGCCTTCGTCGAAGCGCCGCGGGATGAACGGGGTGACCCGCACGCCGAGCGCGCGCAGGCCGCGCGTGAGCGTGGTGGTGGCGGAAATGCCGTCGAGGTCGAAGTCGCCGAAAACCATGATGTGGTCGCCGCGTTTGATGGCCGCTTCGATTTGGTCGGCCACGTCGGAAAGCCCCGGGATGATGTAAGGGTCGCGCCAATCGCGGTCGAGCGACGGGGTGAGGAAGCGGTTCGCAGCCTCCGGGGTGTCGATGCCGCGCGATACGAGCGTGGTCGCAACGAAATGCGGCATGTGCAGTTCGCGTTGCAGGCGCGAGACGGCCTCGGGGTCGGCTGCCTTGATGTTGAATCTGGCAGACATAACGGGTACCTAACGTGCAACAGGCTTATTGTTCGCCCCCCATTGTCGCACAACGTACCCGCCGATGGGTGCGGGAAAGCCCGCGAAGGAGCCAGCGGC
>CAVHFC010000102.1:0-2121 GCA_963635025.1 Eubacterium sp. CAG:786
AGCGAAGCCACCGAAGCCGCAGCTTGCAGAGCCGTCACGGTCACCTTCGCCGGATCGGCCACGCCCATCTTGATCATATCGCCGTATTCGCCGGTTTCGCAGTTCAGACCCCATCCGGGCTCGGCGTCGCGCGCACGGGAAACCTCCACGTTGCCGTCGAAGCCGGCATTGGCGCACAGCGCGCGCAGCGGCTCTTCCAGCGCGCGGCGCAGGATATCGACGCCGAAACGCTCTTCCTCGCTGTCCACCGCAAGGTCGTCAAGCGCGCGGGAAGCCTGAATCAGCGCCACGCCGCCGCCGGCGAGCAAGCCCTGGCTTGCCGCGGAACGCGTCGCACGCAGGGCGTCTTGGATGCGGCTGCGAATCTCGTTCATCTCGGTTTCGGTGGCGGCGCCCACGCTCAGCACGGCGATGCCGCCGGAAAGCTTCGCCAGGCGCTCGCGCATCACGTCCATCTCGTAGTCGGAATGCGGGCGGGTCATCTCGTTGCGAATGGCCTCGCAGCGCGCCTCGATGGCATCGGCCTTGCCCTTGCCGCCGATGATGAGCGTGCGGTCCTTCGTGATCTGCACGCTTGCCGCGCGCCCGAGCATGCTCTTGCGCGCGTCGGCCATGGTCAGGCCGCGATCAGGCGTGATAACCTCGCCGCCCGTCAGAATCGCCATATCCTCCAGCTCTGCCTTGCGGCGCTCCTCGGCGCCGGGGGCCACCACCGCGACGCTGTGCAAAATGCCGCGCTGACGGTTCATCAACAGCGAGTTCAGCGCCTCGCCGCGCACGTCATCGGCCACAATGAGCAGCGGGTGCCCCGACTGCATGACCTCTTCAAGCATCGGAACGATGTCGGTGAAGTTGTCGGCCAGGCGCTGGTCGGTCATGAAGATGTAGGGCTGCTCCAGCTCGCCGGTCATCTTGCCCATGTCGTCGGCCATGTAGGGAGAGATGAAGCCGCGATCGAATAGCATGCCCTTCTTCACGTCCAAGCTGATGCCGAAGGTGGTCGACTTCTCGACGGAGATGACGCCATCCTTGCCGATCTCATCCAGCGCGGCGGCGATCTTCTGCCCGATTTCCGCGTCCCCTGCCGAAACGGTGGCGATCTCGGCCATCTGCTCGCGCGTGGTCACCTGCACCGCACCCTTGAGCAGCTCGTCGGACACCGCGTCGGCGGCCTTCTGGATGCCGCGGCGCAGCGCCAGCGGGTCGTTTCCGGCGGTCACGTGGCGCACGCCCTCTCGCACGATGGCGTCGGCGAGCAGCGTCGCGGTCGAAGTGCCGTCGCCCGCCTCGTTGTTCGCAGCAGTCGCCGCCTCTCGCACGATCTGCAAGCCCATCTGCTCCGCATGATCTTGGGAAGCCACATGCGCTGCAACGGTGGCACCGTCGTTGGAAACGTTCGGGTGACGCTCCTTCGGCTTGGTCATCGCCACGTAGCGACCCTTCGGCCCGATGGTCACGCGAACCGCATCCGCCAGCTTCGCAACGCCGGCAGCCAGCGATTGACGCGTCTCGTTGTCGTAGGAGATTTCCTTGGCCATGCTGCAAACCCCTTCCTCGGGCGCGCGGGACGCGAACCCTTCATCGGCGCCGGGCTTGCCTCCCGACGCGCGAGCATACACGCAAGCAAAATCGCGGGAGCACCCCGCATCACGTGCGCAGTTAGTGCATCTGCACAACGAAATTCGCTCTTGGTGCAAGTTAGCACTCTTTGCCCGAGAGTGCTAGACTCACGGCCCGGTTTGGCGGAAACGGTAGCCTTGCGGTTACCTTATTCCTCCAGCCAAGCCACCAAGTCGCCTGCAGCGTCGAAGACCCCGCACGTCGCGCGCCAGTCGGTCGAGTTCAGGCCCGTCGCCGTCGCGCGGTCGAGCATCTCCACGAGCGGGTCGAAGTAGCCGCCCACGTTCAGGATGGCGCTTTTGCCTTCAAGCTCCCCGGTCTTCACCTGAGACAGCACGTCGAAAAGCTCGTCGAAGGTGCCCAGGCCGCCCGGCATGGTGATAAACGCATCGGACAGGCTGACCATGCGCGTTTTCCGCTCGGCCAAGTCGGCCGTGCAGATCACCTCGGTGCACGGGAAGATGTCGCGCCCGCGAGCGTTCAGGCCTTCCGTCACCACGC
>CAVHFC010000102.1:2562-6561 GCA_963635025.1 Eubacterium sp. CAG:786
AATTCGGTGCCCTCGATGGCCTGCACGACCTGCTCATCGCCGTACGCCACGCGCAGATGATAGTTGGCAGCCTGCTCATCGGCCACCACCGCGTCCACGTTGCGCGCCTGCAGCGCGGAGAACAGCTCGGTCAATGTGGCATATGCGACGACGGAAGCTTCAGGCAGAT
Organism: Eubacterium sp. CAG:786; assembly: GCA_963635025.1. GTDB lineage: Bacteria > Actinomycetota > Coriobacteriia > Coriobacteriales > Eggerthellaceae > Senegalimassilia. The sequence continues at coordinate 2,732 of CAVHFC010000102.1, forward strand.
TTTGCGCAACCCATTCCTGACCAAGGGATGCGGAAAGCACGCCGACGCGAGCGCCTGCGATATCGTCAACGCTACCAAGGGCCGAAGACTTCTTAACCACCAAGCACTGCGAAACCCTCAGATAGGGAACCGTCGCGAACCCGGTCGTGAAGCAGCCATCCGCGCCCGCATCGCCAGCCGCCCCACCAATCCCTGCCGCCGAAGCGGCCTGCCCCTGCGCCGCGCGCAGAGCATCGGAGCCCGAAAACGTCACCGCAACATCGGCCTTCACCACCGCGCCGCGCACCTGCTCGCCCGGATTCACGCGGCAAACGGCGCTTTCAAGCGAAGTGGTCTTCGACCAGGCGCAATCAAGGCCCACGCGACCCGCGATCGCCTCAAGGAGTTCGCAGGCGAAACCCGACCGAACCCCGTTGGCTTCCTGAAAATATGGCAAGCTGTCGGTAACGGCCGAGACCGTCAACGCCCCCGCCGACACCAGCCCCCAGCCTTCCGCCGCCGAATCCGCGCCCGAACCCGAACCGCCCGACGCCCCGCCGGAAGACCCCGCCCCCGAAACGGCGCTGGGCCCGGCGCACCCGCCGAGCCCAGCACAAGCCGCGACGCCAAGCGCCGCAGCAACGAATTCGCGGCGGGTTACCATCCCGCCGGCCATTAGGCAGCGTCCTCCACGCTGTCCAGAAGCTCTTCCAGAAGGTCGGCGTCTTCCTCGACATAGCCCATAACCAGCTGCGCCAGGCCCTGATAGAACATGGTGCGCGCGAAGCGGCGCATGTCCTCGGTCATCATCGGAAGCCAGTTCAGCAGATGATCCTGCGCGAAGGTCTGCTGCGTGCGCAGCTGCTCGATGGCCTTGTCCTCGTCGCCGGCGCGCAGAGCCTCAGCCGTGCGCATGGCCATGCGCTGCATGAACTCCAGCTCCAGCGCGATATGGTCCTCGCCCTCGGTCCAACGCCCGCGCTTGAGGTTGTTCTCACGCAGCGTCTGCAGAACCTCGGCGCGCGCCTCCTGCATCATCAAGCGGCGCTCGGAGGTGTAAACGCTTTCGAACGGGTAAGCCGCCGAAAAGCCGTTGACGCCGTGGCCGATGAACGTGCGCACGAAATCGATGGCCAGCTCGGTGATGCTGTCATCCCAGGAGGTGCGCAGGTAGTCGTAAAGCAAGTGATAGCCCTCGTCCACCTTCACATTGCCCGTGGCGGCCGGGAAGCGCATGCCCTGCAGCTCGGTAAGCACCGGCTTGTCGACTTCCTTCAAGAACAGGCGCGACAGCAGGCCATAGGTGCGCGCACGGCCGTCCATCAGCGCGGCAAGGTCCATCTCCTCTTCGGCAGCAGCGCCCACCTCGGGCGAAACGGTTGCTTCGGACATCGTCTATTCCCCCTTCTTGGAAAGCGCGGCATCAACTTCGGGAGCCATGGTTCGACCCAGGTCGGTCAGCTGCCATGCGTGATTCTTCCACTCCAGCGCGTCGGTGCGCTCCAGCATATCGATGAAATGGGCGCCGAAGCGACGCGGGCTCTTCACCACATCGAACGTATCGACCAGCTCCTCGATCTCCACCTTGGTGCGCGGGCGCTCATCAACAGCCTGCATGACCGCGCGATACACCTCCAAGTAGCGGGAATCACGGTCGAGCACGATATCGCGGAACGACGCACCGGAAGTCATCTGCGCATGCACGGCGGATCCCGCCTCGGTCGTACGCCACATCGGGTCGACGCGCTCCTTGATCTCCAGGTATTCGACGCCTTCCTCGACGTCCTCGTGCTCGTCGGAGGTTTCGGGCATCTCCAGCTCCAAAGCCCCAGCGCGCTCGAGCATGCGGCACAGCGTGGTGGTCCCGTACACGGAACGGTTGTCCTCCTGCAGCGCGTCAACCTTCTCGGTCAGCTCGCTGTTCAGGCAGCCGCCCTCGCACCAGCCCAAAATGGAAACCAGCACCGGGCGACGAGCTGGGTTATGGTCAAGCATGGAAAGTACCGCGTCGACAGCGCTGCCCTGACGCGCAGGCGTGTAAACGGCCTCGCGCTGCATGTTGTCAGGCATGTTGCGCATGGTGGGATAGTCCACCGTGTCCAACGGGTTGTCGTCGTCCATGTCCTCCTGGTCGATCTCCTCGTCGTCGACCTCCAGCGGATCGAACTCGTCGTCAAGATCCCAGGAAACGTCCAGCTCTTCGGCCTTGGCGTTTTCAGACATTGCATCCCCCTTCGTTCAATCGGCCCCGGCGCCCCTGCGCCAGGGCACGCCGCCCGATGTTTCACCCCAGGCGGCGCAAGACCCGCAAACCCCTGTTCGCAGGCCGGTCCTCTTCGTTGCAACCTAGTATAGGAAGCGCGGATGGCGCATCATCATCCCGCAAACCCTAAATAGACCCGTTTGGGGTCGCCGGGAGGCCCCTTTGGCGGCCTGCTGCATCATCCCCGCAGGTTGATTCGACGTTTTCGCAGGTCAGAACCGTGCTTCTTCGTTGCCGAAACAATTTTGCCCCCGTATACTGTGAAGCACGTTGCCAGAAGCGGGGCATTCCGTTCTTCAATGACTTGCAGAAGGGAGGCTCTTATGGCCAACGCATCTTGGGGCAAGAGGTTTCTTGCCATCGCGGTTGCGTGCTGCGTATGCGCGTTGATCGCCGTACCGGCCTATGCGTTCTACTACGTCCACAGCGATGAGGGCACTCAGGTGGAAAGCAAAGGCGTGTACGAGATCACGTGCGTGCTCGACGAAACCGCCCAGGGCGGTAGCGTTCGTAGCGAGCTGGTCATCGTTCCCGAAGGCAGCACGGTCAAGGACCTGCTGAACGAGGACGTTGCATCCAGCAACAACCAGAACGGCCTCAGCGCCATTCACAACTACGACGCCACCAGCTTGGCGGACTACCTGTCCGGCAAGCAGTACACGTGCACGGTCTACGCGGCCATGTCGCAGAAGCCGGGCACGCAGACCACGCATGACGGTCAGGGAACCACGGGCGAAAGCACCGTGCTCAACCGTTACGACAACGTGGTCATCAAGGTGGCCTAGCGCCACCGGAGGCCCGAGCCGGTCGACCAGCCGGCTCGGGCCGCACCGCTTCATTACGCGCATCCGGTCATTCCTGCGCGAGCGTTTCCCTCAAATCCATAATCCGATCACATCATCCTTCGAGGATGATTTTTATGTTTGCCCAGGTCACCTTTTAGCCATCGGCGCCTCACCCCACAACATCGCCCCACACTCTCCTGCCGCGAAGCGAAAAGGGCGGGTATCATAAGATGACGAGGATGCATCACAGGAGGGTGGAAACGTATGGGGGTACGTATTCCGAGAATCACGCTCAAAGCCGATTTCGGCGATGACAGCGCGTTCGGAGACTTAAGTCTGCTATCGGTCGGTTACGGCCTGCACCAAGCATGGGTGTTCGCAACCATGTTCGGCACGTCGTCGGTTTTCGGGGCCACACGCCTGTTCGAAGGCCTGTACGGCAGCAGCGTTTCACTGTCGTATTTGGTTTCCATCTGCGTCTACGTTTTCTGCCTGCTGTTCATGGGGCTGACGAACCAGCGCTTTTTGCGCATTTACATTTCCCGCGTGTTCCTTATCACCGGAGCTTTGCTGTCGTTTGCGGGAACCGCCTTGCTGCTGGCGCCGTTCCTGCCCGACTTCCCCGCGCTTGAGCTTTTATCCGGCATCATGACCGGCATCGGATCGTCCGTGCTCATCGTCTACTGGGGCACCGCATACGCTCGCTGCGACAGCGCCTCGATCGTCTTCAACACCGCTATCGCCGTGTTCGTGTCGTTCGGGCTGTTCGCCACGGTGCTGCATTACGCGCCGCAGCCCATCGC
>CAVHFC010000103.1:0-6449 GCA_963635025.1 Eubacterium sp. CAG:786
TTCCGAACAACTGAATTCCCGCCAAAGGTTTCCCGTCAAAAGGTCCCCTCCTCACTAAAAAGCTCACGCTACTGCTCGGTTCGCAGGTAGCTGGCGTCAAGGCAGTAGGCGGCGTAAAGAGGCAGATGGCGAATCTCGTTTCCGGAACTGGTCTCGCTGCGCGAAAAATCGTTTTCCGACAGGAGGTACGCATAGGGGCAGTGGGCTTTCTGCATAAACGAGGCAAGCGTTTTTGCTCGGACGTTGCGTGCGGATTTTACTTCCACGGGGATTATCTCCATGCGATCGGTTTGAAGGAGGAAATCCAGTTCGCCTGTCGCCTTCCACGAGCTCGGCGGTGTCCAATAGTACGTTTGGATGTTGTTGGACGAAAAAGCTTGCGCCGTTGCATTTTCCGCCAACGCGCCTCTGAAATCGGAAGACGCGACGGTCGTTCCGAGCTCTTCCGCTTCAAGCCAAAGGCGAGGATTGACCCCGAGCTTGTAAAACATGAGCCCCGTGTCGGCAAGGTACACTTTGAAAAAACTCCCCGTGTCTTCATCGAAGGGGATAAGGGGAGCCGCAATGCACTCAGTCATCTCGTTCACGGAAATGATCCCCGCACCCTCAAGCCATTCGAGGGGCTCCATGAGTTTCGTGCGCCGTCCCCCTCGCTCCACTTCCGAGTATTTGAACTTCTTCGTGGAGGATCGCATCAGCTGCGCTGGAATTGACTTCCACACTTTGCGCGCGGCTATGCCGCTGATGCCGTTGTCCGGGTCGGTCATATCCGCGGTGTACGTTTGGTCGATTTCGCGTTGCTCGATGCGGGCGTCGTCGATCGATTGGTGCTGCAAGTACGCGGAAACCGCCGCTGGCATCCCGCCGATCGCCTGATAAAGGCGAAACAGACGCGTTGCCGTGCGGTGGGATGCGTACGGCTCAAGCGTTTGGGCGTGAATGCGAATGGCCTCGGCCATGTGCTCTTCGCCAAGCGCCCAGAGAAACTCTTCGAACGTCATGGGATGCATGGTCTCTTGGCGAACCCCGCTGGGGAATGGGAGCTTGCGCTTGCGCGTTGCGACGCCAAGCTGGCTGCCGGTCGAGCAGATGCGCCAGCCCGATCCGGAGAAGAACCGGAGGGAGTTCATGGCCTTCTCGCACAATTGAACCTCGTCGAACAGGATGAAGGCGGTCTCTTTTGCGATGGATGTGCGCTTGTAGTCGGCGACGCGGGCCATGATTCCGTCTATGTCGTTGGTGGGGCCGTCGAACAGGGGCTCGATGAGATCGAGGTCGGTTTGGAAGTCCAGCTTCACGAAGGCCTTGCCGGCGATCTTTCTTCCGACTGTTTCGGCGATATACGTCTTGCCGACGCGGCGTGCTCCTCGAATGAGTAGGGGGCGGCTGCTGTCATTTAGGGCCCAGTTCTCGATAGTGCTCTCAAGGGTTCTTCGCATTGCTGTTTCCGCCATTCCGAAATCGTGTATTCAAGATACACGGTATTATATAAAATCGTGTGTCCGAAATACACGATTTTTTGCGTTACGGGTGAGTGGGGCGAAATCGCGCCGGTATGTCGTTCGGCGCTCCGGGTGGTTGGTTCCCCGATAGAGGCCGTTGGTTCTCGCTTGACGATGCGCGGGTGTGACGGCGGGAGCCTCGCTTTACAATGATCCCATCTGCATGCCTCAAAGTACCTCAAAGCGAAAGGGATGATGGGAATGGCTGGTTCCAGGAAAAGCACGGCGATGAGGTCGGTCTTGGCGGTAACGCTCGCAGCGGCCATGTGCCCCTTGGCGCCGGCTCTTGACAAGATCGAGGGGTCATCCTCTGAGGCTTTTGCGCAGGATGCGAGCGATGTCTCGGCCGAGACCTGGGGAAACTGGGCCGAATGGGGCACGTGCGAGTGGGCGATCGGCGACAAGGGCACCCTGGTCGTGCGGCCCGCAAACGGTTCATCCGAAGGGATCGTCCCCGGCGGCGATGCGCCTTGGAAGGACGACGAGGCGCTTATCAAATCGGTAAAGTCGCTTCGGTTCGAGAAGAAATGCAAGGTCGGGAAAGTCGCAAAAGAGGGCCGGGAAACCGCTTCCTGCTACAAATGGTTTGAGGGTTTCACGGCGCTGGAGAAGGCCGACTTGTCCGGGCTGGATACTTCCAACGTGACGGATATGAGCTGGATGTTCCATAACTGCTCGTCGCTCAAAACCCTCGACCTTTCCGGTGTCGACACGTCCCGTGTGACGTATATGGGCGCGATGCTCTTTAACTGCTCGGCGCTCGAGGAGCTCGACCTCTCCGGTTTCGACACGTCCGGTGCGACGCACATGGACATGATGTTCTGCAACTGCTCGGCGCTTAAGTCGCTTGACCTTTCCGGTTTCGATACCTCCAAGGTGACGAACATGGGCTTGATGTTTTTCGGCTGCTCGTCGCTTACGTCGATCGACCTCTCCGGTTTCGACACGTCCAAGGTGACAAGCGTGGAGGGGATGTTCGGCGACTGCTCGGCGCTCGCGTCCGTCGGCGACCTATCGGGTTGGGACACCTCAAGCGCCACGAAACTGGCCGATATGTTCTACGGCTGCTCATCGCTTGAATCGGTCGGTGACCTGTCTGGCTGGGATGTCTCGGGCGTCACGAGTTTGGGCGGCATGTTCTGCGAGTGCTCATCGCTCGCATCGGTGGGCGACCTGTCGGGCTGGGATACCTCGAACGTTACGAAATTGCACGGCATGTTCTACGACTGCTCGGCGCTCGTGTCCGTCGGCGACCTGTCTAGTTGGGACGTGTCGAGCGCTACGGAATTGATCTCCCTGTTCGAACGCTGCTCGTCGCTTGAATCGGTCGGCGACCTGTCGGGCTGGGACGTTTCGAGTGCCACGAATTTAAGCGCCATGTTCTGCAATTGCTCGTCTCTCTTCTCGGTCGGCAACCTGTCTGGCTGGAATACGTCGCAGGTGACAGCCATGGAGTCCATTTTCTTCGGGTGCTCTTCGCTGAAATCCCTGGATCTTTCCGGTTGGGACACGTCCAACGTGACGTCGTTGACGTACAGGCCGACCGATAGCGAGACGGGCGAGGCGCTCGGCGCCGCCGAAGGGGCCTTCGGAGGGTGCTCGTCTTTAACCTCTTTGAACCTTTCCGGTTGGGACACTTCGAAGGTGGCCGACATGGCGGAAATGTTCGACGGCTGCTCGTCCTTGCGGACGGTGGTCCTGGGCGATGCGTTTACCTTCTGCGGTAGCGGCGGCGAGCGGATGTGCGCCTTGCCCGCGCCGTCCGGCGATGGGCTGACCGGCAAGTGGGCAAGCTCGGCGGACGGGAAGACCTATTCGCCCGAGGAGACCCCCAACAACGTTGCAGCTACTTACACCGCCGAGCGCCACTTCCCTGACGTGGACTATTCCGCTGATAGCTGGTATGCGGACGGCGTGGCGTTCTGTGCTGCGAAGGGTTTGATCACGGGATATGCCAGCGGCGATGACGCCGGCAAGTTCGGCGTTGGCCGGACGCTCACCCGCGCCGAGCTGGCCGTGATTTTGTGGCGCAACGCCGATCCTGAGGCGGCCGCGACCTATGATGGCGATGCCGCCAACGCTACCGGCATGACCGATGTTGCCGACAATCAGTGGTACACGGGCGCCGCCAATTGGGCTGTGAAGAACGAGGTGATCAATGGTTTCGACGGCGTTGAGTTCCGCCCTGACGCGGCCGTGACTGCCGAGCAGCTGGTCACCATCTTGGCGAACTACGCCGACCGCGCGGGCGCGGAGGACGCCGACCTGGGTGTGCTTTCCGGCTTCGCCGATTCCGATGCTATTTTCGACTGGGCACGCGGATCGGTTGCCTGGGCGAAGGCGAGGGGAATCATCAACGGCTATGACGAGGGAGGCGTGCGTTTCCTGAAGCCTTACGAGGAGATTGCCCGCGAGCGCGCGGCGACCATCCTGATGAACGCCTTCGAGAGCGGGGTTTTGAAGTAGGTTCCGCTTTCAGCTGATTGCATAGGGGTCCGGTTCTGCGCCGGGCCCTCTTTGCGCTTCGGGGCGTTCGGACTGTTCGTCGGCAAGTTGCTCGGGTTGTTCTTTTGGCGAGCCTCGACGAGCTGCTTTCGTTGCTCGTCAAGCGCTCCGCTTTCCCGTCGGATGGAGCGCGTGGGCGAAAAATCGGCGTTCCTGTAGCGCCGCGCCGCCGGAAGGCGCTTGCGTGGCAAGTTTTGCGAGTTCCCGTATGACCGTGCAGCCATATGGGGCTCCGCTGGCAAGAAATCGAAGCTCCTGTATCTCGAAACGCGAATCGTGGGCTCAAATGGCAAGAAAGAGGCGTTGCTGTAGCGCGGATCGCGCACGGAGCTACAGGAGCTTGAGTTTCTTGCCATCGCGGCCCCATTTCAGTGCACAACGGCCCAGAAACTCGAAAAACTTGCCACGGCATACAGGAGCGCCGATTTCTTGCCGTTCACGGAATCGTAAAAATCATACGCGCTAAAACCCCAGGTAGACACACCTGAAATTAAAGCGGCTTTACGTGAAGAATACGCCCTGCTTCCAATGACGTATACGCCTTTCAGTAGACGGATGATGCGTCTCGGTCAGGGCGAGAATGCTGCGACGGGTCATTTTTGCTACTGCCGTGCCATTTTAGTATGCCCTTTTCGACAAGGTCCTTGATGGTCCGTGCGCACAGGCTGGCGCTTTTGCCAGTTCGCCCAGCCAAAGCCTTGGCGGTGACGCTTCCGTTGGACATGACATAGCGCATCGCAACCAGCCCGTACTCGTTCAGCGAGGCCAAGCCCTCGGCACCCACTTTATCCTTCAAGCTGTCTTGCTGGCGGATCGCACATGCATCGGATGCGGTGCTGAAGAGAAGGCGGAGTAGAGACGGCTTGTTTCTGCAGGCAGGTGAAATGCTTTTTCGGGCCGATACCCGGTTTCCGCTTGATTCTCGCTTGCCTGCCGAGGCATAATAGGGACGTACCAGCAAAGCCCGCTCCTTCGGTCGCCAAACTTTAGGAGTAGCGGGCGGCGCAGTACAAACGAATTAAAGCCGGGTGTCCGCCCGGCTTATTTCTTCTCCTGGCTTCCCTGGACTTGCTCGTCCGCCTTCCGTTCACGCTTATGCCCTACGACCCATTCCCCGACATGCCAGAGGAAGTCGAGGATCGTGGCCACAGAGGCCAGGACAGCGAGGGTTTCATAGATATTCATAGGCAAGCGCCTCCTTCTAAAAAGAAGCGCCACCCGCGTGCGGACTCTGCTGGCGACCCGATTTTACCTCATCTGGCGACTGCCGGGATCGTCGAAGCCGGCAGTGAAACGGGAAGTAAGGACCCCGTCTCAGCATGGTGCCCAACGCGTTTTCGCTCGAGTCGTCCGCGATTGCCGTCGGGCGTGCGGCCGGATCGTTGCAGAACGAGAGCTATCGGCCCCGTCTATCTCGGCAATCAGTTCGTTTGCCTATCGGACAAGGGTAGAGAGTTCGCATAGATGACCGTTCAGCCCTTCACTTCTCGGCTGTGCGCTTTTACTCCGTCCTACTCCGCTTTTACTCCGTCCTACTCCGCTTTTACTCCGCCCTAATCAAAGGTGTAATACTGCGAAGGGTCGTTCTTGCTGCTGCCGTGCCATTTGAGCATGCCCTTCTCGGCCAATCCCCTAAGCGTTCGCGCGCACAGCCTGGCGCCCTTTTCGATCCTCGCGGACAAAGCCTTGGTGGTGATGCTTCCGTTGGACATGACGTAGCGCATCGCGACCAGCTCGTACTCGTTCAGCGAGGCCAAGCCGTCGGCACTGACCCTGTCCTTCAAGCTGTCTTGCTGGCGAATCGCGCGGGATCCGATGCTGTTCTCGAGCGTGACGAGGTTCGGCGCGAGAAGGCCGGATTCCCCGGCTTGAAGATGCACGAGCTTCGCCACACCCAAGCCACCCTGTTGCTGGCGAACGGGGTGGACGTCAAGACCGTGCAAACCCGCATGGGGCACGCCAACGCCAGCATCACGCTTGACTGGTACGCGCACGCCGTCCCCGGCAAGGACGCCGAAGCCGCCGAGCTTATCGGAAGCCTGGCCGCCCCGCCGCAGATGGTGGATTTCAGCGCCGCCAGGAGCGCGTAGGATGCCGGAACTTGACCATTTCTTGACCATCCATCGAAAGGGGGTGATGCGGCCAAAGAAAAAGGCCACCGGATTCGTCCGATGACCTGGGATTATATGGTCGCGGGGGCTGGATTTGAACCAACGACCTCCGGGTTATGAGCCCGGCGAGCTACCAGACTGCTCCACCCCGCATCATGCGACCTGCTTTCGCTTTGCTTTGCGCGCTGCGAAAGCTGCAAGAAAGAAATATACGCTCTGTTTCGGCGATATGCAAGTAAAAGGTATTCGGTCATAAAACCGTCATATTTCGGCCGAGGTCGGTTGCGGTCGAGGCGGTTGGGCCGGGTCCGGGTCAGTTGAGGCGGCCGGG
>CAVHFC010000104.1:0-6263 GCA_963635025.1 Eubacterium sp. CAG:786
CCCTCGGACTGCATCTCGCACACCTTGACCTTCGTGCCGAAGATGTTCTTGCGACCTGCTGCGGACCACTGGTCCACCAGGTCGGCCATCGGGCTCGAAGGCGTGATCGGGTAGATGCCGGCCACCTCGGTGAACGCATAGGAAACATGCGCGGCGGCGGTGTTGCCGTCCATCGACTTGAATTGTCTCGTCATTTCCTCTCCTCTGCTTGCCCGCGAAACGGGACTTTTTGAAAAGCACGTCTGGCCTAACGACTCGGCATCATAGCAGGCGCAAGCGCCCCAAACGCACGACGTTGCCCAATGGATAAGTTCGCGGGCATCAAGCTTCGGCAAGCGGTTTTCCCCACGGCCCCAACACGCCGCCCGCCGACGGCCTCAACCGTTCGCCCCGGCAAACCAACCGCTCGCCGCGACAAGGAAAAATCCCAGGTCGGCGTATCGCGTAAACAGAAGGTAACAGGGCGGTTAAGGCTTTACTTCCGCTTTATTTTCCTAACCCAATCAAGCATAATACGGGGTGTTCGCTGTTGTGCACGTGCACGAAAGCGCGTGCCCGAAGCTTCGGGTCGCAAGGGCCCGGAAACCGAATGGAGGGAACCATATATGGAACAGCAGAATTCTTTGTCTCGCCGCACGTTTCTCGCCGGTAGCGCCGTCGCTGCCGCCACGGCCGGCCTTGCCCTGACGGGCTGCTCGAGCAACTCCTCAAGCTCTTCTTCCGAAAAGTCCTCTAGCACCGACACGGCTGCCAAGGGCGGCAAGCTGACGGGCGCCTGCGCCTACAGCTCCACCAACGTCAACCCCATCGGCAACTCCTCCGCGTTGATGCTCGCCGCCACGTGGCACGTCTTCGAGGGCCTCTACGATCTGGACCTGCACACCTACAAGACGTATAACGCGCTGGCCGCCGCCGCGCCGACGAAGGTCTCCGACACCGAGTACACCGTGGCGCTGCGCGACGGCGCGAAGTTCTCCAACGGCGAGGCCGTCACCGCCGACGACGTGGTCAACGCCTTCGAGCTGAACATGGCCGACGCCACCTACGGCGCCTTCCTGGAGTTCATCGACTCCGTCACCAAGAAGGACGACACCACCGTCGACATCAAGCTGAAGTACCCCTTCGACAGCCTGCTTGAGGGCCGCCTGTCCGTCGTGAAGATCTTCCCGGCCTCCCAGACCGTCGACGACCTGAAGACCTCCCCGATCGGTTCCGGCCCGTGGATGTACAGCAAGATCAACGGCGACGACCAGGGCTCCATCGAGTTCCTTCCCAACGAGCACTACAACGGTCCGAAGGCTGCCACCGCCGACTCCATGCACTGGGACGTGCTGCTTGACGACACCTCCCGCACCACGGCCCTGCAGGAGGGCTCGGTGCAGGTCATGGAGAACGTGCCGGACGCCAACGCCGACCAGCTGACCGCCGCCGGCGCCACCGTCGACTACATCCAGGGCTTCAACCAGGCCTTCCTGATGTTCAACACGCAGAAGGCGCCCTTCAACGACGCTCGCGTGCGTCAGGCCTTCTTCTACGCCATCGACACCGACAAGCTGATCAGCAACGCCCTGAACGGCCATGCCGCCAAGGTGACCAGCTTCCTGCCGAAGGATCACAAGAACTACCATCAGGCATCCACGGTCTACACCTACGACAAGGAAAAGGCCGCATCTCTCATCAAGGAAGCCGGCGCCGAAGGCACCTCCCTTGAGCTGATGGTCAACAACAACTGGGTGAAGAACCTGGCCGCCCAGGTCAAGAACGACCTCGACGCCATCGGTCTGAACGTCACCATCAACGAGACGAAGATCGACTGGGCCAAGCTCGCTCCCTCCGACGACATCCTGCCCTACGACGTCATGCTGACGCCGGGCGACCCGACCTGCTTCGGCAACGACCCCGACCTGCTGCTGTCCTGGTGGTACGGCGACAACGTCTGGACCAAGGGCCGCACCGCTTGGCAGAAGGCCGGCGACGGCAAGTGGGCCGAGCTTTCCGCCCTCATGCAGCAGGCTCGCGAGGCCGATTCCTCCAAGCAGCAGGAGCTGTGGAACCAGTGCTTCGACCTGCTTTCCGAGCAGGTGCCGCTGTACCCGCTGTTCCACCGCGAGCTGGCAACGGGCTACCAGGCCGGCACCATCACCGGTTTTGAGCCCATCGCCACGACCGGCCTGGTGTTCCTCGGCGCTTCCGCGAAGGCGTAGAACTTTTCGGCAAGCGGCCAAACCGCCCATAAAAAGCCTACAAAAGCCCGTTCCCTTCAAGGGGAGCGGGCTTTTTTTCGCGGCGAACGGCAAGGCCGGGAAAACTTGCCCAAACCTGAAGATCAAATCATCGTTTCACCTGACTGAAACGTAAAACTCCTATAAAATGCTCTGTTGTTCGCTTCCGCGGCGCGCCTTATCGGCGCGTTTAATCAAGGGGTTTTGATCGGAAGCGGAAATCTATTGGAGAGAGTTTTGACGAGAGCGAAAGGAGGGCATGGTGAGCAACCTTCTCCGTTTGATCGGTCGGCGCTTAATCGCGCTTCCCATCATGTTGTTCGGTGTCACCATCCTCGTGTTCCTCATCATGGCGCTTTCACCCATCGACCAGGCCTACCAGGTGCTGGGCGAGAACGCCACCGAGGAGCAAGCGCAACAGTACCGCGAGGAGCATGGGCTGAACGACCCCGTGCTCGTGCAGTACGGCAACTATATGGTGGACCTGTTCCAAGGTGATTTGGGCACCTACGGCGCGAGCAACATGTCGGTTGCCGAGCGCATCGGCACGGCCCTGCCCGTCACCTTGCAGCTGACCTTCCTCGGCCTGATCATCGCGGTATTCTTCGCCACTATATTGGGCATCATATCCGCGCTGTACCGAGACCGATGGCCTGACCAGATCATCCGCGTGTTTTCCATCGCATGCATCGCCACCCCGTCGTTCTGGCTCGCCGTGCTGATGATCCTTTTGTTCTCATCGATGCTTGGCTGGCTGCCCGCATCGGGGCAGCTGCCGTCATTCTCCACCGACCCTGTCGGTTGGATTCGCCGCATGGCCATGCCCTCGCTGGCGCTCGCCATCCCGGTCACCGGCCAGCTCACCCGCGTTATCCGCACCTCCATGGTGGAGGAGCTTGACAAGGACTACGTGCGCACCGCGCTCGGCGCCGGCATCCCGAAGGGCATCGTCGTGGGCCGCAACGTGCTGCGCAACGCGCTCATCACGCCGGTCACCGTGCTCGGCCTGCGCATCGGCTACCTCATCGGCGGCGCGGTGGTCATCGAGGTCATCTTCAACCTGCCCGGCATGGGCGCCGCCATCATGTCCGGCATCCAGTCCAACTACGTCATGCTCGTCCAGGGCGTCGTTTTGGTCGTGGCCTTCACCTTCATCATCATCAACATCATCGTGGATATGCTTTATATCCTGATCGATCCCCGAATCAGGACGGTGTAGCATGGTTCAACTTCGTGGAAACCTTACCAAGCAGATGGAGGACAACGCCGGGCGCGTGCGCTTCCGCCACTTCCGCGCCATGACGGTGGGCTCTCGCATCTCGCTGATCGTGCTTCTGCTCGTGGTCATGATCGCCGTGCTGGCCAACATCCTCGCGCCGAACGACCCGTACGCCATCTTCACCGCCCGCCAGGCACCCGACAGCCAGTTCTTGTTCGGCACCGACGACAAGGGCCGCGATGTGCTGTCGCGCATGATGTACGGCGCGCGCTACTCGCTCGTCATCGGTCTTGGCGCAACCGCGTTCGCGCTGGTGGCCGGCTCCATCATCGGCGCTATCGCCGCCGTGTCGCGCAAGTGGATATCCGAGGTCATCATGCGCATCTGCGACATCGTGATGTCCTTCCCCGGCATCGCGCTGGCCGCCACCTTCGTGCTGTCCTTCGGCGCCTCCATCCCGTCGCTGATCTTCGCCATCGGCTTTCTGTACATCCCGCAGCTCGCCCGCATCGTGCGCGCGAACATCGTGTCGGAATACGGGCAGGACTACGTGCGCGCGGTCATCGTCTCCGGCGCACGCGCCCCGTGGATCCTCATCAAGCACGTGGTGCGCAACTGCCTGGCTCCGGTCATGGTGTTCACCATCGTGCTCGTGGCCGACGCCATCGTCTTCGAGGCGTCGCTGTCCTTCATTTCCGCCGGCATCCCCGAGCCTACGCCCACCTGGGGCAACATCCTGGCCGACGCCCGCAACGGCGTGCTTTCCGGCCGCTGGTGGCAGGCGCTGTTCCCGGGCCTGGCTATCATGGTCACCGTGCTGTGCCTGAATATCCTCTCCGAGGGCATCACCGACGCCATGGCCGCCGCCCCGAAGGCCCCCGTGGCCGCCGATGACGCCGCCGTGACGGGCAACCGCGAGGCCGACCGCATGGTCGCCGACCCGACGCTGGCCTACAAGGCCCAGTCCGCCGAGCTCGAGCGCCGACTGGCCACCCTGCGCGAGGTGGAGTCGAAGCGCACCGACCGCTTCCCCGCCCACACCGACGTGCCGCCCATCCTGGAGGTGAAGGACCTCTGCATCAAGTTCCCGCGCCACGGCGACGTCAACGTGGTCGACCACGTGAGCTTCGTGGTGCGCCCGCGCCAGACCATGGGCCTGGTGGGAGAATCGGGCTGCGGCAAGTCCATCACCAGCCTGACCATCATGGGCCTGCTCGACCCCAAGGCCGAAATCTCCGGCGAGATCATCTACAACGGGCAAAACCTGCTCGCGCTCAACCAGAAGCAGATGAACGCCCTGCGCGGCCGCGAGATCGCCATGATCTACCAGGACGCGCTTTCCTCGCTGAACCCCTCGATGCTCATCAAGGCGCAGATGAAGCAGCTCACCAAGCGCGGCGGCACCCGCAGCGCGGAGGAGCTGCTCGAGCTGGTGGGCCTCGACCCGAAGCGCACGCTCGACTCCTACCCGCATGAGCTTTCCGGCGGCCAGCGCCAGCGCGTGCTCATCGCCATGGCGCTCACGCGCGACCCGAAGCTCGTCATCGCCGACGAGCCCACCACCGCCCTTGACGTAACGGTCCAGAAGCAGGTCGTCGACCTGCTCAACCGCCTGCAGAAGGAGCTCGGCTTCGCCATGGTGTTCGTCAGCCACGACCTGGCGCTGGTGGCGGAAGTGGCCAACTCCATCACCGTCATGTACGCCGGCCAGGTTGTGGAACAGGGCCCCGTGCAGGACATCCTGTGCAGCCCCATCCACGAGTACACGCGCGGCCTTTTGGGGTCGGTGCTTTCCATCGAAGCGGGAAGCGGCCGTTTGCACCAGGTGCCCGGCAGCGTTCCCTCCCCGAAGGACTTCCCCGAGGGCGACCGCTTCACGCCGCGCTCCAGCCATCCGGACAAGGTGTCCCCCATCCGCCCGATGCTCAAGCGCGTGGCGGGCACGGACCACTACTATGCCGAGCTGCCTGACAGCGAACTGGCCCGCATCGGCATCAAACCGTACATCGAAGGAGGTGCGTCGGCATGAGCGAAGCAGCAAGCAACGCCGAGCAGACCCCCATCATCTTCCTCGACGACATCCGCGTGACGTTCAAGACGCGCACCGGCTCCATCCTGCACCCCAACAAGGTGCAGGCCGTGCGCGGGCTGACGCTGAAGCTGATGCCCGGCGAGACCATCGGCATCGTCGGCGAGTCGGGCTGCGGCAAGTCCACCACCGCCAACGTCATGTGCGGCCTGCAGGCGCCCACCTCCGGCAAGGTGTACTTCAAGGGGCAGGACGTCACCAAGCGCACGGCCGACATGCGCAAGACCATCGGCCGCGTGATCTCGGTGGTGTTCCAGGACCCGGCAACGGCGCTGAACGCCCGCATGAGCGTGCGCGACCAGCTGTGCGACCCTATGATCGTCCACAAGGTGGGCGATGCCGCCAGCCGCCAGAAGCGCGTGCGCGAGCTGATCGACATGGTCGGCCTGCCGGAGAGCGTGCTCGACGCGCTGCCCGGGCAGATGTCCGGCGGGCAGCGCCAGCGCGTCGCCATCGCCCGTGCGCTCGCCCTCAAGCCCGACGCCATCATCGCCGACGAGCCCACGAGCGCCCTTGACGTGTCGGTGCGCGCGCAGATTCTGAACCTGCTCATGGATCTGAAGAAGGAGCTGGGGCTTTCGATGGTGTTCATCAGCCACGACATCCAGACGGTCCGCTACATTTCCGACCGCATCATCGTGATGAACGCCGGCCAGGCCGTCGAGGAAGGCACCGCCGCCGAGGTGTTCGAGCATCCCAAGGACGACTACACGCGCCTTCTGCTCGGCGCAGC
>CAVHFC010000105.1:0-4450 GCA_963635025.1 Eubacterium sp. CAG:786
CTCTACGCCTTCTTGCCCGTCTTGCGCTCGAACAGGATGTTGTTCGTCTCCAGCCAGCTTTCCACGGTGCCGGTGTCGAAACCGTCGGCGGGGTCGATGATGAGCGCGTACATCTCCTCTTCCTTCAGCACCGCGTCGAGCGCGTCAGTGAGCTGGATTTCGCCGCCGACGCCGGGCTTGACCTCGGCAAGCAGCTCCATCACGCGCGCGGACAGCAGGTAGCGCCCGAACACGGCCAGGTTCGACGGGGCGTCCTCAAGCGCCGGCTTCTCAACCAGCGAATCGACCTTCCACACGTTGTCGGAAACGGCGGAACCGGCGATGACGCCGAAGCGGTCCACCTCGCTGTCGGGAACCGGCATGACGGCGATCACGGAAGCGCCGCCGTGCTCGTCGGAAACCTTCTGCATGGCGGGCAGCATCTGGTTGTCCGGCACCAGCACGTCGCCGAGCAGCACGTAGAACGGCTCGGTGCCCGTCTTTTCCGCCGCGCAATGCACCGCGTGGCCCAGACCGAGCGGCTCGTCCTGATACACATAGCTGACGTTGAGGTTGCCGGCATGCTCGACCGCGTCGGCGTACTTGTCCTTGCCGCGCTCGCGCAGCATGGCGACCAGTTCCGGGTTCGGGGAGAAATGCTCCTCGATGGACTTCTTGTCGCGGCTGTTCACGATAACGACCTCGTCGGCGGCTGAAGCCAGGCCCTCCTCGACGATGTACTGGATAACGGGACGGTCCACCACGAGCAGCATTTCCTTCGGCTGCGCCTTCGTAGCGGGCAGGAAGCGGGAACCCAGGCCCGCAGCGGGGATGATAGCCTTCATCGGCAACCTTTCTCTTCTTGTATGCAAGACGGGGCGCCCGCGCAGGAACGCCCCGTCATATGCGCTTGTGCGATTGTATCACGCGCCCTATCGGGCCTTCAGTTCCGCCACAGCCTCTTCAAGCACCGCGATCTGCGCCTCGGTCTTCTTCATCGAGAACATGCTCACCAGCACATAGATGAGCAGCACGGCCCACAGAAGGGCGTACGCGGCGATAAGAAACGGCGCGGAAGGGATGATGGTGCTGTAGATTTCCTCAAGTACCGGGTTCATGGGAACCTCCTATACACGCTGGCACGCCGCCAGCAATCGGTCACAAACTAACGGCGCTGCTCTTCGAGCAACTCGATCTCGTCTTTCAGCTCCTGCACGCGCTCGGCCGCGCGCACCTGGCGAAAACGCAGGCGATACAGGCCGAAGCCCACGAGCAGAAGCCCGATCATGCACACGCCCACGGTCAGTCCCATGCCCGACGACATGCCGCCCTCGCGCAGGACCACGGGATGAACGCTCGAGGGAATGAGGCGCGTCACCATGAAGCAGATGGGCACGTCGATGGTCGCGATGATGGCGATGACCGCCGCGTAGGTGCCGCGACGCTCGGGCTCGTCGATGGCGTTGCGCAGCACGAAGTAGGCGATGATGATGAGCATGAGGATAAGATAGGTGGTCAGTCGCGGCTCCCAGGTCCACCACACGCCCCATTCGAAGCGCGTCCACAGATCGCCCGTGATCATGGTGTTGATGACGAACACGAGCGCCACCTGCAGGGCGACCTTCGCGCAGGTGTCGAAGCGCTGGTTTTTGGTGGCAAGGAAGCGCACGCTGTAGTAGCAGCCGAACACAAGCGCCAAAAACGACACGATGGCCGAAGGCATATGGAAGTAGAAAATCTTCTGGGACAGCAGAAGCTTGTTCGCCACCATCTGCCCGCCGATCAGCTCGACGCCGTCGACCGCCGCGCCGTTGACCGGGCCGGCGTACAGAAACGCCATGAGAAAGCCCGCCGTCGACAAGACGATGCCCGCGAGCAGCGCCCAGGGCGCCACCTTGTCGGGCCACTGCCCCGCCTCGGGCAGCTTCAAAGGTTTGTTTTGGGTCATTGCCGTCCTTTCCTCCGCGACGCGCGCGGACGCAATCGGCCTTTAAGCCGAGATCACGAAATCGTAGAGCACCCAGCTGAGCAGCAGCATGATGACGTCGTAGCCGCCCGCAAGCGCCAGCGACTGCACGAAGACGTCGAAGTAACCCTCCGCGCCGACGATGACCGCCGTGGTCGCCGACGCGCAAGCATACAGCAGCGGGAAGATGAGCGGCACGAAAAGTACGGCAAGCATAACATCTTTTCCCCGCGTGTTCACGGTGATGGTGGAGAGCAGCGTGCCGATGCCGGCGACGCCGATGGTGCCCACCAAAAGCGGCGCCGCGGCAAGCGCGAAATCGGGGCCGGGAGTTGCCGTGGTCAGAAAGAAGAACCAGAACAGCGGCACCGCGATGACCTCGACCACCAGCAGAAACAGCAGGTTCGAGGTCGCTTTCGCCAAGAAGATGACAGAGCGGTCCAGCGGCACGAGCAGGATGCCCTCAAGGCAGCCTTGCTCCTTTTCGTGGTTGAACGAGCGGTTCAAACCAAGCAGGCTCGTGAACACCACGAGCGACCACAGAAGGCCGCCGGAAATCTGCAGCACGTCGGTGGACTGGGCGGACTGCCCGAGCGCCGCGCCGTAGACGATGAGCACGAGCAGCGCGTAGATGCCCATGGAGGTGAGCATTTCCTTGGTGCGGAATTCTTGCTGCAAGTCCTTCAGCAACAGGGTGCGGTACTGCGAAAACGTGCTGGGCGTGCGAAGGGCCGCCGTGCCCGCGCCTGGCATCTTGCCCGCCCGGCGCGACTGCTTGATTTCCGTGGCGCTCAATTAGGCCACCCCCATTCCCACCGTGGAGCGATACAGGTTCGCGAATTCGTCGAAGTCAAGCGACTCCTTCTCCTCGAAGGCCACCACGCGCCCGCGCGCGAGCATCAGCGCGTGCGTGCACATGTCGAAGCCCTTCTGCAAGTCGTGGCTCACCATGACGAAGGTGCGCCCCTGCCGGTTGCGGGCGATGAGGTCGTCGAAGATGTCCATCGCGTGCGGGTCCAGCCCCGAATACGGCTCGTCGAGGAACACCACGTCAGGATCGTGGATGAGCGCGCGGGCGATGGAGAGGCGCTGCGTCATGCCGCGCGAGAACGTGCGCACCGCGTCGAGGCGGCGATGCTTCAGCTCCACAGCCTCCAAAAGCTCCATCACGCGCCCGTCCGGGTCCTCAAGCCCGTAGAGCTTCGCGTACAAAAGCAGGTTCTGCTCGGCCGTGAGGTCGGGGTAGAGCATGGAGTTGTGCGAGATGAGGCCGATGTGCTGGCGCGCGGTGTCGGCGTCCTCCTTCAAGTCGAGCCCCATGAGGAACGCCTCGCCCGAGCTGGGGCGGTTCAGCGTGGAGAGCATGCGCAGAAGCGTCGTCTTGCCGGCGCCGTTCGGCCCGAAGATGGAAAGGAAGGCCCCCTGCGGCACCTCGATGGTGACGCCATCCACCGCGCGGCGAGTACCGAAGACCTTCGAGAGCTTCTTCGTGCGGATGGCCGCTACCTCGGTCGTGCCCATAAGCCTCCCCTTCCCTGTTCCTTTGCCCGCAGATGCGCTGCGAAAACGCTAGGCGTCCGACTTGCCGGCCTTCGACGACGTGGCAGCCTCGCCTTGAGGCTCGCAAATCGTCCCACTCGCCTCGACGGCATCGCCGGCGGCGACGTCGGCCGCCATGCGCTCGGCGGCGCCGAGCTTGCGGCTGGCGCGGCGATGCCCGACGGTGGCCACCAAGATGCCGACCATCAGCAACACGAAGCCCACCCACACGAACGACACGTACGGATTGACGCGCGCATCCATGGAAAACGCGTTGTCGTCGTTCACGCCGCGATACACCACGAAGAGGTCCTCGGTCGGCAGCGAGATGACGCTGGCGACGAGCTTCTGCTGCTGCGTGCGCTGGTCAAGGCGCACGGCGGGACTCACCTGCCCCAGGTATTGACCGTCTTTGTAGGCATTGAAGGTCACTGTGTACAGGATATCCCTTCCGCCCTCAAGCTCGTCGATGGAATTGCCCGCATATTCGAGCGTGTAGCCCCTGATCTGGAGAACGTCGGTCGAGGCGTCGGTTTCCTCGTCGTAGCTGACGTACTGCACCTGCTCGGTGACGTACATCGACGAGCCAATCAAGCCGACCAGGATAATGGCCATGGCCGCGTGCGACAGAAAGCCGCCGAAGCGCGCGGCGTTGTTGCGCAGGCAGCCCCACAGCGCCGCGGCCGCGCCGCATTCGTGGGAGCGCTTCCACGAAGCGATGGTGCGCCCCAGCATGAACAGCGAGTTGAAGAACAGAAGACTTGCCACCAGAAAGCCGATAAGCGCGAGGCCGTTGTAGTAGAAAGCGGGGCCTTCGCTGGCGAGTTCGTCTGCCGTGGTACCGCCGGCGGCGATGATGTCGTTGTAGCCGGGCACCAGGTACAGCGCCCACCATGCGGCCAGCACCACGAACAGCACGAGCGCGCAGGCGGCGGGGACGCGCGCCTGCTTGAAGAACTTGCTCCC